>NZ_CP139971.1:983303-1311070 GCF_034424545.1 Trinickia caryophylli | reverse complement strand
CGCCTCAGATGAACTTCATGCAGCTATGCCGGCTGATCGAGGTGCGCATATCCGGCGCTCTGCGCTCCGGAGAAACGACGCTCGACGGGGAGGACGCGCTTTCAGGGGGCATGCCGGGCTTCGGCACGCGCGATACGGCAGCGCATGAGCCCGTACGCTTCCGGCCGCGCCCGCGCATTGGTTTCCCTGCCGGCGAGATCGCATCCGTAGAGTTCGACGACGAGCGCCCCGATGTGCCGCCGACCGTGCGCACGACGTTCATGGGTCTTTATGGCGTCGATGCGGCGATGCCTTCGCACATGATCGACGACATCGTGCTGCGCGAGGAGGGGCACGATGTCGTCGAGGCGTTTCTTGACCAGTTCAACCATCGTTTCGTCACACTGCTGTACCGCGCGTGGAAAAAGTACCGCTACCCGGAAAGTTTCCGTCCTGGCGGAAGCGACGTGCATTCGCGCAACCTGCTGTGCCTGGCCGGTTTCGGGTGGGGCGACAAGCCAGGGCGTGCGGGAGTGCCCGATTCGCGGATGCTGGCGCTGCTGGCGCTGCTGATCCAGCGCACGCGTACGTCCGAAGGGCTCGCAGGCGTCGTCGCGCTCGCCGTACCGGGGGCCGGCGTGCGTGTCGATGAATTCTTCCCGACAACGACGCGCACGGGACAACAGCGGCCGCTGGCGTCCGCGAGTCGGAACCCCGTGTCGGATCCTGGCGGGCGCCAGGGGCTCGGAGGAGGCTACGTGCTTGGCCGGAAGATGACCTATCGCAATCGCGCGGTGCGCGTCACGCTGCGGCCGGTCGACGCGCGGCAGGCTCATGATCTTCTGCCCGGCGCATGGTTGAATCGCGAGCTGATCGCGTTCGTCCAGTTGTACATGGGTGTGAAGGCCGACGTGCACCTGCGCATGGAGATTTCCTCGCGGCTGGCGCCGCAGCCCACCGTCGGATCGTCGCCAGCAGGACCGGCGCCGCGCCTCGGGTGGACCACCGTGCTGCCTGCCGACGATGCGCGCCTGATCAACATTGCGCTCGGCGTGTACGAAGCGTTCCCCACGCTCGAACCCAATCCACACCTTACGCCAAGCCATGTCTAACCAAGGAGTCTCAATGTCCATCCGTTGCGCCATCTCAACCGCTGCATCAGTCCTGCTGCTGTCGGCCTGCGGCGCATGGCAGTCCGTCTCCGACGCCTCATCGAGTGCCTATCACGCTGTTTTTTTTAAGCAGGTCAAGGTGCTCGACGTCGATCTGTCCGCCCGCGAAGCGTTGAATCCGGACGACGCGGGCCGTGCGACGTCGGTCGCCGTGCGCGTGTATCAGCTCAAGGACCGGGCGATGTTTGACGGCGCCTCGTATGAGGATCTCCTGAACAACGACCGGACGGTGCTCGCACAGGACCTGCAGGCAAGCATGGCTTCCGTGCTGAACCCGGGCGCGTCGGCCAGCCTTTCTCAGCCGATGCAGGCCGACACGAAGTTCGTGGCGATCGTTGCGTTCTACCGTAACCCGGGCAATGGAGGCGGCTGGAAATACGTGATCGAAAAGAAAAAGCTGAGTGCCGATAAGCCACTGAAGCTCGAATTGGTCGACCAGTTGCTCATTGCGTCCGGTGGTGCGCCTCAGAGTACTGCTCGATGACACAGTCCCGAGCTGCCAGCCACGCGCGTGTCGCTCACGCATCGTGAGAGCGACATTCGTCAATGCTACCGGGCAGACGGCGCAGTCTTGACTGCGAGGGCGCCGCATCGTCGCGACGCCCCCGTTCCGGCCCCGCGCGGATCGAGCGCCTCAGGCCGGGCACCGGCCCTGATGCATCAGATCGAAAAGCCGTTTGCCGTGCTTGTTGGCTTCGTCGATCCGGTTCACGAGCGGCAGGATCTTTCGAAACGTGGCGTCGTCGACGCTCGCTTTCCATTGCGCGACGGTTTCAGGGTTCTTTCCCTTCGGCATATACGTCTTCAGCTTGGTCCGCGCCGCCTTGGCGTCGGCGGCGGTTTCGTTGAACGACTTCTTCCATTGCTTGCACGCGTCCGGGTCTGCCTGGGCATGCGCTGTGCAGGCGACGGACAACAAGGCGATGAGTGTGGCGTGGCGAATGAATTTGAATGTCATGATGCCCTCGTAAACGGTGTTCCTTGAATCGAAGAATCGGCAATGAGCCGCGGGCGATCGGCGCTCAGAGATCGGTCCAGACCTTCAACTGCGTATGGCCGATATTGGCGACTTCCATGATGGCGCCCGCATACTTGAACCGCAGTTCCTTGAATTGGCTCGGTCCAATGAAGTCCTCCCATTCGCCGTAAAACGAATTACCCAGCAACTTGCGCGACAGATCGGTGACCTCGGCGCCGACCGGACGTATGCGCGCGCGGCCTCGGTAGTTGTCGTCGAGGTTCTGCATGAAGACCATCGTTTGTCCGGAAAAGGCCATCGTGCCGAAACGGACGACTTCGCCGGGAGCCAGTGTGTGTTGTTGCGACATAGCGTCTCCTTGGTCGGCTCATTCGGTGGCGGCGGGAGCATCGGCTTCGCGGAACTGGACACGTACCGGCACCACCTCCGGCGAGCGTGCAATCACTTCGGATACCAGCTCGTAAGAGGTCATGCCGAAGCGGCGCCGTTCGAGCCGGATCGCTTCCAGCGTTTGCCAGAAGAAGTAGAGATAGCCGCCCCGCAGCTTCTGATTGAGTTCGATCGTTCGGCTCTCCGTTCTTTTGAACGATCCAGTGTCGGTCAGCTCGAGACCCGCTTCGATTTCCCCGGTGATCTTGGCGATGTCGGGATAGCCGAGCTCGAAGCCGAGCTTCGCCGTAAGCGTCGATTTACTTTCGCTGGTGAGCTCGATTTCCGAACCCGCGGTGACGACGATTTTTTTTTCGAGGTCTTCTTCCACGCGCTCGAAATGCGCGACTTCCCACCATCGGCTTCGCGAAGTTCGGTAGTGCGAAACGTCCCGGCGCTTCTGTTCTCGAATGCGATTGCGCTGTTCGACGGCATCGGGATGCGACTTCGGAATGTCCTCGAACGGGTATAGCGGATCGCGCACGGCATCGAGGGAGGAGACGATGACCTCGGTGCCCACCTGTTGCGCGGCAGATCGCTCCGGCAGGTTGTACAGCGTCATGTCGGGCGGTGTGAATCGATGAAAGGGCTGGAGCGGCACATGACCTCCTTGAATGTGTCGTTCGTACCGGACGCGCCCGGTACGATAATGCTCGAAGAACGAGATAACCCCGTGCTTGTTCTCTTTGTTTTCGCTGTGCTACGGAACCGGATCTTCGAGTCGGGCGGTATTACAATCAAGTCCAAAAATGGCATGTATTGGCCGGGCAAACAGGCAAACAGGCAAACAGGCAAACAGGCAGACGGACAAACGGGGGAACGATGCCGGACGACGAGTTGTACGCGCGCGCGGTGATGCGGCACACCGATCAGGTTCTGGCGTTGTTCGTCGGGGAACGGCTGATCAACAAGATTTTCGGTCGTGTGATGCAGTCGCATGCAATGGGGCGGCTCGTCATCGCGCACTTCGACTGGAAGGCGGGCGTCGGCCCGAGGCCGACCTTGCGGTGGCTGCAGACGCAAACCGGATGCGGTCGTACGCTCGCGGCGTTCGTCGGCGTGGCCAAAGTCGCGAGGCTGCTGTCGGTCGAACTCAACCCGATGGACCGCCGCGAGAAATTCCTTGTGCCGGGGCCGCGCGTCGTCGACGGTTTGCGCGACTGGCTGGTCCATCATCTCGTGCTGGCGGAAATGCTCGACGTGATGCCGCCCGGCTGCGCGGACAACCTGCAAACCGACCAGTCGTATTTCGAACGCTATGTGCGGGCTTCGCTGCTCGTCATCGAAGGCATCGCTCAGCGTCGCGACGCGTTCCCGCGTTGGCAATGGTTCGAGGATCACGAATGCGGTTTGCGCATCGCCTACGCGTTCTTGCGCGCGCATTGCCAGGGCTGCCTCGAAGCGGGCAGCCCGGTCGATGCGCCGGTACCGCTCGAACTGACTGGTGGCGCCGTCGCGCAGATGCTCGGCCTGTCGAAATCGCACGTGCGCAACGTGCTCAACGGGGCCGAGCGGCTGGGGATTCTGTCCCACGACGGTAACCGGCGTGGCATTCGGTTGTCCGCGCCGTTTCTGGTCGAAGCCCGGGCGAGCTTCATGCACTTGTTGGATCTGATGCGGCAGGCTCACGAGCGTGCGGTGAGGTTGCCGCAAGCCCCGGATCGCCCCGCGCGGACGCGGTATCGCTCGCAGGAATGGTCGTCCTCGGCCAGATTGTGACTTCGCCCGAACCGGGCGCGCGTTGTTACGCCGTCGCTTCCAGCCCGGTTCGGCGGCCGCCCCGCCTCGGCCGCGTCAGACTCCGATCTGCCGGCGCAGCGATTCGCCGGCCATTGGCATTTCGCGCGGGCGTTTGCCCGTCGCGTCGAAGAGCGCGTTCGCGAGCGCGCCGGCGGTCGGTCCCATGGATGCTTCCGCTACGCCGAGGAACGGCGCGCCTGGGCGGTCGATCAGATGCACCGTGAGGTTTTTCGGAACGACGGGGAAACGCAGAATCGGATAGCTGCTCCAGTCGAAGCTGCGGATGCGCTCGGTGTCGTAGCGCAGCGCCTCGTACAACGTCCAACTGGCCGACTGAATCACGCCCCCTTCGATCTGATTGCGGATTCCGTCGGGGTTGACGATCTGGCCGGCATCCACCACTACGTGCGCGTGTTCGAGCGTCACCTGCCCGGTTTCCGGCACCACCGATATGTCCACTGCCATCGCCACGTACGCCATCAGGTTCTTGTATTTGCCGAATGCGAAGCCGACGCCGCGATTGCGTGCGCGTGGCGGACGCGGCCAGCCGAACTGCTTCGCCGCGAGCGTGATCGTCTCTCGCGCGCGCGGGTCCCGCATGTGCCGCAGTCGGAACGCCACGGGATCGATGCCCGCCGCATGCGCGAGCTCGTCCATCATGCTTTCGATCGAGAACACGTTCGTATGCGCACCGAGCGAGCGCATGGCCGAAGTCTGAAGCGGCATCGTCGGCGAGAAGTTGTTCATGACGTACACGTTCGGTAGCGCATAAAGCGGAATGGCGTTGCGATCGCCGCCACCTTCGGGTTGCAGCATCGGCTCGGAAGGCGCGGGCACGAACGGCTTTTCGAGCATACGTGCGGGAAGCAGCCGGCCTGCATTGACGATGCGCTCGTTGTGAGAACTGCTCCAGAGCGCATACTTCCAATCGACGATGTTCCCTTGCGCGTCGAGCGACGCGCTCAGTTCGGTCACCATGGCCGGCGCAAAGTGATCCCAGGTGTGTTCCTGCTCGCGCATCCATTGCACGCGGATCGGCTGATCGGGCAGGGCGGCGGCGATCAAGGCAGCGTGTGCGGCCACGTCGTCGGCACCGTTATGACCGTAGCAGCCCGAACCCTCGGTGTGGATGCAGCGCACGTTCTCCTTCGGCAGCGAGAGCATTTCCGCGAGCGCGTCGCGCAGCGGATAGACGCCTTGCGAGTGAGTCCAGACCGTCATTTCGCCCTTGCGCGACACAGCAACTGCGCATGACGGCCCGATCGAGCCGTGCATCAGATAGCGCTTGATGAAGCGGGCATTCAGCGTTTTTACCGCCGGCGCGGCCGGCTCGTGCTGGTCCGCAATCTTGATCTGGCGGGTGGCGAGCTGCTTCAGGTCGTGGTGCACGGTGGCGGGATCGGGCAGCGGGCGACCGGGGGTCCAGCGGCTCGTTGCCGAAAGCGCCCGCTGTGCCGTCACGGCTTGCCACTCGCCGCGCGCCACCACCGCGAGAAAGCTGCCGTTGCGCACGATGCGCACCACGCCCGGCATCGAGAGGATCGTGCGCTCGTCGAAATCGAGGAGCTTCGCGTCGTATGACGGCGGCATCACCACTCTTGCGTGCAGCATGCCGGGCATCCGCAGATCCTGGACATAGCTCGCGCCGCCCGTGACTTTGGCCGGAATCTCGAGCCGCGGCAACGAGGTACCGATGACGCGGAAGGCCGTCGGGTCCTTGAGGGGGGAGTCCGGCGCGGCCTGACGGTGCAGATCCACGAATCCGACCGCTTCGCCGTAGGTCATCGTGCGCCCATCGGCGGCCTGGATGACGGCATTGCTCGTCGTCAGCGTGGCGGCATCCACGCCGAGGCGGCGCGCCGCCGCGCGAACGAGCAGGTCGCGCACCTGCGCTGCGGCGTTGAGCAGCGCCGTGCCGCTGTCCGCCATCGTATGACTGCCGGCGGTGAGTCCCTCGTCGGGGGATGCGCCCGTATCGGCGGTCAGAAACGTGATCGACGCCGGGTTCATGTCGAGTTCCTCCGCAGCCACCTGCAAGAGTGCGGTGCGTACGCCGGTGCCCAACTCGACCTTGCCCGTGAACACGGTCACTGCGCCGTTCGGCGCAATCTTGATCCATGCATCGAGCAGCGGGTTCGTCTTGAGGCTGCCGGCGAGCGCCTGGGTTGCCTTCGATATGTGAACGGCCGCGCCCTCGTCGGCGATCACTTCCTGCGCCAGCGCCTCGACGCTCGGCACCATCGTGAACGTGACGAAGAGGGCCCCCGATATCATGAAGCGGCGGCGGCCCTCGTCGAGGGTGTCTTCTCGTACGCAGCTTGCCGGATCATTCGTTTGACGGCTCATCGCAATGCCTTTTTTTCGATAACCGCGGGTGCGGCATGCGGATCGTCGAGTCCGACCGCCTCGCGGATCGCCGCGAGTATCCGCATATGGGTTCCGCAACGGCAGAGGTTCGGGGACATGTGGGCGCGGATCTCTTCCTCGCTCGGCTTGGGGTTGCGTTCGAGCAGCGCCTGCGCCCGCATGATCATCCCCGCGATGCAGTAGCCGCACTGCGCCGCCTGATGCCTGACGAACGCGCGTTGCAGCGGCCCGGGATGCTCGGCCGTGCCGAGGCTTTCGATCGTGCGGACCTGTCTTTCGCCGATGGCGCTCACCGGCAGCAGGCACGAGAACACCGGTTTGTCGTCGACGATGACGGTACACGCCCCGCACTGCCCGAGCCCGCAGCCGAACTTTGCGCCATTCAGCTCGAGGTCGTTGCGCAACGCATAGAGCAGCGGTGTCGAAGGGTCGAGATTCAGCGTGTGCCGCACGCCGTTCACGTTGAGGGAAATCATCGCGCGCTGTCCTCCTTTTCGAGCGTGGCCGCCATGTCCGCGGTATTCGCCCACGCCGGTTTCGTCGAGTAGGCTTGCCGCACGTAGGCGGCAAGGCTCGCGATCTGCTCGTCGTCATAGACGTCGCGGAAAGCGGGCATGTAGTTGATCGCGTCTTCGCCGTGCCAGTCGATGCCGTGGCGGATCGTCTGAATCGCGTTGCGCGGTGTCGATGCGTTCACCGCCGTGCTCCAGGCCAGCGAGGGTCGCAGGCCGATCGCCTGCATCGGCGACGCCGGGCCGTGACATTGGGCACATGACGCGGCGAAGAGCACCGCGCCTTGCCGTTGCGCGGTTGAAAGCATGTCTGCCGCGACTGCATGGGCGTTCGCACCACCCGCGCCTTCGCTATTCTCGCTGCCCGCAGAGCCCTTCTGTTGCAGCGACAGGACGTAGGTGGCGATGGCCTGGACGTCTTCCACCGGTACGGTGGCCAGTTCCCGCGTGACCGGCAGCATCGGGCCGGCTGCGGCACCATGCTCCGGCGCGAGTCCGGTGCGTAGATACGTGGTGAGCTGCGCTTTGGTCCACGGTTTGACGGCCTGTGCGAGCCTGTTGAGCGGCGGCGCCTCCCAGCCGTCGACGAGGCCGCCGTCGAATGCCCACCCCGGTTTTTCGCCGCCTATCGCGTTCAGCGGGGAGTGGCACGCGGCGCAATGGCCGAGCCCGTCGACGAGCAGCCTGCCCCTGTTCCATTCCGCGTCGCGGGCGGCGTCTGGCTCGCGCGGGCCTGCCCTGAGGAACAGAATGTTCCAGAACGCGACCAATGGGCGGAAGTTCAGCGGGAAGATCAGCCGATTCGGGGGCGTCGCTGCGCTCACCGGCTCGCGGCTCATGAGGTAGGCGTAAGCCGCGGCGATGTCGCGGTCGGACATCCGCGTGAAGTGAACGTACGGGAATGCGGGGTAGAGCTGATGGCCATCGCGTGAGATGCCGCGCCGCAATGCGCGCGCAAACGCGCGCTCGGACCATCGGCCGATACCCGTGGCGGCGTCGGGCGTGATGTTCGTCGCGTAGATCGTGCCGAACGGCGTCGCGAGCGGCAGCCCGCCTGCGAACGGTTTGCCGTTCTTCGACGTGTGGCAGACCGCGCAATCGCCGAGTGCGACGATGCGCGCACCCTCGCGCTTGAGCGTGGGCTCGAACGCCGTGGGGGGCGGCGGGGCGATCGGCGCGATGGCCGGCTCGTACATGACGCCGACCGCGAGCGCGATGCCTATGGCAACCAGTCCGCCCGCAGCGAGCCATACCCGTTTGCGATTCATAAAAAGTATCCCAACTGAAGCGCGCGTCGAGGTCGGCCGGCGGCCGGCCCCGGGGAGCGCCGGAAAACGTCAGTGCCCTGCGGTCGCGCCGCTCCTCGCAATCGGAATGCGAGGCAGCTGCAGCCGGGCGCGCCCGATAGGGCGTGGCCGTCGCCCGCGGGTACGTTTCTGCGCTACGCGAAGAGATGCCCGTGAATACGTACGCCACCGGGTTTGCGCAACCGTCGCGGGTTTTCGGTCTGCCGCGTACCTTACCCAACCGGGAGCCTGAAAGTCCTGAGCGCGGCCTGAATCGTTCTGAAGTATGGCGCGTGCATGGGACCACCGTGTCGCGCCGGAGATGGAGCTCTGTCGTGCGCCCGGCCGTTCTCGTCAGGCGCGGATGCGATCTCGAAGCTGCGTGATCTGTGTGATGACTGCCGGCTTTGATCGAAAATATCGAATATCGATTCGGAATATTCGAATCTTCCGAAAGCGAGAATGCATTAGCATCGATCCGGCGCCGCATGCGCCGACGGTTTTTTCGATTTCCCGCCAATGCTCCCGAACGACGCACTCGCAATGATTCAGGTTGGACAACTTCATGTCTTTCTGCAAAGTCGCGAAATTCGTTCCCATGGCGGCGCGGTGCAGATCGGCAGCCGCGCGTTCGATATCTTCGAGCTATTGATCCAAGCGCGCGGCGCGCTGGTCTCGAAAGAGGCGATCATGCGCGAAGTCTGGCCCGACACCGTCGTACAGGAAAACAATCTGCAAGTGCATATTGCG
Organism: Trinickia caryophylli; assembly: GCF_034424545.1. Taxonomy (NCBI): domain Bacteria; kingdom Pseudomonadati; phylum Pseudomonadota; class Betaproteobacteria; order Burkholderiales; family Burkholderiaceae; genus Trinickia; species Trinickia caryophylli. The sequence continues at coordinate 1,301,856 of NZ_CP139971.1, read as the reverse complement.
GCGCTTCGCAAGGCGCTTCGGGAGGACCGCGATCTGATCGTCACCGTGCCGGGCCGCGGCTATCGGCTCCTCGGGGTTCGGGGCGAGCCGCCGCCCGCGCCGGGGACGGCAGCGGGCGTGCCGGCCGCGATACCGCGCAGCATGCCCCCTTCCTCATCCACGCTCGTTGGCCGCCAGAGCTCGATCGACAACATCGTGGCGGCGCTCGATACGGCGCGTGTCGTCACGCTGGTCGGCGCGGGCGGAATAGGCAAGACCCGCGTCGCGTTGGAAGTGGCGTCGCGCGTGAGGGCGCGTTTTGCCGACGGCGTGGCGTTTGTGCCGCTCGCCACGGCATCGGACCCGGGTAGCGCCCTCGGTGTCCTTGCGGACTCGCTCGGCGTGGCCCTGGCCGAGCGGCCGGTTTCGCTGGCAGCGATCTGCGCCGGCTTGGCGGGCCGGCACACGCTGATCGTTCTCGACAACTGCGAGCATCTGATCGACATGGCGGCCCATATGGCCGATGCGATGACGGCGGCCAACGGTACGCTGCATGTGCTTGCCACGAGTCGCGAGGCGCTGCGCATCGAACAGGAGCGGCTCCACCAAGTGCCGCCGCTCGACGTCCCCGGCGAAGACGACGGCCGCGAAGGGATATTGCGGGCCAGCGCGGTTCAGCTCTTTCTCGCGCGTGCGCAGGCGAGAGACCCGAGGTTCGAGCTGGATGATTTCGGCCTCGCGCTGGCTGCACTGATCTGTCGGCGCCTCGATGGTATTCCGCTTGCGATCGAGCTTGCGGCCGCGCGGGCGGCGGTGTTGGGCCTCGACGTGCTGACGGCGCATCTCGCCGATCATTTTTCGATTCTGAGCGGCGGTTTCAGGACGGCGCTGCCGCGTCATCAGACTTTGAAGGCGATGCTCGATTGGAGCTACCGGCTACTCGACGGCGCGCAGCGCGTCCTGCTGCGCTGGCTCGGGGTGTTCGCGAACGGGTTCTCGTTCGATGCAGCCTGCGAGGTGCTCTGGGAGCAGGGTTACTCGAGGGCCGAGGTGCTCGATGCACTGGAGGGCCTCGTGTCCAAGTCGCTTGTCGTTCGCGAGCGCGAGGGAGCCCCCGCCCGCTACCGCCTGCTCGAGATCACGCGCGCCTATGCGCTGCAGCAGCTCGACGATCATGGCGAACGCAAGGCCGCCGAGCACGCTTATACGCGCTACCTGGAGCGTCGAGCGCTGCGGCGCGAACTCACGAGCGTGCCGAGCGAAGTATGGCGGCACTGCGAGGCGATCGGCGCGGCGATTGGCGAAGCCATGGATGAACCGGCGGCGTACGTTCCGTCGCTCGGCATCCGGCAACGCAGTGGAGAGGCTGGCGAGCCGGTCAGATCCGGGCAGTGAAGCGCTCGACCAGATCGGGACGATCGAGTTGTTCGACCCACCAGTGCAGCGCCCGGCCGGCTTCGTCGTCACGCCAGGCAAGATAGCAGCAGGTTTCCTCGCGCATGTTCGTCACGCGCCGAGCGACGAGCCTGCCTGCTTCGATCGCCCGTCGGGCGATGCATTCCGGCAAGGTTCCGACAGCCAGCCCTTCGCATTGAGCCGCGAGCTTCGCGGCGAGCGTGGGGACGGCAATCACGGGCTGACCGTTGCCCGTGGCGATCGAGCGCGGCTGCAGCTCCCGGGACGTATCGCTGATCACGGCGCCGCGATAGCGGACGATCGTTTCCATCGTCAAAGGCTCGGGTAGCCGTGCGAGCGGATGGTCGGGGGAGACCGCGAACACGTGGCGCAGCGTTCCCACCGGGCGGGCGACGATGTGAGGCAACTGCGGCGGGTCGCCGGCCGCGCCCACTACGAGGTCCGCGCGGCGCGTGAGGAGTGCATCCCAACTGCCGCCGAGCACCTCCGTGGACAGCCGCAGGCGTGTGTCCATCTCGAGATCGTAGAACGCATGCACGTGAGGCCATAGCGCATCGAAGGGCAGGATTTCGTCGATGCATAGGCGCAACTCGGTTTCCCAGCCGTCCTGAATGCGCCGTGCCTTCAGCTCCAACTGCTCGGCGGCGTTCAGCAGCCGCCGCCCCTCTTCCACGACAACCCGCCCCGCATGGGTGAGCTTCGCGCGTCTGCCGCTGCGATCGAACAGTTCGACGTCGAGATCGCTTTCGAGCTTTTGTACAAGGTAGGTAAGCGACGACGGCGCGCGATGCAGCAGTTCGGCCGCTTCGGCGAAAGTGCCGGTACGGTCGATGGCGTCAAGCGCTTCAAGGGCTTCGAAGGACAGCTTCATGGAGAAATCCAGTGTTTGCGTGGCTCCCGCGCCCTGCCATGGGAAGCGGTGGACGCGGTGACCGGACGACATCGTATCGCGACTGGTGTTTCGTCGGGGTGAAATCCTGACGTTGAGCCGGCACCGCCGATTGCGGACAGATTTGTTTTATGGCATCGTCGGCCGACGGTACTGGTCGCTGGTCTGGAAAAGGCAGTCGAATGCGCAAGAATAGCCAATACCTGCATTCCGCCGTACGGGGATTGATCGGGAGAATCCGTGTCAATCGGCATTGGCGGACATTCGCCGCTTGGGCGGTCTGCTCATTCGTCGCGCTTTATGTGCCCGGCCAATCGGCTTGGAGCGCGTCCGATTCGACTGAGACGGGAAACGTCTTACGAGTTCTCGCGTGGCCCGGCTATGCCGATGCCGACGTCGTCAAAGCGTTCGAAACGCGTTTTCGCGCGAAGGTGGAAGTGACCATGGTCGACTCGGACGAGACGCTGGCAGCGCGCATGCATGCCGGTTCTCCGCCGCCGTTCGACGTCATTGCCGCGAATACCGCCGAAATCGAGCGCTATACGCGAGAGAATCTGCTTCAACAACTCGATCTGTCGAAGCTTCCCAATACGCGCCGCCAGTTGCCGACCTTCCGGCAGCGCGAGGCGATTGGCGGAATCGTGCGAGACGGAGGCGTTTATGCGATACCGTTCACATACTCCTCGATCGGGCTGATCTACGATCGCAAGCAAGTGCCCGTCGCGCCGCGTTCGATGAGCGAACTGTGGAATCCGCGCTATCGCGGCCGCGTGCTCGATTTCAATAGCGCGCAGCACAATTTCTCATTTACGGCGTTGACTTTGGGCTATCGCGATCCGTTTCACCTATCGCCTGAACAAATGCACAAGGTGGCCCTGAGGCTCGTCGAACTGCGCCGCAATCTTCTGACGTTCTACACATTGCCGGAAGAGGCGACGGCATTGTTCGTCGAGCACCGGGCGGCGCTGATGTTCGGCAATTACGGCACCCAGCAGGTGGAACTGCTGCGGCGCGCCGGCGCGGATGTCGGCTACGTCATTCCCGACGAGGGCGCGCTCGCGTGGCTCGATTGCTGGGCGATGACGCGCGGGGCGAGAAACCACGAACTCGCTCACGCCTGGATCAACGCCATGCTGGAACCGCACGTGGGCGCACTGCTCACCGAGCGCCAGGGCCTGGCCAATACCCTCATGCCGGCCTCGGAGGCCGGTGCAGGAGCGCACCTCTACTGGACCCGGCCCGTGGAGAATATCGACGAGCGCGAATCACTGTGGCGCCGCATCGTGTCGGGCGAACGACCGCAACGGTTTCAATGATGAAGCTCGGCCTGACTTCGCAATTGCTGGTGCTCGTCGCCACGATCGGGGTGGCCGCCTCCGGCGCGACCGGCTACTACGCTTACCGCGCCAACCGGGCAATGCTCGCGGACGAGGCGCGGCGCAACCTCATTACTTCGACGAAGCTGCTCGGGCAACGCTTCACGACCGTGCTCAAGGACGTGGCCGACGATGCACTTGTGCTCGCCGCTATGCCTTCCGCGGCAACCGTGGCGAGCACGAAAGACAATGGGTCCGGCGCAACAGCGCCCGGCAATACGCCTGCCGATCGGCGCAGGCGGCTGCAGCAAGTGTTCATCAGCTTCATGCTCCATCACCCCGATTATCTGCAGATTCGCCTGATCTCCCGCGACGAGTACGGCCTCGAGCGCGTCCGTCTCGACCGTGCGCCTGGCGGAATCGTCGTGGTGCCCGATGAGGGTTTGCAGGAAAAAGGCCAATTCGCTTATGTCTTCGATACGCTCGGGTTGGCGCCGGGCCACATTTATCTCTCTCCTATCGGCATCAATCGGGAGGATGGGACGCACGCTGCCGAAGGCAGACCAACCGTTCGGGTAGCCACGCCCATCGCGGCACCCGGCAATCCGAACGCGGGCGTGCTCGTGATCGACGTGGACCTCACCAAGGTGTTCAGCCGGCTGGCGCGGGATCTGCCCGAGCGCTATCAGGTCTACATGGCCAACCGATGGGGCGATTTCCTCGTGCACCCCGATCCCTCGCTTACGTTCGGGTTCGAACGCGGCCGCCGCGTGCTCATGCAGGACAGCTTCCCCGCCACCAAACCGTTGTTCGAACAACTATCCGGCCGCATTGCGGCGAGCGGGCTTGCCGAAGCAAGCGACACGCAGATTTTCGCCTTCACACGCACACCTTTCGGCGACTCCACGGAAAACGGCTTCGTTGTTCTCGGTTTGACGCGGCCGTTGTCGGACGTGTTGATTCCCGCCAATGCGCTCGGCACCCGCATCGTGCATATGGTGCTTGTTTCAAGTTTCCTGGCGCTGATGCTCGCCATCCTGTTCGCGCGGGCTCTGACGAAGCCGTTGCATACGCTCGCGCGAGCCGCGACACGGGTATTCGATCAGCCCGACAACGAAAAGCTGCCTGTCGAACGTTCGGACGAGATCGGCATTCTCGCACGCTGCTTCGCGAGCATGCGTCGCGAGATCCAGCTGCAGATGATGGATCTGCATGCGAAACAGCGCGAGCTGACGCATCTGGCCGGCCACGATGCGTTGACCGGGCTGCCGAACCGCATGCTTTTCATGAATAAGCTCGACGCCGCGATTCGAAAGGCGTCCGAGACGGGGGCGACGCTCGCGGTGATATTCGTCGACCTCGATCGATTCAAGCAAATCAACGACCAGTTGGGCCACCGCGCCGGAGATCAGACACTCGTGGCGGTGGCGGAGCGCCTGACGAATACGCTGCGCCATAGCGACGTCGCTGCCCGCCTGGGCGGCGACGAATTCATCGTACTCGTGACCGACGCTCAGGCGCCCGATGCTGTCGTGGAAATCGCCGCACGCATCGTCGAAGCCATGAACGAGGTGTTGCGCGTGGGCGAGGCAGTGGTGCAAGTGGGCGCGAGTATCGGCATCAGTGAGTTTCCAACGGACGGCACCACGGCCGAAGAGCTGCTGCACAAGGCCGATGCGGCGATGTATGCCGCCAAGTTCCAGCGCTGCGGCAGCTATCGCCGCTACCAGGAACTGCTCGCCCACGCTTCCTCGGTCAGCCCGCCCGGCGCGCTGTCGTAGGCCAGCTTGCCGGCGGCCGGCCTCCGTCGGCCTTACGAATTGGGGTCGCACCATCGGGATCCGGGTTCACCCTGATTGTTCGTTTTCCAGGAAATGTGTTGTCGGCTTCCGCATCTTTGTCTGCGCGGGCCGGATCCTTACACTTCATTCCGTCAACGTTGAATACGAAGCGCCACGAACGATCTACCGATCGGGCGCATCCCGACATTACGAACATCATCGGAGTGAATCATGAACACGAAGCTTATTTCTGCCCTGTTGGTTGCTGTTTCCGCCGCCGTTGCGGCTCCCGCCTTCGCAAGCGGCTATGGTCCCGCGCCGTTCTATCGGCCTGATGCGGGCGCACCCGCCTCGCAACGCGGCGTGAGCGCTCAAACGCTCGCAGCGGAGCAAGGCGCCGTGATCTCGAACGATTCGGGTGTGGGCGGCAGCGACGGCGGCGCGGTTGGCACCGGTTCGAGCGTGTCCGACAGCAACCTTCGGACGCTTTATCGCGGTGTGCGCTAAGTACGTGGGGCCTGCAAGCCAGGCTGCCGAAATGTCGAAACGCGGTCCGGCGATGGCTGCCGGCCCGCTGCCCTCATTCATTCGCGGATGAGGGCGTTACTCGTTTACCGGAGCCGCTTGCGGCAAAAAGGCGCGCTATAAAATGAAGACAGGCTCATCCGCACTATATTTTCGGCTCCCTCGGATTCTCACGTCATTAATCCCTTTGTCACCGGCAAGCGTGGCCCGTCCGATTCCGCCGGACACGAACGCGACGGCAACGCCGAAGAGCGCTCCGAGCGCTGGCTGATTTCGTATGCGGACCTCATCACGACGTTGACGGTGTTTTTTGTTGCGCTCCATGTGTTGCAACTGGCGCGATATCGCGAACCGAGGGCAAGGCGTTCGAGCAGCAGCGCACCGGCAAGCAACTCGAGAGCACGGCCAAAACCGCGGCCGAAACGCTGGCGCTGAGCGACAGCGCTCACGAAGCGGCGAAAAGCACGTTGACCGCGCTGTTGAAGCCGCTCGACGAGAGCGTCCAAATCGCGATGAAGAGCACGTCGCGCCCGGCGAAGCGATAATGGGCGCTCCAATGCGAGACATACTCGAGACGCAAGGAGCGATCAATGGCTACCGAATCTCCCGCAGACGAACTCGGCGTGGCGGCGCCCGCATTCGCGTTGCCCGCGACCGACGGCCGGATGTACACGCTCGATGACGTGCGCGGCCGCGACGGGCTCGTGGTCGTTTTCATGTGCAATCACTGCCCCTATGTGAAGGCGATTCTGCCGCATCTGCTGCGCGATGCGCGCGAACTCGCGGCGCTGGGCGTTGGCACCGTGGCGATCAATTCCAACGATGCGGCGACTTATCCCGAAGACTCGTTCGAGCGCATGGTGGCATTGAGTACGGAACTGCAACTACCGTTTCCGTACCTCTATGACGAGACTCAGGACGTTGCGCGAGCGTACGGCGCGGTATGCACGCCCGAGTTTTACGGCTTCGATGCGACGCTGCACCTGCGATATCGGGGGCGGCTGGATGCTTCGCGCAAAGGACCGATACCCGATGCGCCGCGGGAGCTCTTCGACGCGATGAAGCAAATCGCCAGCACCGGTAGCGGGCCCGAGGTGCAAAACCCGGCGTTCGGCTGCTCGATCAAATGGAAAATGACGGCGTAACGTCGCGAGCGTCGCGCGTGCGCACCGCGAAGGAAGGAAGTCGCTCGGACCAGGGGCCGGGCGGCTTCTTTCGTGCGGCAAAGCCGCCATCGCAAAGTTACAGGCTCGGCACGTACAACGGCATCGCCTCCTCCCAAAGCGTATCCGTAATCGCATGCGGATCGCTTCCGTCGGCGTTCATCAGCCAATTCTGGCCGTCGGGTTGAAACGAGTTGTCGTAGAGCGCGAGTTCGTCTCTGAAGCCATACGTGCCCGAGCTGTATGCAATGCGGCCGTCCCAGGTCCAGACGGCGTGGCCCTGGTTCGAGCCGTCCGAGGTCAGGCGCGCGAGGCCGGTGCCGTCGGGCTTGATCGTGAACACGTCATAGTTGAACCTGTTCGCATCGCTCGGATCGGGCTGCTTGCGCGTGAAAACGATCCTGCTGCCGTCCGGTGACCATCCCGGCAGGTTGTCGGCTTCGCTCGTCAGGATCGTCGTCGTGCCGTGGTCGAGATCGAGGATGCGCAGGCCTTTCACGTCGGTACTCCACACGCGATAGACGATTTTCTTGCCGTCCGGCGAATAGCTTGGAAAGCCGGCGTTAATGGAGCCATCCGTGAGCACTTCCGGACGGCCGTTCATACTTCCGTCGGCCTTGATGCGCACGATCCAGCCGGGGCCCGTGCCGCGCGTGAAGAACCAGTTGCCCACGCCGAAGGCTACCCATTGCCGGTCCGGCGACCAGGCAGGCTGAAAGGCGCCGGCCAGGCCCTGCGCGATCAGGGCGGGATCGAGGCCGCTCGTGGCGGGATCGTAGATGCGCGTATAACCCGAAAAATCGGGATTGACGATGGCGATCGACGAATTGATCGCCTTTTCCGTGTACGCGAGTTTCTTGCGATCTTTCGACAGCAGCGGAAAGACATCGGTATATCGGTAGGTCCAGGCGGGGTCGAACGAGAAGAGCGGGGTGCCGTTGGCATGGGCAGGACCGAACGTGACTTTTTCGTAGACCATCGCGGTGCCGTCAGGCGAATAGCGCGGCGAGCGAATCCCGGTGTTGGTCGTCGATCGAAACGTTCCGGCCGTGGTGTAAATGCCTTCCGTATCGCCGCCTTTGACGTGGTAGGCCACGTTCGTTGCGCTCAGATATTGCGGGAAGACCTTGAAGCCCGCGCTCGACGTCAGTGTCGTTCGCGCGAACGTGGAAACGTCGACGGAAACGAGCTGCGAGCTGACCGAGTTGATCGATTCGGGGCGGTGCGCACCCCAGGTCGATTCGACGGGCGTTTCGTAGAAGACCACCTGTTTGCCATCCGGCGACCATGAAGGCGAGCCTTCGTCGTAGCCGGGGTTGGCCGCGATTTTTTTCCAGCCCGAGCCATCCGGCCGGATCAGATAGATGCTGCTTTCCTGCGTGCGCTCCCAACCGTTCGGCAGATTGTGGCCCCGCCAATCGGAGCCGATATCGGATGACAACGCCAGCCATTTGCCGTCCGGCGACCACGACGGACGGAAGAAGCTATGGGGCCTGGCCGGATCGAAGCTCAATGCGCCGGTGACGTTCTTCAGCGCACCGGTGGAAATCTTCAAGGTCCAGATGTTCGTTGTGCCGAAGCCGTCGGTGCCGCGCCGGGAGGAGACGAAGGCGATGGTGTCGGGGTCCGTCGGAGAAAAGACGGCGGCGTCGTCTACCGCTACATGGCTCGTGAGCCGCTCGAGGCCGGTTCCATCCACGCGGACGCGGTAGAGGTTCGACTGGCCGAGCCCATCGCGCTCGGACGTGAATACGATCCACTGCCCGTCTTTCGAGTAGGAGGCGTGGTAATCCATGCCGGTCGATGGAATCAGCTTGTGTTCGTTCGTGCCGTCGGCATTCGATATGTACAGCTCCGAGGTGACGGGGCCGATGCGGTTGAGCAGCAGCGTGCCTTTCGATCCTGCGCTGGCCCCGGCGGAGGACAATAGCGCGGCGCCTCCCAGGGCCAAACAGGCGAGCGCCCGTTTCGAAAACGAAATTGAGTACACAGTGAATGCCTCCGTTGATTATGTGCAGCTGATTGGTGTCGTACCACGGGGGACTGCGATGAACCCGGTCGTTGCGCCTGGGCGGATGTCGAGCCGGAACGAGAGGGCGTGACGATGCTCGATGTGCACCGTCACCGTCTTGAAGCGTGCGAGTTCGTACGGCTGGGCCGGCAACGACAACAAGGCGGGCGCGTCGAGCTGGGCAAACGCACTGGCTCGGCATCCGGGCAGCTTCTGGAAGGGACGCTCGTTCAGATACGTCAGCAATGGGCTGATTGCGTCATCGACGGATTGCACCGAGCCGAACTCGTGATGACGCAAGCGCGCCATGATCCAGCGCTCGACCACTTGCACGGCTGACTCGACCTTAGCCTTGTCCTGCGGTCGATAGGTTCTCGCTGGCAGGAAGGACGTGCCGTAATGCCGCGCGAAATCGAGCACGGTGTCGCCAGCGCGAGGCTCGTAACGATCGGGGTCAGCGATCATGGCGCGTGGGTTGTCGGGCACGATCAGTTGCGGCACGCCGCCGTAGAACGTCAGTGCTCGCGCAATGCCGCCAAGCCAGTCCTCCATCGTCTCGGCAGGCGTGGCGCACGCGAACGTATAGCTCGAGGCGCCCATCGCAGCGACGAACACGTGCGCGCGTCGCCCCGTCGTCAACGGCAGCGTGGGTCCGGCGAAGTCGACGAACAGCTTCTCGCCGGCGCGGTGGATCTGGCGCATCGAGCGCTTCAGGCGCTTGGCGAAGCTCTTGTAGTGCTCGCAGAACTGCGTGTAACGATAGGTCTGCCGGTCGGCGAACTCGGCTTGGTACTCCTCCCAGAGCAGCGTGAGCGTCATGCCCTTGCGGCGCAGTTCCTGGTGGATGCGCCCGTAGTCGGGCTGGGCGTAGGCCGCAGGCCCCGTGGGCTTGCCCATCAAACGCCGCTCGAGCTCGCCCTCATCCATATCGCAGGCGCTCGCCCAGTCGAGCTCGGCTGCCTTGGCAAGGCCAACGTACTTCGTGACGACGCCCTTGGAAATGCCCAACGACGCGGCGATTCGATCATGCGAGAAACCGCCGTCGAACTTCAGTCGTAAAACGTCCTTGATCATGCGCGTGTTCATCCGGTGCGCGGGCATCGTCTCTCCGGCCAAAGCCGTCGAGCATAGCCCGCGTGGTTGGGGTCACGCGCAACGCCAAACCTGCATGTCGGTCCGACCGGTCACGTTGCCGAAATCCTCGGTCACGTTCCCGAAATCGCCGGTCACGATGCCGAAACGCTCGGTCACGTTGGACCGAAATACGCAGCGAACTCCGGCGACACCGTGGCGCACGCTATAACGACCTTTCCCGGCGACATCTCTGCGACAGCGCCGTTGCCCCCAAATAGCACGGCTTCTGTCTGCGCCGCGTTCACGACGAGCGTCAGAACAACGTCGCATCGCGCTCCTAACTCCGCGGGACTAGCACATGGTTTGCCACCAGCCGAAACAAACTTTTCCAGCGCTTCCTGCCTGACATCGACAGCATAGACTTCTAGCCCGGCCCGGACCAAAGAAAGCGCAACCCCATACCCATTGCGCCCAAGCCAATGACACCCACCTTCCTATTCATAATCAAACCCAAAAGTTCCGAGAGCGAATTCCGGCCCGGACGCGCAACTGTCACGGGCGCTCAAGCTCTGACAAGTCGACGGGCCGAATCTCTTTCACGATGACCAAGTAGCAAATCATCGTCATCAAGGCATTGATACCGACAAACACAAGCGCGCCGTTGAAGGACTTGTTTTCCGCGACGAGATAACCGATGACGATAGGAGTAACAATGCCTGCGACGTTGCCGAACATATTGAACAGAGCGCCCGAGAGCCCTACTGCGCTCTTAGGTGACGTATCGGCCACGACAGCCCATCCAAGCGCACCGATGCCCTTCCCGAAGAAGGAAATAGACATGAGCGCAACGACAATCCAGTCGGCTTCAACGTAGTTGCAACCGATGATGCAAGTTGAAAGCAGCATCCCGCTCACAATGGGAATCTTCCGGGCGGCGGTAAGAGACACGCCACGCCGAAGCAATGCGTCGGAGATAACACCACCTAGCACGCCTCCCAGGAAGCCACAGACTGCGGGCAACGAGGCGACTACACCAGCCTTCAAAATCGTCATCCCCCGGGCCTGCATGAGGTAGATCGGAAACCACGTCAGGAAGAAGTATGTAAGGACGTTGACACAGTACTGGGCGAGATAGATGCCGAGGAACATACGGTTCGTAAGCAACCGCTTGATGAGCGTTACACTTCCGACCTTCGGGCTATGACCATCGGCCCCTGACATGGTTGTAAAGCCGGCTCCCGTGCCTCGGATGTGGTCAAGCTCGGCCGCATTGACCCCGGGATGTTCTTCAGGCTGTTTCATGGACTTAAGGAAGAACGCCGCGAGCGCAATTCCGAGCACGCCCATCGTCATGTAGACCCCTTCCCATCCGAAGCTGTGAGTAATCCATGCCATCAATGGCGTAAATATCACTGGAGCGAAATACTGAGCCGAATTGAAAATTGCTGATGCAGTTCCACGTTCCGATACCGGAAACCAATTCGACACGATTTTTGCGTTGGAAGGAAAAGCCGGCGCTTCGGCCATCCCCACCGCGAATCGCAAGACGAAAAAAGCAACGACCGCAGAAGTCACATGGCCTACCAACCCAATACCGCCCTGAACGAGCGTGAAAACCGACCAGAAGAAGATGCTCAGCGAGTACATCCGGCGCGCACCGAATCGGTCCAGTAGCCAGCCCGAAGGAAGTTGACAGAGCACATATGCCCAGCTAAATGCAGAGAAAATGTAGCCCATGCGAATGGCGTCGAAGCCGAATTCGCCGCGGATTGCCGTTCCGGTCACTGAGAGCGTTGCCCGGTCGGCGTAGTTGAGCGTCGTCGTGATGAAGAGAAGGAAGAGTATCCAATAACGAACTCTGGAGCGCTGCTTCACGTCTTGTCCTTCCGCGGCACGGGTGAGGTCCATGTCTACTTGTCTCCTGTGTATGAGCGGGCTGCAATGGATCCGCGTGTACACAACGTCGTGAAGGACCGATGCTCCAGTCTTCGCATACTCGCTTTTCACGAGTCGTCTTGTTTTATGTGCTCCACACTACGACTGTGGAGAAAGAAAGCGCCGTGGTGATTTCGCGGCACGTCCATCGACATAGCTGCATTTCACAACTCGGGGACGAGCGGCCATCTCCGTTAATCGCCCCGCCGCCCGGCGTACTGGCTGCATCACTTCGCTGATTGCTCTTCACCATGCGTATTGCGATGCCATTCGACCTGCGGAATGTCTACCGGGGGTGACGGTGGCCAGCCATCGCCACGTTGACTGTTGAGATTGCGGTGCGGCGCGAGTCGGAATGTCTTGTTGGGAGTTCCAACAAGCTTTCCGTCCTTCACCCAGGCCAAGTCGTCACCGTAGAACTCGGCGATGAGCTTTTGAGTCAAGAGTTGAAGCACGTCAGCGTGCTCCTCCAATGCCGACAAGTCAGTCAACTCGTTCGGATCAGACTCGAGGTCGAACAACTGGACTGCATTGCCGGTCGCGTAGTAGATGAGCTTGTAGCGACCGTCATGCATCATTCGGGTCGAGTGTTCACCTTCGCTGCACTCGCCGTAGAGTGTTTCACGGCTCCGGTCTGCGAGCATCGAAACGCCTTCCACATGCGTTGGTATCGGAATGCCGCAAAGGTCGAGCAGGGTCGGCATAACGTCCTGCAGACCGACCACACGGTTATCGACCTTGCCTTCGGGAAGACGCTCACATCCTTGCACGCCTCGGATAATCATCGGCACACAGGCTGCGTTTTCGTAGAAAACGCGTTTCGCCAACATGTGATGGTTGCCCAGCATGTCACCATGGTCGCTGGTGAAGCAGATGATGGTGTTGTCCAGCAAGCCTTCCATTCGGAGCGTCCCTACCAGATACCGAATCTGATGGTCGACCTGGGTGCAAAGCGCGTAGAACGCCTTGCGTGCAGCCAGCAATTGCTTGTCCGTGTATCGGTTCATCCGCTGCCACACTGCGGACACGCCGAACGGCATCTCGTCCGGGTTGTTTTTCAGCCAGCTGCCAAAATACGGCTCGTCGATATCGATGTCTTTGTAGATGTCGAGGTAGGCTTGGGGTGGAACGAGCGGCGGATGCGGGGCACGGAATCCGAGGTACCAGAACGCTGGGCGAGTCGGGTCGCGGCGCTTAATGGTACGCGCCATCATGCGACTAGCCCATGCCGTCGGATGCACTTCCTCAGGCAGGTGCCAAGCACGCCAGTGATACTGGTTATTGCTCATGCCATGGTCGAACTGCCTACCAGCGAGACCGATGTCACCGAGATAGATGTCGTAGTCGTCCACAACGCCCCACTGCGGCCGACCCTCGTCGTCGAGAATGACGTTGTCGAACCCGATGCGGTCGCGCTGCGGATGCACATGCAACTTACCGACGGCGTCGGCCTGATACCCCGCGTCGCGAAACGCCTGCGCGAGCGTGGTCACTGATGGAAATCGCAAATCGTCTTTGAACACGCGGTCGCCGTGGCCTCGCGGACTCAGGCCTGTCATCAGAGTACGGCGAGCGGGGATGCAAACCGGGCATTCGGAGTAGGCTCGATTAAATCGCACGCCTGCCTGTGCGATCTCGTCGAGGCCAGGTGTCTGAAGGGCCGGGTGTCCGGCCACGCCGAACATGCTTCCCGACCAGTGGTCCGCGCATATCAGCAGAACGTTAGGTTGTATATTCATAAAGCCAACGTCTCCAAAATTTTTGGGTGTTTGGTCGATTATCCTGACGCCCTCCCTTTTTGGAAAATGCTTTGTCTGTTACACCTATACGATAATCGTATGGCTCTTTAGCCGCCAGCCCCTACATAGAGGACGGGAAATCGTGCTGTCAAACGACATCAAGGTTCAGCAACTTCGTGCCTATCAGGCAATCATGGTTACGGGGAGCGTCACAGCGGCAGCCGAACGGCTGCATACGACGCAACCGTCGATAAGCCGGCAGCTTCTTGCGCTGGAAGAAATGCTTGGGCTTCGACTCTTTGACCGCACCAGCGGTGGAAAGATGGCTCCCACTCCAGTCGGATTGAAGTTTTATCACCAGGTCGAAGGGACACTTTCCGGCCTTGCACATATCCCAGATATTGCGAAGGGGCTACTTCGAAATGAGCAGCCTCCCGTGCGAATAGGCGCGACCCCGCCGCTGACGAACAGCCCGCTGCTTTCCGACGCGCTGCGCATGGCGTATCAGGCTCATCCGGATATGCGTCTAGTTGTTGAATCGCGCCCCCGGCAGGACATCGAGGAATGGATAGTCGGCGGACAAATTGATGTTGCGTTGGCGTTACTCCCAGTTGCGAGTCCTTTTCTCGACGCGCAGCCGCTCTTGGACACATCGGTTGTGGCCGTGCTCGCCAAGACTCATCCACTCGCGAAGCGAAAGTCGCTATCTCCAGAACACTTCGGAAAAACTCGATTGATATTGCCGCATCGCCAACTTCTGCGGATCTTGATTGACCAAAGTGCGGCCGAGCACGGATATCACCTCAAGCCCGATATTGAGGCCTCGTCGGCTCTGACTTGTTGTAGGTTGGCCGCCGAAGGAATGGGCGTGGCTATCTGCGATTCTTTCAGTCCTACTGCGATGTCAGACCCCCGACTATGCGTCCGCCGATGGGAGCCGACCGTACCATTGGCGTATGGAATATTGCTTCCGAGGCGAGCCGATCCCCGCCCTATAGTTGAAGATTTGCTCGACTGCCTGCGGCGAGCGGCTCATACCAGCGGCGTCATTGCGGCGATTGGTATACAGGCGACGGCAAGCAGAGCATAGCAGTGGATCCGCCATCGACAGCTGGTTGTCCGGCTGCGTTCCTAACTGCTTCCCGATCTGCGCGAGTTCACGCATCTGCTGGCGCAGGCGGGCGATCTTCTCGTACAGCCTGACCTGCCCCCTTCGGTAGGGCCAACCGGCTTCTAGCAAAGTCCCTTTAAACCAGCTCCTGGAAAGTGGCAGGAGCATCCGCTGTTGCCCGATGTTTCGCCGCGAACTCTGCTGGCGAAAGATAATTCAATGCGCTGTGGGGCCGGTCCTCGTTGTAGTCCTGACGCCACGCCGCGATGACCGCTCGGGCATGTGCAAGGCTCTTGAACCAATGCTCGTTAAGGCATTCGTCGCGGAACTTGCCGTTGAACGATTCGATGTACGCATTCTGCGTCGGCTTGCCCGGTTGAATCAATTTCAACGTAACGCCACTGGCGTAGGCCCATTGGTCAAGCGCCCGGCTCGTAAATTCCGGTCCCTGGTCCGTTCGCAGCGCTTTGGGATAGCCCCGGAAACGTGCTGCCCGGTCTAACGCTCGTGCGACGTACAAGCCGGACATGCCGTGGTCCACGACGATATCAACAGACTCCTTGGTGAAGTCATCGACGATAGTCAGGCACTTCAGACGCCGCCCGTTCGACAGCGCATCCATCACGAAATCGATTGACCAAACCTCATTGGGACCGCCCGGCAAAGCCAACTGCTCACGTTCAATCATGACGCCGTGGCGCCGACGACGGCGTCGCACGGCCAGCCCAGCCTCACGGTAAAGGCGATGCACGCGCTTGTGGTTCGCGTGAATGCCCTCGCGCTCCACGAGTGCATGCAGCCGCCGGTAGCCGAACCGCCGGCGCTCATGCGCCAGTTCCACCAGGCGCGCCGTTAGCGCTTCGTTCTCGTGGTCCGGTTTCGACTCGTAATGCAACACGCTGCGAGACAGCCCAACAAGCCGGCAGGCACGGCGCTCCGAGATGTCGACCTTCTCCCGAATCGCCGCCACTGCCTCGCGCTTGGCTTGTGGGCTCAGGGCTTTCCCTTGACGACCACCTTCAGCGCTTCCATGTCGAGCATCGCTTCGGCCAGTAGCTTCTTCAGCCGCGCGTTCTCGACTTCCAGGTCCTTCAACCGGCGCGCTTCCGGCACCTCCATGCCGCCGAACTTCGCGCGCCACGTGTAGAACGACGCGTCACTGAAGCCGTGCTTCCTGCACAGCTCCTTCACCGGCATGCCGGCCTCGGCTTCCTTCAGAAACCCGATGATTTGTTCTTCCGTAAAGCGCTTCTTCATGTTCGTCTTCCTCTCCGAAAACGAACTTTACTAGGTTCCGACTGGCCCGGTTTGATGGGGGCAGGTCAAGCCGAACAGTCTTCACGTCGAAACCTGTTGGACTGATCCGGTCTGCGGATTCAATCAGGTCGAGATACCGCTGAACGCTTTCCTCGATCTGCTGCTGACGCTTGTCGATTTTGCTTGCCGTATAGTTGATGTCTCTGCTGTTTGACGCCTTGAACTTGCTACCATCGATGGCCACCATGTCACTGGATAGTAGCTTTAGCCCGCGGCACAGTTCGACGAAACGCCGGCATACGTTGCGAATGGCCGCGCCGCTGTCACGGCGAAAGTCGGCGATCGTCTTGAAGTCCGGAGCCAGACGTCCCGTTAACCACATCAACTCGACGTTGCGCTGACATTCACGCTCAAGACGCCTGCTTGAAGGAAGCCAGTTCAGGGAGCCATAGATATAGATCTTGCGTATCACGCGTGGGTGATAGGACGGGCGGCCCGTGATAGCCGGCGTGGTACCGTTAAAACCAAGATCAGCAAGGTCCAACTCGTCGACGAAGGCGTGTATGATTCTGACCTGGTTGTCCTGTCCAATGTAGTCATCGACACATTCGGGAAGTAGCACGACCTGCTTGCGGTCATCGCCTTCAACGAATCGCTTCATGAGTCACCCGGTCTCAGTGCGTTGATTCGGTTTAGGCGATCAATGCGTTTTTACACACTCTGGACGTAAAGCGGCCGCTCAGCCTTTGCCAGTCAGAATGGCTTCTTCGCATCGTACGGCCAATGACTTTGTTTGCCACTACGGCGCGGCGTCGAGTTTGTACGCGTGTTTGCGGGATGCGGCGCGGGAGCGGCCATCGGCATCGCGGAGGAGCTGCGGGCCATGTCAGGGTTTAATGACCGAAACGATGGGGACCTCGCTTTCGGAGACCGACTGACGCTCGGCAATTTCCATAGCTTCGACCACCCGATTGCGACCGCGTGCCTTCGCCCAATACAGGGCCGTGTCTGCCGTAAGCGTTGCTTGCGCACCGTCTAGACCGATGGCGCCAAAGTGGACAAAGTAGGCCCCACCAAACGAGTGGTGGAGACTACTTTGTCACCTGAGATTGCAACAGCAGCCAGACGGACACGTAAAGGTATCCCCAACCATCCCATCGAGTTCCGGCGAGAACTCGCAAAGCTGGCATGTGAACCGGGTGTCTCGGTCGCGCGACTGGCTCTGGAACACGGGCTCAACACGAATCTGTTGTTCAAATGGCGCCGAGCCTATCAGGCCGGACAGTATGAGCCGCCGATACTGTTGCCGGTAGAAGTGGCGCCCGAGGGACGCACGATTGAGAATGTGGCTGCATTGCCCGTTCAGTCGCAGAGCAAGGCCCAGCCCGTCGTCGCGGGAGTGATCGAGATTTGCGTCGGCATCGCACGCGTGCGGATTGAGGGCACGCCCGACGCAGCCACGCTGCGTGTTGTGTTGCGTACTTTGCGTGCCGCCGCGGAGGCTGAAACGTGATTGGTCTTCCTGTCGGCACGCGTGTGTGGCTGGCTGCCGGCGTGACCGACATGCGGGCCGGATTCACCAGTCTCGCCGCCAAGGTGCAGACCGTGCTTGAGCGAGTCCCTTCTTATGTGACGGCGCCCGTTATGTTTCGCGTGAGCCTAGCGAGGCAGCGGGGCATCAGAATCCCAGGCATTTCCGCCACATAATTTTTGAGCATTCAATCTCCCTTGACGCGCTAATTTTCCGGCGTCTGTCATAGGAGGAAATGATCATGTTGGAGTTCTATTATCAGTACCCCAGGGTCTTAAATCGCTTACGCGCTGGCACGCTTGGTGGCGAGATGGACCGCATCGCCGCCCGGCTGTCAGAGACGGGTTACAAACCCGCGTCTGCCAAGGTCTACCTCGCGCGTATCGCGCAATTTGACCGATTCTTGAGTCAGGTCGGGTGCAAGGATCCACGCTCGATCAATTCAGATTTGGTCGAACGCTTTCTCGATCGTTGCATCGATCGGCGCCAACGCCTCAGCTCGCGAACTGCGATACGCCACCTGCTCCAGGTTGTTTCTGGATCGTCAATCAGGCGTCACGCAGAACCGCAGTGTTTGGACTCAGAGGTCCTGCGCGAATACGGTAGGTATCTACAGGACGTCCGTGGTTTGCGGATCAAGACGCGCGAGGGACTGATGCTCGCTGCACGTCGGATCCTTAAGTGGTACGACGATCAGGACGTCGCAACGGTGACAAAATTAATACGGTCTACGCCAGAAGCTCCATCTTTCTCCGGTTCTTGATCTTTATAACGGCGAAATTATCGCCTACGAGACGGCACGACGTCCGCTATTCGACATGGTCAACACGATGCTGAATAAGGCCTTTGTGAAGCTTGGGCCACGTGACAAGCCGATATTGCATTCCGGTCAGGGCTGGCAGTACCAGATGCCTGTTTATAGCCGTCGGCTAAAACAGCAGAGAGTCAGACAGAGCATGTCGCGTAAAGGAAATTGCCTCGATAACGCCACGATGGAAAGCTTCTTCGGAACGCTCAAGTCTGAATTCTTCCACCTGAACAGGTTTCGCAACATCGACGAACTGCAAGCTTGCATCAAAGACTACATTCACTATCACAACCATGATTGGATCAAGCTAAGATTACGCGGACTTAGTCCAGTTCATACCGGATGAATTATAAGCATAACTAACGTCAACGTGTCCAACATTCCGGGGTCAGTTCATCGAAAACAGTGGAGCACGCTCAGATCAAAGAGTTCCAGACGTCCATTTCTGCGCGCTTACAACTTCCAGGCCACACTTCCAAGCTGTCGCATGCAAGTCTGCCTTCCGAGTGGGCACGATCGCATACCGGCTTCTCAGTCAAGGTGGCTGGTGTTACCGGCTCAGTGCACGAGCATGCCGGGTGACAAGCGTGATGCAGACGGCGCTGAGCGCCGCGGCAGATCCAACATACAAGCCAGGTACGATTTTCGAGCCGGTTGCAGCGATGAGTAATGTAATCAGGAACGGCGTGAAACCACCGAACGTCGCGGCGGTGAAGTCATGGGCGACCGAGATGCCGACGGTTCGGACAGCCGGAGGAAACAGATCACACAGCAGAGCCGGCATCGGCGCCTGGTAGGCCGTCATGATTACACCGAGCACACACTGACTAACGAGCAATGATGCGATGCCCGGATTCGAGACCACGAAATGAAATGCCGGTATTACCACTACTGCCATCAGTATGGCGGCTGTTCGCATCACGCGAAGCCGCCCCAGGCGATCGGACAGGCCTCCGAATAGCGGCGCGCATGCTGCCTGAACGCAACCCGTCAGGATCGTTGCGCCGAAGGCGCTCGTCTGCGAGAGCCCCAGCGTGCGTACCGCGTAGGTCGGCAGATAATACGCAAGCGCATATGAGGAAACCGATACCAGTACAAAAGTCCCGATCGAAAGGACGCACAGGAGTGGGTATCCGAAAATGGCTTCGCGCACAGGCGTGGCGTGCCGCGAGGCAATCGTATTGTCGTCCACTTCCGAAATGTTGCGCCGAATATAGACGGCGACAGGAATGATCACGAGACCAATGAGGAACGGAACACGCCATCCCCAGTCAGAAACTTGTTCCGTCGTGAGCGTCGTCGAGACGAGGACGCCGGTCAGCCCCGCAAAAATCGAGGTCAACCCTTGCGCGGCGACCTGGAAACTCGCATAGAACCCACGGCTGTTGATGGGAGCACGCTGGACGATAAACGAGATTCCCGACCCGTATTCTCCGCCGGACGAAAACCCCTGGATCAGTCGCGCCGCGACCATTACTGCGGTCGCTGCTACGCCCATGCAAGCATACGTCGGCGTAAATGCGATCATCGCCGTTCCAACCCCCATCAGGGTGACTGTAAGCGTCAGCGCTGCCTTCGCGCTCACCCGGTCGGCGTACGAACTGAGCACAAGCGCGCCGAGTGGCTTCACCAGATATGAACCGCCAAACGTCCCGACAGTCGCGAGCAGAGATACAAGAGGATCGGCATGCGGAAAAAAGAGTTTTGATATCGTCACTGAAAAATATAGGTACGCGAACAAGTCGTACCACTCAAGGGTCGTACCGATGACGGCAGCAACGATAACTTTTTTCTCGACGGTTGGATGCGTGACGTTATCTGCCTGGAACGGCGAGGGACTGATGGGTTGCTCTAGCATTTTCAAGGGAAACCTCGATAGTCTCTGGTAAATGGCGCGCGAAGCGCTGGCCGCAAGTGCAGCGGTCAATCGAGCTTGCTTGCCTGCGGGGCCGTTACGGGAATCTCCATCTTGTCAGCGCCAAAGATGATGTTGCCGCTATAGATTCGACTCATTTCGACGATAACGCGCTCGCGCAAGCCTGGTTTGTCGAATTGTTCGGTGACGTGCGATATCACGAGATTCTTCGCGTTTGCCTGTCTGGCTGCTTCCGCCACTTCGAGATGGCCAGAGGTAAACGCAGCAAAAGTTTTGCTCGGTTCTGTACCCGTCAGGTAGTGGCACATGTGGACCAGTACGTCGCAATCTTGGGCCAGTCGATTGAGCGCCGGGCACGGGCCGCTGTCGCCGGAGTACACAATCGATTGGCCGTTACAGTCAATGCGATAGCCGAAGGAGACGAGGTGCGGAGCAAAGTGGTTCACGGGAACTGCACGTACCGTCCACCCCTGGTTTTCGACGACTGAATTGGGTGACAGCTCAGTTATGATGGGTTGCGGCTTCAGGCGGGGACCCTTCCCACCGCGCGCATGATAGACGTCGATGCTTGCCTGGTTCTCGGTGCGGGATATCAGGTCAGGGCCAAATGCGCCGTCGTCGCCGAAGAGCCGGTTGCTGATCTCTTGAAGCGGCGGCGGCCCGTACACCCTCAGTTCCGGAATCCGACCGGCACCCTGGTCCCAGCGCGTGAGCAAAAGCCTGGGGTAGTCGCCCATGTGATCGTAGTGGTGGTGGCTGAAAAATGCGTGCGAGATGCCCGTAGCCGGCACACCAAGTTCGAGCAGGCGATGGTGGGCGCCGAATCCATGATCGAAAACGATATGGTCGCCGTCGGCCTCCACGAGGTACCCCGAGCACATCCGCTGTGTTGAAGGGGTCGGCGTGCCGGTCCCCAGAAGCCAAAGTTTCATCTGATCTCCAAATCAAAGAGGCGGCGCGCGTCGAGCACCCTTGTGATCCATACTAGGCCGACCAGATAACTGATTATTGAAATATACTGATCGCTGGATAACCAAATGGAAATCCGGTGCAAAAACGGGAAGAGCAGCGTTGGATCACATTGACGCATCGATTGAAAGCGAGGCACTTCGTGCTGCTGTCTTCGATCTACCGCCATCGCACATTGCGCAAGGTGGCTGACGAATTGTGTTTGAGTCAGCCCGCCATCACCAAGGCGCTAAGGGAGATGGAGGAGATTGTCGGCGCGGTGCTGTTCGACCGGACCTCACGCGGACTAACACCAACAGCGGCTGCCGACGTGCTTGCCCTACGAAGTTCGAACTTCCTTGCGGATCTTCGTAACTTGGCTGACGAATTGATCGCATTGCAAGATGGTCTTCGAGGAGTCGTGAGGATTGGATTGATCCCGTTCGTCGCGCATTCACTACTCACGAAGACAATGGATATGCTTCGCCAGCAGGGCTTCAGCTATCGGTTCGTCATTTGCGACGGAGATACTGACACGCTAGTCAGAATGCTGCGAAACCATGAGCTTGACTGCGTCATCGCCAGACTGACGCATGAAAACTCTGGAGAATTAGAGCAGGAAATCCTCTACACGCAGCAACCAGTGCTGCTTTCGTGTCGAACCTATGCATTGCCGAAAAACCGGAAACTGACGATTAAAGATTTCTCCAACGCAGAATGGGTGTTGCCGCCCAAAGGGACCCCGACGCGTCGTGCTTTCGGGGAAATGCTCGTCCAAAGCAAGGTGGTGATCCGCGAGGCACACGTCGAAACGAGTTCGGTCTCGGTCATCAAGGCGGTACTGGCCGCCGATCCGACGAGCGTCACGCTGCTTCCGCGAGATCTGGCAGACGAGATCGTGCAGGAAGGTACGTGGCGAGTCTTACCGGTCGATCTCGATTTTTCGCTGCCCGCGGTGAGCGTCATTACCCGGCGTGACGCTCAAGGTGACCGAACGCTTGATATGCTGAAGCGGGCGATTCGGGCGTCTGCGGTGTAACGTTGCAACAAGCGCATTCACCGCTGCCGCGCACGGCGTTGCGAACGAGCAAACTGACTACAGTAAGTCACGATCAACGCACCAGATCCGAGCGGCATTGTGACGGCCGTCAGCGACCGTCCGACCACGGCCATTCATGACAGCATGTTGATAGCGAATGGCGGTACGGCACCGGGTTCGATTCAGGCGACGTCGAGGCGTAGCTGAGCGGCAATGATCCCGCCAACAGCTCGTCGGCGCGATTGACCAGATGCATCTGCGATGCAAGCGATGATGGTGGCGTCGTGACGAACCTCCAGCCGTCGGGACATGAGGTGAAGGTGGCCGGTATCTTGGTATCCGCCGGCGCGACCGTCATTCGCTTCATTTCGTCATATCTTGTTGCTAAGGTGGTTTCAGTTAAGTTCAAGCGCGGAAAGCGCTGGAATGTCCAGCCTTCACAGGGGTAGCCGCCATATGATGTAAACAATATGCTTGAAACTATCCGGGGAACCGAGAGTTGCGCGGACTGCGCGCATTGTGCGCTCGGATTAGGTTACTGAGTCGGTTCTCCCGAGTCGAGCAATCGCGAGACCGCTACGGGCGGCATGGGGCGGGGCTCACACCGGGGCTTGCCGTGATCTGCGCACACAGGGTGGAATAGCCTTCAATCGCGAAGGCGACGTAGTCGCCGTGCGCGTCACGGTTCCCTCGCCATCTAGAGTGTCGGAAGGCGGCCTCTTGTCAGACATTTTGAACCGGTCGTAACACTTTCAGCACGGCGCTTGGTGGCTTCTTAGCGGGAACAAGGTGAGGCATCGCGCGGGGCGGGAACTATCCGCTCTCGCGCCTCTACGTGCACTTCGGTCTCGTTTGTCTACCGGGGGTCTTGGTAGTGACTTGCCGTGTACGAAGGTGTGATGTCTTGTCCGAGGGCCGGATGCGGGAGGTCTGCACGTCGGGTTCGATTAGCGGGTCGTGGAGACGGGTTAAGGCAAGGATACTCGGATACCGCCAAAACGAGAGGGGCGGATACAGATGAGCCAAACATAATGATACCGCGCCGCAATTCGACTCTACCCGCGACGACAACATGTAGGCTACCTTCATCACCCTTCAAGGCAACTTCGTCTGCGTGGCAGCCGGGCGGTTAGGGATCAGATCACACATCTCGCCGTATGGCGTCCTTCTCGCCCGAGCTGGGGTGCAACGATATGCAGCTTGAGAGCGTTCCGCGCTCTCATAAGCATTTGTTATCGTGCAAGAGCGAAGCCGTCTTGGCGCGACTCGCGGAGGCGATATACCGTTGTATCCATGTATCAGCCACCCGGAAGCCTGGATCAATCATGTACAAAGCCATCAGGAAAAACCCTTCGGCGACTCAAGCTGCCGATACGATTCTCACCGCGTTGCGTGGCATCCCCGTCTCCGCGCTCAGCGACAGTATGCATCGCAACATCGGCAGTGTGGGACTGCATCCGTATCAGAAGCCCAGCAAGCAGACCATGGCGGGCACCGCGGTCACCGTGCGCTCGCGCGGCGGCGATAACCTGACTTACTTGCGGGCGCTGGAGTTTTGCCGTCCTGGCGACGTGCTGGTCGTGGACGCGGGCGGCGATCTCAACAACGCCGTGGTCGGCGGAATTCTGTCGTTCTACGCCGCTCACGTAGGTGTCGTCGGCCTAGTGGTGGATGGCGCGATTCGCGATGTCGCGGAAATCCGCGAGCGGGATTTTCCGGTGTACGCACGTGGCGTCACGCATCGTGGTCCGTATAAGGACGGTCCCGGTGAGATCAACGTGCCGGTGTCGGTGGGCGGCATGGTGGTAAATCCTGGCGATATCGTCGTCGGCGATCAGGATGGTTTGCTGGCCATTCCGCAGGACGATGCCGCGCATGTGATCGAGAAAGCGCTGGCTGTTCTGGAAGCGGAGGCAGAAACCATGCGGGCGATGAAGGAAGGCCGCTGGAACCGCGCATTCATCGACGCGCTCGAAGCGCGCTGCAATAACTGAGCAACGCGTGGTGTAGTGCAAAAAAAGCCGACGTCTGAGTTTCGACGTCGGCTTTTTCATGGTCCTTCGTGATGCGGCAATCCAGTTACGCAATCGCCGCTTCACACACTATCCATTCAATCGAAACTCACCAGCACCTTCATCGACTTCGAGCGATCGCCGGCGGTCTGAAACGCCTTGACCGAATCCTGATACGGGAAAATGCCTGAAATCAGGGGCTTTACGTCGATCAAACCCTTGTTCAGCAATTCGACAGCCACAGCGAACTCTTCGTGGAAACGGAACGCGCCGCGCAGATCGAATTCTTTCGCCACGATCACGTTGATGGGTAATGCGATATCTCCGCCGAGTCCCACCTGGACGATCACCCCGCGCGGCTTGAGCACATCGAATGCGCCACGCAACGCCGCCGCGTTGCCGCTCGCCTCGAACAGAACGTCGAACGTGCCTTTGTCGACGGCAAACGGCTTTAGCCCATCCGGCGTTTCGGCGATGTTGATCGCAAGGTCCGCGCCGACCTTCTTCGCGCTTTCAAGGGGCAGCGTGTTGACATCGGTCACCACGATTGTAGCGACGCCGGCTCGACGCGCGGCGGCCACGATCAATGCGCCGATCGGCCCGCAACCTGTTACCAGCACCCGCTTGCCGAGCAGCGGACCCGCGCGCCGCACCGCATGCAGCGCAACGGAGAGCGGCTCGGCCATGGCCGCTTCGGCATCGCTCAACGAATCCGCCACCACGTGGGCCTGCGAACGGTCGATCACGATTTCCTGCTGGAACGCGCCCTGCACGTGCGGCGTGCGCATCGCGCTGCCGTAGTAGCGCATATCCAGACAGTGGTTTTGCAGCCCTTGCTGGCAGTATTGGCACAACCCGCAAGGCCGGCTCGGACTGATGGAGATGCGCGTGCCGGCCGGCATGTCCGTCACACCGGTTCCTACGCGCGAGACAGCGCCGGCCACTTCGTGGCCGAGCACCATCGGCTCCTTGATGCGGACCGTGCCGAAACCGCCGTGATTGAAGTAGTGAAGGTCGGAGCCGCAGATGCCGCCGGCTCGAACCCGCACCAGCAACTGGTTGGCTTCCGGTTCGGGCGTGGGCACCTCCTCGATGCGCAGATCGAGCGGTGCGTGAATGACGAGTGCATGCATGGTAAGTGCCTATAACGGTAAATGCGGGATCAGCACGCTGTAAGGTAGCGTCTAAAGGTCTGCTCGACAAAGACCAAAGTCGTCTGGGCCGATACTTGCCGCTTATGGATGCTCATTCGAGCGCCCTGGTCATGTTCTCGATGACCTTCTTGGCGTCGGAAAACACCATCATCGTTTTGTCCATATAGAACAGATCATTGTCGAGACCCGCGTAGCCGGAGGCCATCGAGCGTTTGTTGACGATCACGGTGCGCGCCTTGTACGCCTCCAGAATCGGCATGCCCGCAATCGGCGAAGCCGGGTCGGTCTTCGCGGCGGGATTGACCACGTCGTTGGCGCCGAGAACCAGCACGACATCGGTCTGGCCGAACTCCGCGTTGATGTCTTCCATTTCGAATACCTGGTCGTACGGCACTTCGGCTTCGGCGAGCAGCACGTTCATATGGCCGGGCATGCGGCCCGCTACCGGATGGATCGCATAGCGCACGTCGATGCCTTTGCCGGTGAGCTTGTCGGTCAACTCCTTCAACGCGTGCTGCGCGCGGGCGACGGCAAGTCCGTAGCCCGGCACGATCACGACCGATTCGGCATTGCCGAGCAGAAACGCGGCATCGTCGGCGGAGCCCGATTTGACGGGCCGTTGCTCGCGTTTCGCTCCGCTGTCGGCGGCGGTTTCCGCACCGAAGCCGCCGAGCAGCACGCTGAAGAACGAGCGGTTCATCGCCCGGCACATGATGTACGACAGAATCGCACCAGACGAGCCGACCAGCGAGCCGGCAATGATCAGCATCGGATTGTTCAGCGAGAAACCGATGCCCGCGGCCGCCCAGCCGGAATAGGAGTTGAGCATCGAGACGACCACCGGCATGTCGGCGCCGCCGATCGGGATGATGATCAGCACGCCGAGCGCGAACGCAATCGCGGTCATGACGATGAAGGGCAACCACGACTGTGTCAAAAAGAACGCAACGCCGAAGCCGACCATGGCGACCGCCAGTGCGAGGTTGAGCGCATGCTGTCCGGGATACGTGACCGGCGCGCCCTGAAACAGCCGGAACTTGTACTTGCCCGACAGCTTGCCGAATGCGATCACCGACCCCGAGAACGTGATCGCGCCGATAAAGGTGCCGATGAACAACTCGACGCGATTGCCGTACGGCAGTTCGGCGCCGAGCGCGGCCAATCCGAAAGCGGACGGCTCGGACACCACTGCATAAGCAATGCAGACGGCGGCCAGCCCGATCAGCGAGTGCATCGCCGCAATCAGTTCGGGCATTTTGGTCATCTCGACCCGCGCGGCCACCACGGTGCCGATCGCGCCCCCGACGATGAGCGCGACGACGAGCACCGCGAGCCCGAGTACCAGATCCGACCCGAGCGACGACGCCTGTTTCGCGATCAGCGCGAGCGTCGTCAGCATGGCTATCGTCATGCCGGCCATGCCGAAGACGTTGCCGAGCCGGGCGCTTTTCGGATTCGACAGCCCCTTTAGCGCCTGAATGAAGCAGACGGAGGCGACGAGATACAACAACGTGACCACATTCATACTCATTGCGCGACTCCATTCACTACGTTTGCGGCCGGCTTTTTAGCCTCTTTTTTGCGGAACATTTCGAGCATGCGGCGCGTCACGAGGAAGCCGCCGAACACATTGACCGCCGCCAGCGCGACGGCGATAGCACCAAACGCCTTGCCTGCGCCACCCACGGTCAATCCCGCGGCCAGCATGGCGCCGACGATCACAATCGCGGAGATCGCGTTGGTGACGGCCATCAGCGGCGTATGCAGCGCGGGCGTCACGTTCCAGACGACGTGGTAGCCGACATAGATCGCCAGCACGAAGATGATCAGATTGGTCGTGGTGTGAGTGATGAGTTCCATCGCAGTCTCCTTAGGCGGTTTGCAGCATCGATGCGTCGCGACCCAGCAAGGTGGCGGCTACGATGTCGTCGCTGGTGTCGATCTTCAGCTTGCCTTCGGTGTCGATGATCAGCTTCAGAAAGTCGAGCACGTTGCGCGCGTACAGCGCGGAGGCGTCGGTGGCGACCATGGCTGGCAGATTCGTATAGCCGGCGATCTGCACGCCGTGCCGCAGCACGACGGCATCGGCTTCGGTCAACGGACAGTTGCCGCCGCGACGGTCGCCGACGCTTGCGCCTTTGCCCGCTGCGAGGTCGATGATCACGGAGCCCAGCTTCATCGCGCGAACGGTGTCTTCGTTGAGCAGGGTGGGGGCAGTGCGGCCAGGGATCAAAGCCGTCGTGATGATGACGTCGGCCTGTTTGGCCCGCTCATGCACCAACGCGGCCTGGCGTGCAATCCAGGAGGGCGGCATAGGCCGCGCATAGCCGCCCACGCCTTGAGCGGACTCGCGCTCTTCATCGGTTTCGCACGGCACGTCGAGAAATTTGGCGCCCAGCGATTCGATCTGTTCCCTGACGGCGGGACGCACGTCCGATGCCTCGATCACGGCGCCCAGACGCCTGGCCGTTGCAATCGCCTGCAAACCCGCGACGCCCGCGCCGAGGATGAGCACGCGCGCGGCTTTGACCGTGCCTGCGGCGGTCATCAACATGGGCACGAAGCGCTGGTACAAACTGGCCGCCACCAGCACGGCCTTATAGCCGGCAATATTGGCTTGGGACGACAGCACGTCCATGCTTTGCGCGCGCGTCGTACGCGGAATCGATTCGAGTGCGAAAGCGGTCACGCCCGCGGCGCGAAATTGCACGAGCTGATCGGCGTCGAACGGATTGAGCATGCCGACGAGACTCGCGTCGCGCTTCATCTGCCGAAGCTCGGTTTCTGTCGGCGCCTGCACCTTGAGCACGAGGTCGGCCGCGAATGCTTCGGCTGCTTCGACCAGCGTGGCGCCCGCTCGCGCATAGGCCGTATCGGGGAAATGCGCGCCTTCACCTGCCGTGCTCTGGACCAGAACAGTATGCCCCTGCGCGATGAGTTTTTTGACTGTTTCCGGCGTGCCGGCGACACGTTTTTCGCCGGCTCGGCTTTCGGCAGGGATGCCGATTTTCATGGGTGTTTCCTCCTGAGGCAAATGGATGGGATGGGCGGATCGAGGTCCGCCTTTTCAATGCGGGGACGTGCGTCGACGATCGGGACACGACTACGCGTCCCGACGTGGTTTGGCGATGTGATGCGTGCTTCCGGCCTGGTAAGATGCCGGAAGGACATGGCTGTCGCGGTGTCAGAACTTATGGCGCAGGCCAATCGCGGCTTCGAACAGCGAGTTGAAGCCATAGAACGGCTGGTTCGAGCCGGACGCGGCGGCGAGGGTGGTCCATGCGCCGGTGAGATGGTTGTAGTCCACGCCGACGTAGACATCGGTGCGCTTGCTCAGCAGGTAATCGAGCGTCGGGCCGGTGGTGATGCGCGTGCCACTCTGGCCCGCATGGTGGACGAAGTCGATGTAGAACGGCAGATCGAGTACGAGCGCGGGCGTGATGGTGTACTGAAGCGCCGTGGAGAAGGAGTCGTTGCGATAATCGGCCGGATAGACGTGGCTGTAGATATACGAGCCATACACCTTTGCGGCGCCGAATTTATAGGTCGCGCCCGCCGTGAAGATCTTTTGTGAGCTGTCTGGAATCGTTACGCCGAAGTAGGTGCTGCCGTAGGCAGTCGTCGAAGGATTCAGGCCGCCGATGTTGTTGACGATCTGATAAGCCGCGCCGACGCTCAGCGGGCCGTGGTCATAAGAGAGGCTCACGGCCGGCGATGAGTTCTGGTGGATGCTGCCCGCTGTCTGGCCGAACGTGTACGCACCCTTGAGGGTGAAGCCGGCCAGCGTGGGGGAGGTATAGCGCACGGTGTTGTCGAGACGTCCACCGCCGGTCAGGCCGGCGCCCTGAAAGCCGACCGTGCCAGTGTAATTGGCGAATGCATAGATGTCGTGCATCCAGCCCATTTCGTGCACGAGGGTGTATTGGCGGCCCGCCGTCACCGTGCCGTAGGGCGTGCTGAGCCCGACCATCGCGGTACGGCCGAACAGGCGCGCCGCGCCCGACGGCGTCGATTGCTGCGTCACGCCGGTATTCGGCGTAAAGCCGCCCTCAAGCTGGAAAATGGCGGCCATGCCGCCGCCGAGATCTTCGGTTCCCTGCAGGCCCCAGCGGCTTCCCTGAATCTCGCCGCCGCTACCCATCGTGAAAAGCTTCCCGCCCGATTTGTTCTGGTGGGTGTCGTAGCGCACGGCTTCGTCGATGATGCCGTAGAGGGTCACGCTCGATTGTGCGTGCGCGATCCCGGAAAGGGCCAGTCCAAATCCAGTTAGTATACCTAAAGTATGCTTTTTCACGAATAGATCCCCTTGCAGATTGACGAAAGATGGAAAGCTCCAAACCGGCTGCCGAGTCCTGTCGGCGCGGCATGTCTTTTTACTGAGCGACGCCGCCGTGCATGGCAGCGTCGCCGCACTCTCAGTTCAAAGCGGCGACGGCGGCAGCGATCTTCCTGCAGCCTTCTTCGATGATCTCGATGCTCGTGGCGATCGACATCCGGAAGAAAGGAGAGACGCCATAAGCCGATCCTGCAACCAGTGCGACGCCCGCTTGCTCCAGCAGATACAGCACCACGTCGACGTCGCCTTCGAGGCGCTTGCCCTGGGGCGTGGTGCGGCCGATCATGCCGCTGCAGTTCACATACAGATAGAAGGCGCCGCCGGGCGTCTTGCAACTGATGCCGGGAATCGCGTTGAGCGCTTCGAGCGCGTGGTCGCGCCGTTCGCGATAGGTCCGCACGGATTGCTGCACGAAGCTCTGGTCGCCGGTCAGCGCGGCGAGCGCCGCGGCCTGGCTGATCGAGCTGGCGTTGCTGGTGGATTGCGACTGCAGCGTGTCCATCGCGCCGATCAGATCGGCGGGGCCGGCGGCGTAGCCGATGCGCCAGCCGGTCATCGCGTAAGTCTTGGAGACGCCGTTGACGAGCAGAGTGCGCGAACTGAGTTCGGGTTCGATCGACAGCAGATGCTGCGACGCCTCGCCTTCGAAGCGGATGTGCTCGTAGATGTCGTCCATCATCACCAGCACTTGCGGATGACGCAGCAGCACGTCCGCTAACGCGCGCAGTTCGTCGGCGGTGTAGGTCGCGCCAGTGGGGTTGGTCGGCGAATTGATGATCAGCCAGCGCGTGCGCGGCGTGATCGCCGCTTCGAGGGTGGGGGGTGTGAGCTTGAAACTGTCGGCCTCGGTGCACGGCACGACGACCGGCACGCCGTCGCAGGCGAGCGCCATGTCCGGGTACGACACCCAGTACGGCGCGGGAATCAGGACTTCGTCGCCGGCTTCCACGGTCACGGCGAGCGCGTTGAAGATCGCGTGCTTTGCGCCGCACGTCACGATGATGTGCTTCGGATCGTATGAAAGCCCGTTCTCGCGTTGCAGCTTCGCGGCGATGGCGGCGCGCAGCGCGGGCGTGCCGGCCGTTTGCGTATAGCGTGTCTCGCCACGCTCCATCGCTTCGAAAGCGGCCTGGCGAATGTGCGCCGGCGTGTCGAAGTCGGGTTCGCCGACCACGAGGTTGACGATGGTCTTGCCCTGCCGCCGCAGTTCCGCGGCGCGGTCGGCCGCGGCGCTGCTCGGCGAAGGCTTGATTCGCTGGACGCGGGCGGCGATGCGCGATGCACTCACACTTGACTCCTCAACAGCATTTAACGAGCCTTCACATTAAGCGTGAGAAAAAGTTCAAGCCAAGACGTCTTTCCGCTGGGGCAATAACATCCGCTTATGACACGGCGACACGCGCGCGAGTCCGGCTTTGAAAGCCGTGGTCCATGCGGGAATACGCTGACAGAGCGCCTTTTCCGGCCTGCCGAAGCGAGCGCGGAGTTTTTTAAGCACTGTGCGGCACCCTGCGCTTGCCCTATCATTGTTGCCATCCCCCAACATCCGAGACTCGACTACCGTGAACCTGCGGCGCTTGAAGTACTTCGTGAAGATCGTCGATATCGGCAGCCTGACTCAGGCCGCCGAAGTGCTTCATATCGCCCAGCCGGCGCTGAGCCAGCAGCTGATTACGCTCGAAGACGAGTTCCAGCAGCAACTGCTGGTGCGCACGAAACGGGGCGTCACCGCCACTGAGGCAGGGGCGACGTTGTATCGCCACGCGCAGCTGATCCTGCGTCAGTACGAACAGGCGCAGGCCGACGTAAAAAGCGCGGGCCAGACGCTCTCGGGCCAGGTCTCGGTGGGGCTCGCGCCCGGCACCGGGGCATCGGCGCTGTCGTTGCCGTTGCTGCGCACCGTGCGCGCGCGGCATCCGGACATCCTGCTGTACATCAACGAGAACTTCGGCACGACGCTGAGCGAACTGATCATGAACGGCCGCATGGACATGGCCGTGCTGTATGGCGACAAGCCCGTGCACGGCCTGTCGTTCCAGCTTCTGATGAACGAGGAATTGTTCCTTGTCGCGCCGCGCAGCATGGGCATCACGCAGGAGCAGATCGGCGTGACCGAATTGCGCGACGTGCCTTTGCTGCTGCCGCGTCCGTACAACTATCTGCGCAAATATGTCGACGAAGGCTTCGCGCGCGTGCAGATGATCCCGAAAGTGGTGGCCGAAATCGAATCCGCGTCGACGCTCTCGGCGGCGGTAAGCGCGGGTATCGGCGCGACGATCCTGCCCGATTCCACCGCGCGCGTGGTCGCGGCAGCGGGCGATATCGTGCAGTGCCGGATCGTTTCGCCTGTCATCAAGATTCCGCTTTCGGTCTGTCTGTCCGACCATCTGCCGCTTTCCGAGCCCGCCGCGGCGGTCAAGGACATCCTGCTGGAACTGGCGGGCGATCTCGCGCTCGACGTGCGCTTCGAGCCCGGCGCCGCTACCGCCGATACCGCCGATACATAAGCGCGCCTTATCGCTACAAAGCCAAACCGTCTTGGCGCAATTTTTATGTGACGGATACATTGGGTCCATCGTCGATCGCCCGGCTTGCAGTGAGCCGGCGCGCATCCAACCGGCTACGGACTCAGTGATGGATCTCCAGAAGATTAAGGCGCTTATCGACCTGCTGGCGGAATCGCCGCTTGCCAAGCTCGAAGTCATCGAGGGCGAGGAAAGGGTCAAGCTCGTGAGGGCCAAACGGCGCGCCAGGCAGGCCGAGGCGCCAGCGGGCGAGCAAGCTGCGGCCGCGGCGTTTGCCAGCAGCGTGCAAGGTATGCAAACGCCGCCTGCGGCATCCGCTCAATCAACCGACGCCGACACCGGCGTACCGCGCGAAATCCCCGCAGCGTCCGCCACTTCCGCAACCGCGAAAGAACCGCGACTCGTTCGCGCGCCGATGTTCGGCGTCGTGCATCTGACACCCGCACCAGGCGAGGCGCCCTTCGTGAATGCCGGCGACACGATCGAAGAAGGGCAAGTGCTCTGCACGATCGAAGCGATGAAAATGTTCAACGCGATCGAGTCCGAGTTCAACGGCGCTGTTCTGGAGATTCTCGTGACGCCGGGCAGCGAGGTCGAATCCGGCCAGCCGCTGTTCCGGATCGGCTGACCCATCATGTTCAATAAAGTACTGATCGCCAACCGCGGCGAGATCGCGCTTCGAATCCAGCGCGCCTGCCGCGAACTGGGTCTGCAAACCGTCGCCGTGCATTCGGAGGCCGACGCCGACGCTCGCTACGTGCGTCTCGCCGACGAGGCGCTGTGCATCGGCCCTGCGTCGCCGGGGCAAAGTTATCTGAACCGGACCGCGATCCTGTTCGCTGCGCACGTGAGCGGCGCGCAAGCGATTCATCCGGGTTACGGTTTCCTGTCGGAGAACGCGGATTTCGCATCGCAGGTCGAGGCTGCCGGCATGGCCTTCATCGGCCCTGAACCCGCTTCGATTCGCACCATGGGCGACAAGGTCGCGGCCAAGCGCGCCATGCGCGCGGCGGGCGTACCTTGCGTGCCAGGCCCGGACGGCGGCTTGCCCGACGACCCCACCGACATCCTGCGCGTCGCCGAAGAAATCGGCTATCCGGTGATCGTCAAGGCAGCGGGCGGCGGCGGCGGACGCGGCATGCGCGTCGTGCCCGGTCCCGAACGGTTGCTCGAAGCGGTCTCGGTGACGCGTGAAGAAGCGCGCCGCGCCTTCGGCAAGCCCGAACTCTACGTCGAGAAGTTTCTCGAGCATCCGCGCCACGTCGAAATACAGGTCTTGTGCGATACGCACGGCAATGCGCTGTGGCTGGGTTCGCGCGACTGCTCGCTGCAACGGCGTCATCAGAAGGTATTGGAAGAAGCGCCCGCGCCCGGCATCGATCCGGAACTGATCCGGCAGGTAGGCGAGCGTTGCGTAGAGGCGTGCCGGCAAACGAAATACCGCGGCGCCGGCACCTTCGAATTCCTGTTCGAGAACGATCAGTTCTTCTTCATCGAAATGAATACGCGCTTGCAGGTCGAGCATCCCGTGACGGAAATGACCTCGGGCATCGACATCGTGCGGGAACAGATTCGCATCGCGCAGGGGCACGCATTGACGATTCGTCAATCGGACATTCGCACGCAAGGGCACGCACTGGAATGCCGGATCAATGCCGAAGACCCCTTCACCTTCGTGCCGTGTCCGGGCAAGATTTCCGTGTGGGAAGTGCCGGGCGGCAACGGCGTACGGGTGGACTCGCATATGAGCGGCGGCGCTGTCGTGCCGCCTTATTACGACTCGCTGATCGCCAAGGTGATCACGCACGGCGCAACCCGTGACGAGGCACTGGCGCGCATGCGCCTCGCGCTCTCGGAGATGCGCGTCGAAGGCATTCGCACCAACGTGCCGTTGCATCAGGCCATGCTCGAAGACGAAGGATTCGCCGCAGGCGGGGTCGACATTCATCATCTGGAGCGCTGGCTCGCCAGGAGGAAACAGACATGACGCTGACCGTTGAACATGCGTCGATCGCGTACGCGGACGTCGTCGAACGGCGACGTCCGGATTCACACAGGACTGCCCTTGCAATGAAACAGGACGAATCGGAGCAGCTGCTTCGCATCAGCATGCTGGGCACCACCGCGATGCTGTTCGAAGCACCGGGCGCACTCGATCTGCATGCGCAGCGCCGCATCTGGGCGCTCGCGCGCGAGGTCGAAACATGGCCGTGCGTACGTGAAGCGGTGCCCGGCGTGACCAATCTGATGCTGACGTTTTTCACGCCGCCGGCGGACCTGGATTCGCTCGACGCCGCATTGCGCGACGCATGGGCCGCGGCCGGCGAGTTGCAGATCGACGGACGGGTCGTGGAATTGCCGGTGGAGTACGGCGGCGAGTTCGGGCCGCATCTGCAGGACGTAGTGAATCACACAGGGCTATCCGTCGATGAAGTCGTGCAACTGCACTGCGCGCCGCTCTATACCGTCTATGCGCTCGGCAGCCATCCAGGTTATTGCTATCTCGGCGGCATGGATCCGCGTATCGCCACGCCGCGCCGCAAGGTGCCGGTGCTGGGCTTGCCCGGCGGCGCGGTGTCGATCGGCGGTGTGCAGACGGGTGTGTCGGCATCCGCGGGACCGAGCGGCTGGAACACCATCGGCCATACGTCGATGTCGTTCTTCGACCCGGCGCGCGAGAATCCCGCGACGCTCGCACCCGGCGACATGATCCGGTTTCGCGTCGAGAGGATTGTTCCATGATCGAGATACTGTCTTCGTCAGCGCTCGCGACCGTGCAGGACCAGGGGCGCGAAGGTTATCTGCGCTACGGCGTCGGCACGGCCGGCGCGATGGACCGGCTCGCGCTCGCGGTCGGCAACCTGTTGCTCGGCAATCCGGACGACGCGGCCGGCATCGAGATTCCGATGTTCCCGTTTCGCATCCGCTTCCTCGAAGACCTTGCCTTCGCGATTACCGGCGCCGATTGCGCGGCGCGCCTAGGCGAGCGGCCGGTGTTGCCGTGGTGGACGGTGCAGGCCAAACAGGGGGACGTGCTGACTATCGGCGTGCCTTCCAGCGGTACGCGTTGCTACCTCTCGCTTGCAGGCGGCGTGGACGTGCCGGTGGTGCTCGGCTCGCGCAGCACGCAGCTGCGCGGTCAGTTCGGCGGCTACAACGGCCGTCAACTGCAGAAAGGCGATGTGCTGAAAGCAGTGGACCCGGCCGAGCGCGCAGTGTCGAAAGAGGCAGTGCACGCCGCGGGATTCGGCACCGTGCCGCCCGAGTACTCGTTGCCGGCGCCGTTGTCCGTTCCCGCCGCCGAGCCGGGCGAAACCGCGGTCCGCGTGCTGCCCGCCGCCGAGTACGATTCCTATGAGCCGCAATCACTGGAAGCGTTCTGGCGCGATGGCTGGAAAGTGACGCCGCAGAGCGATCGCTACGGGTATCGCCTCGCCGGTCCGTCGTTGGTCGCGACGCATGCGATCGAGAAACGCTCGCACGGGATTGTGCCTGGCGTGATCCAGGTGCCGCATAGCGGACAGCCGATCATTCAATTGCGGGATGCACAGCCCTCGGGTGGCTATCCGAAGATCGGCACGGTGATCGAAGCAGATTTGTGGCGGCTCGCGCAGGCGCGCATCGGTACGAAGATTCGCTTCGTTCAGACGACCTATCCGGAAGCCGTCGCGGCACTGGACGAACTGAACGCCTATCTCGTCAAGGTGCGCAATCTCGTTGAGCTCTTTCGTCCTTCCCGACACTGAAACATGACCCAAAATAACGAAGTGGATATCGGCGAGCTTCGGCAGATCACGTCGTGGCTGGCAGCGGTCGGTGTCGAGTTCATCGAAATCAGCAAACCCGGGACGAGGGTTCGTTTGACGCTGGAGCAGCCCGAGTGTGCGGCCGATGCAAGCGCGACGGAGCAAAACGTCGCCCCCGCGGTTTCAGCTGCGGCAAACGCGAGCGTGTCGAGGAACAGCGCGCAGCCGCAAACCGTCAACGTGAGCGCCAGTTCCGCCGGCATCTTTCTGACGATGCATCCGGCGCGCTCGACGCCCCTGGTCGAAGCGGGTGCTCAGGTGAAACCGGGCGACATCGTAGGCTTGCTGCAGATTGCGCAGTTGTGCGTTCCGGTGACCGCGCCGATTGACGGCGTGGTGACGCGCACGCTTGCCGCGCACGGAACGACGGTCGGGTATGGAACCCCCTTGCTCGAGCTCTCGCCCGCGGCGTAGCGCAATCAAACAACGGAGTGTGAATTGTGGAAATCGATCTGAACGCGGACCTTGGTGAAGGCTTTGGACCGTACACCATGGGCGAGGACGAAGCGATGCTCGATATCGTGTCGTCGGCCAACGTCGCGTGCGGCTATCATGCGGGCGACCCCGTGATCATGGACAAGACCGTGCGGATGGCGTTGGCGCGCCAGATCGACGTCGGCGCGCACGTGGGCTTCCCCGATCTGATGGGTTTCGGCCGCCGGCAGATTCAGGCCGATCCGCTGGAACTGGCGAACTATGTGGTGTATCAGATGGGCGCGCTCGCCGGCATTGCAAAAGCGGCGGGGCATCGCGTCACGCACATGAGCTTTCACGGCGCGTTGGGCAACATGGCCGCGGCGTCGTATGAACTGGCCGAGCCGCTGGTGCGGGCGGTTGCCGAGTTCGACCGCGATGTGATCATCAGCGTCTCGACGAACACGAAGATCGAGCGAGCCGCGGATCGCATCGGCGTTCGCACGGCCAATACGTTTCTCGCCGACCGCGCCTACGACGATCAGGGTGCGCTGGTGTCGCGTAAGCTCGAAGGCGCGGTCATCAAGGACCGCGCGGCCGTGCTGGCGCGTGTCAAGGCGTTGCTCGAAGAGGGCAGTATCACGACGATTACCGGCAACAAGCTCAAGATGCCGGTCCAATCGATCCTGCTGCATGGCGACACGCCGGGCGCCGTCGACCTCGCGCGCACGGTGCGCGGCGTGATCGAATCGGCGGGCGGCCGGGTGGTGCCGGTGTCGAAGCTCATGCGCTAGGCGGCGCGTTGCCGGCCCATGCTAGCCCGCTCGTCGGCCAACCATAAGCCGGTCTTATCGCGACAAAGCCAATCCGTCTTTGCCCCGCGTTTTCACGGCGTATACATTGGTAACAGGCCTGTCGCACGCCTCGAAGGTGCGGCATTTCAGAACTACAGATAGAGGTCATTCATGCCGTTTTCAGACTATAAGACCGCGCTGGTTACGGGCGCTTCGACAGGGATGGGTGCTGCGATCGTCGAGCGCTTCCGCCGTGAAGGACTCGAAGTGCATGCGCTTGCCCGCAACGCCGATCGTCTGAATGAGCTGGCGGAACGCACCGGTTGCATTGCGCACGCGATCGACGTGCGCGATCTGGAAGCGCTGACGAAACTCACGCAGGAAGTGCCGTTCGATATCGTCGTGAACAATGCGGGCGTATCGACCAAGGGTTCGATTCTGGATGCCGGCGCCGACGATATCGACTTGCAGGTGGAAGTGAATCTGCAAGCGGTTCTGCATCTCGTGCGCCTTACCATGCCCGGCATGGTCGAGCGGGATCGCGGCCATATCGTCAACATCAGCTCGATCGCGGGCATCTATACCTTCAACGGCAACTCCATTTATAGCGCCACGAAGGCAGGTATTCACGCGCTGTCGCGCCAGTTGCGCGTCGATGCGACCGGCAGGCGCGTGCGTGTGACGGAGATCTGCCCGGGCCGTGTCGCTACCGATATCTTCGGCCACGTGCATGGCGATATCGAAGAAGCGCGTAAGAAGTTCATCGACGGCTTCGAACTGCCGCTGCCTTCCGATATCGCCGATGCCATCGCCTTCGCGATCGCCGCGCCGTTGGCGGTCAACATCAGCAATATGGAAATCCTGCCCACGCTGCAGGTTCCGGGTGGGCTGACCACGATCAAACGCGATCCGGCTGGCAACGACGCTTAACGCCACGCATGCCTCTGCGCGCGCAGGCTCGGTGGCGCCGCTGCTGGCGGCGCGCGGCCCGATCCTACGCGCGCGAGCACGCCCAACCTTCATGCCGACGTCGCGGCGCTTCCATTGCATTCGCGAGATATCGAGCGCGCTGACCCACGAGGTCGGCACGCACGGCGAAATCCATTAAGACTCTCGCGCCGCCAGCGGCCCATGCGCAAGAGACATCACCCGAGTTCAACAAGGAGGTTTTCCATGCGTGCATCGGTACTAGTTACCCGTGCGTCATTTCCGGATATCGTCGATCGCCTGCGCGCGAACTTCGACGTGACCGACAACCCGGAAGATACGATCTGGACGCAGCAGGAACTGATCGCCCGGTTGCAGGGCAAAGTGGGCGCCATGACCGCGGGCAGCGACCGGATCGACGCCACCTTGCTCGACGCCTGCCCGCAACTCAAGGCGGTGTGCAATATCGGCGTCGGCTACAACAACGTAGACGTGGAAGCCTGCACGGCGCGCGGCGTGCTGGTGACGAATACGCCCGACGTGCTCACCGGCACCACCGCCGACTTCGGCTTCGCGCTGATGATGGCAACGGCGCGGCGCATCACCGAGTCGGAACGCTTCCTGCGCGCCGGCGAATGGACCAAGACCGGGCGCTACGACATGTTCGTCGGGGGCGACGTGCATGGATCGACGCTCGGCATTCTCGGCATGGGCCGCATCGGCCAGGCCATCGCACGACGCGGCGCATTCGGTTTCGACATGCGCGTGATCTATCACAACCGTTCCCAACTGACTCCCGAGGTCGAAGCGAACTGCAAGGCCCGCTACGTCGACAAGGAGACGCTGCTGCGCGAGTCCGATCACCTGATCGTGGTGGTGCCGTATTCGGCCAGCTCGCATCATGCGATCGGCGCGGCGGAACTCAAGCAGATGAAGTCGTCAGCCACGCTGACCAATATCGCTCGCGGCGGCGTAGTGGACGATGCGGCTCTGGCCGTGGCGCTTCACGAAGGCAGCATCGCGGCGGCCGGTCTGGACGTATTCGAATGCGAGCCGGTGGTCTGTCCAGCGCTGCTCGCGCAAAAGAACGTGGTGCTGACGCCGCACATCGGCAGCGCGTCCGTCAGCACGCGGCGCGCGATGGCCTCGCTTTGCGCAGACAATTTGATCGCCGCGCTGGGTGTCGGCGCCTCGGCCGGCAAGCCGCCGACGCCAGTGAATCCGCAAGTGCTGGCTCGCCCAAGCGCGGCTGCCTGAGCGAAGACCGCCGCGGCAGGCCGCGCCGGGCACCGTTTCACGAGAATTTGTGCGCGCCAGAAAAAAGGCGCGCATCCACTGATGAGGCGTCCAAAGAGGCGCTGCATACAGGAGACAAACACCATGCAACTGCACGCCTGCTCCCCTGCCGGAAACCCTCCCGCTTCATCATTCCCGAAACTTATTGCACCAGAAGAAAGGCCTCTGCAACGCCCTTTTTTTGCGAGCTAGTATCAATTCAACACGAGAGTTGACGGCGACTCCCGCAGGAAATAACGATGCCGCCGCAGGTCGATTCAGACCGGCGTCATCGCTTCGATCCGAGCCATGGGGATGGGCAACATGAAACTTCATTTTGATCTGGCGACAGTGCTGCAAGGTGACTACGGCGCGCTGTTCCTTCGCGGGATCGAGCTCACGCTCGCAATGGCCGCGTTGGCGTGGGCGCTCTCGCTGGTGGTGGGCATTCTTCTCACGCTGATCCGCCTGACCAACAATCGTATCGCCACGGCCTTCGTCGCGACGTTCGTCGCCTACCATCGCAATGTGCCGATGCTGGTTCAGATCCTGTTCTGGTACTTCGGCATTTCGAACATCTTGCCGGACTCGCTGCAAACGGTGCTGAACCACTACAACGGTCAGTTCATCTTCGCGGTGATCGCGATCGGTTTGTGCAGTGCGGCTTATCTCTGCGAAGACATTCGCAGCGGGCTGCGCGCGATTTCCTACGGTCAGTACGAAGCCTCGCGCGCGTTGGGTCTGAACTTCCTGAACGGCATGCGCTTCGTGATTCTGCCGCAAGCGCTGCGCAACGCGATTCCGCCGATGGTCAATCACGCGGTCCTGCTGTTCAAGAACACGAGTCTCGCCATGGCGATCGGCGCCGCGGAGTTGACGTATGTGACACGGCAGATAGAGAACGAAACCTTCCTGTCGTTCGAATCGTATTTCGTCGCTACCGTGGTGTATCTCGGTTTGTCGCTCGTCATCATGCTGGGCGGCGCGAAAATCGCAATGCACTACCGCATTCCGGGAGTGAAGTGACATGTTCGACATCCTGCGCGACAACTGGACGCTGCTGCTCATCGGGCAGTATCCGCATGGGCCGCTAGGCGGCATCGTGCTGACGATACTGTTGTCGCTGTCGGCACTCGTGATTGCCTTTCCCCTGGGGATTCTGGTCGCCCTGGCGCGGATCAGCCCGCTCCGCTTTCTGCGGGCGCCGGCCACCGGACTCGTCTACATGGTGCGCGGCATTCCGCTGCTGATGGTGATCTTCTGGGTGTACTTTCTCGTGCCCGTGCTGACCGGTTATCCGGTCACCGGATTCGTCACGATGCTGTGCGCGCTGGTGATCTACGACTCCGCGTATCTCGGCGAGATCATCCGTGCGGGCATCGAGGGATTGCCGAAAGGGCAGGCCGAAGCGTCGCGTGCGCTCGGCATGAGCTACATGAAGACCATGCGCGCGGTGATCCTGCCGCAAGCGCTCTACAACGTGGTGCCGAGCATGGTCACGCAGTTCGTGTCGACCATCAAGGAGACGTCGCTCGGCTACATCATCAACGTGCAGGAGATCTCCTTCGCGGCGGATCAGATTAACAACCGGCTGCTGACGAAGCCGTTTCCGGTGTACCTGATTCTCGCCTTGAGCTACTTCGCCCTCTGTTATGCGCTGACGCAGTTGGCGCAGTACCTGGAGCGGCGCGTGACCCGCAAGCGTGCCGGTGTCGTGGCGAAGACCCGCAAGGCTGACGCTGTCGCGCTGGCCGATCCGCTGCCCACCGAGAACTAGGCGTTCAATCATTTCGAGGTATTTCGCATGATCAAGTTTTCCAGCGTCAACAAATGGTACGGCGAATATCACGCTCTCGTGGATGTGAACGCCGAGGTTCGCAAAGGCGAGGTGGTGGTGGTGTGCGGGCCGTCGGGTTCCGGCAAGTCGACCTTGATTCGCACCGTCAACCGGCTCGAGGAGATCAACCGCGGCCAGATCTTTTTCGATGGTCAGGACATTCATGACAAGAAGCTGGGTCTGAATGCATACCGTAGCCGCGTCGGTTTCGTGTTCCAGCAGTTCAACCTGTTTCCACATTTGTCCGTGCTGGACAACATCACGCTGTCGCCGATGCGTGTGAATGGCCTCAAGCGAGCGGAAGCGGAGCGCAAAGCGGCGGATTTGCTGTCGCGCGTGGGTCTGTCGAACAAGGCCAAGGCGTTCCCGCCGCAGTTGTCCGGTGGCCAGCAGCAACGCGTCGCGATTGCGCGAGCACTGGCGATGGATCCGCCGGCCATGCTATTCGACGAACCAACCAGCGCGCTCGACCCTGAAATGGTCGGCGAAGTGCTGAACGTGATGAAGAGTCTCGCGCAGGAAGGCATGACGATGATGTGCGTCACGCACGAAATGGGCTTTGCGCGTGAAGTCGCCGATCGCGTATGGTTCATGGATGCAGGGAAGATTCTCGAAACGGCGGAACCGGAAGAGTTCTTTTTGCGTCCGAAGTACGAGCGCGCGCAGCGATTCCTGTCCGACCTTCGTACACATTGAGGCAAGAGGTTCGCCACGGTAGTTCAGTTTGCCCACCTTCGATCAGCAATGGGTTGCTTTACACATACACTTCAGGAGCATCACGATGCAGGCAAAGAAAATTTTCTCGGGGATGCTGGTGGTTGGCGGCGCGCTTGCGTCGATTGCCCCGGCCCACGCTGATCAATTGGCCGACATCAAGACTCACGGCGAATTGAGTTGTGGCGTCTATTCGAATGTGGAGCCGTTCTCGTATCCAAATGCGCAGACGCGTCAGCTCGAAGGCATGGACGTGGACCTCTGCAACGCCGTGGCGAAACAACTGGGCGTGAAGGCGAAGCTGGAGCCGCTGGCGGTGGAAGCACGCATTCCACAATTGAAGCTGGGGCGCGTCGATATCGTGGTGGCGAACCTGGCGTATACGAAGACCCGCGCCACGCAGATTGCCTTCAGCGATTCGTACTATTCCACCAAAGAAGTTCTGGTTGTGAAGAAGGCCGACGCCAGCAAGAAACTGGCTGATTTCACGGGGCAAAAGATCAGCGCCGCCGACGGCTCGACGTCCGCGCAGTCGATTCCGATTTCGATCAAGGATGGCCAGGCGGTCACTTTCCACGATACCAGTTCGGCGTTTCTCGCACTCGAGCAGAACAAGGTGAAGGGCTTCGTGACCAACCAGATGACCGCCACGAAGATCGCCAAGCAGGTGGACGGCACGGACGGCGCGGTGGCGATCGCGTCGGAGCCGATGCTGATCGAGCCGATAGCGGTCGGCCTGCGGCAGAACGAGCCGGCCATGCTGAGCGCGGTCAACAAGGCGCTCGCTACGCTGGAACAGAGCGGCGAGATGAGCACGATCTTCAACAAGTGGCTCGGACCGAAGACGCCTTACGGTCTGACTCGCACAGACAAGGTCACACCGATCAACCAGCTCAAGTTCACGCCGGTGTCCTGAAGCGAAAAGCGTGCGACGTTGCGGTGCGCCTTGCGCGACGCACCGTGCCTGTTGAGTGGCCGGTGCGATCCGGCCGATCGTCAGCCGGAACAACGTGGCTGGATTGTGCAACGTGACAGATAAGATAGTGGTGATGGGCGTGTCGGGCTCGGGCAAATCGACGCTCGCGCGCGAATTGGCGCTTGCACTGGCGGGCGTTTTCATCGAAGGGGACGAGCACCATTCGGCGCAATGCCGCGACAAGATGTGCCGCGGAATCGCCTTGTGCGACAGTGATCGCGAGCCATGGCTGGATCGTCTCGCCGCGAAGATGGACGCGAGTCAAGGCGCCGTCGTGCTGTCCTGTTCGGCATTGAAGCGGGGCTACCGCGAGCGGTTGCGCGCGCGTGTCGCCGGGCTACGCTTCGTATTTCTCGACATTTCCCTGTCGGTCGCGATTGCGCGTGTGGCGGGACGCACCGATCATGAGTTTCCCGCGACGCTGGTCGCCGATCAGTTCGATACGCTCGAGCCGCCTGTGGGCGAGGCTGGTGTGCTGCATCTTTTCGCGTCGCGAGACTGCGCTTGCAACCTGACAGAGGTCATGCAATGGTTGAGCAGTCCCGCCGAAGCGCCATGGAAATCGGAAGAAATAGAATCAAGGAGAGGTTGACTTGGACAGCAATCTGAACATGTTCGATCTGTCGGGGCGTTGTGCTCTGGTCACGGGATCGAGTACCGGAATCGGTTACGCGCTTGCGAAAGGATTGGCCGGCGCGGGGGCCGAAATCATTCTGAACGGTCGCAGCGAGGCGCGCCTTGCCGAGGCGGTCAGCCGTATGCGTGACGAGGGCGCCACTGTCCACTCCGCGAGTTTCGACGTGACATCGGCAGACGACGTGCAAAAGGCGATCGCCAACATCGAGCGCGAAATCGGCGCAATCGACGTTCTCGTCAACAACGCGGGCATGCAGCGTCGCGCGCCGCTCGAACAGTTTTCCCACGAGCAGTGGCAGGAACTGATGAAGACCAACGTCGACAGCGTGTTTCTGGTCGGACAGGCGGTGGCACGCCATATGATCGAGCGGCAACGCGGCAAGATCATCAACATCTGTTCGGTGCAAAGCGAACTCGGCCGTCCCAACATTGCGGCCTACACCGCGAGCAAGGGTGCCGTGAAGATGCT
Organism: Trinickia caryophylli; assembly: GCF_034424545.1. Lineage (NCBI taxonomy): Bacteria > Pseudomonadati > Pseudomonadota > Betaproteobacteria > Burkholderiales > Burkholderiaceae > Trinickia > Trinickia caryophylli. The sequence goes on along the minus strand of NZ_CP139971.1, from coordinate 1,257,583 downwards.
GACGAAAGGCATGGCAATCGACTGGGGTCAACATGGCATCCAGGTGAATGGTCTCGGTCCGGGCTACTTCAAGACCGAGTTGACCGAGGCGCTCGTCAAGGACGCGACCTTCAGCAAGTGGCTGATCGGCCGTACGCCGTCGCGCCGTTGGGGCGATGTGGAAGATCTCGTCGGCGCGGCGGTGTTCCTGGCTAGCAGCGCTTCCAACTTCGTAAATGGACACGTACTTTACGTGGACGGCGGCGTGACCGCTACGCTATAGCGTAGCAGTTGGGGCGCCTCCGTGTGTTGCGAGTGTCCGAGGTTTGATGGAGCCGCTCTTGGGGTGACATGCGCGAGCATCCGGTCACACATGTCGCCGCTCCTTCGGCGGGTTGAAAAAAATGCTCAAACGGAGGCAGCCCCCAGGCAGCGCGGATTTTCGTCCGCCTCTCTTTTGTGCGCTATCGGTAATGCAATGCGATGGAGTCAACGCTCCCTGTCGGTGTCCGAGGAAGTATGTGAGCTCCATCGATCATCGTCCAACAAGACCTTAAACAGACGCTCCCGCTGTCTCTCTGAGAGGGGATTGAGCCCCAACAGCGTGGTGTACGCTAGGCCGCGCGCCGCAAAGAGACGCAGGAGAGCGATGTCGGGATCTTTGGCTTCGCTTCGGATTTTCCGCGTGTTTGCCGAGTCCTGACTGCTGATTTCACTTAGCAGGTTTGGATCCTCCACGAGGGCTGCCAGAATGGCTCTCGCGACTGAGTTCGGTTGATTGATCGACTCTCGCGTCACCGCGATCTGGCACGACAGTGTTGGTTCAGGAAGCGCGCTCCCCTTCGTAGACAGAAAACTGTTGGCAAAGGACTCAAAATATTCTTGTTGGTGAGCAAGCAAGGCTTTGAGGATGGCAGTTTTATTACGAAACTGATGCAACAAACCGCCTTTACTGATTCCGCTCTCGCGCGACAGTGCGTCAAAGGTCAATGCCGCGGGCCCATCTTTTGTGAGGATTGCCAGTGCGGCCTGAATGGCCGCGTTTCGGGATTGCGCCGAACGAGTGGGATTATCCATGTGTTCCTGTGAGACGTGGGGTCCATCCGCACGAACTGTACTCCGTGGGAACGTTCGTGTGAAAACCGCAAGCTTATCAGATGAACCGCCCTGGAAATCCTATCGATCAACTGGTCGAATTGCCGCGACGCGACGCCAATGTTGCCAGATTGCGGGTAGTGGTTTTCCTGTTTTCAGGATGCCAGCGCTGACATCCACGGCCACTCGCCTTGACCTTCTGATCGTCGATTTCGCGCATCAGTGTCGTCTGGCTGTGGTTTGCGACCAATAACACGGTCCCCTGCGAGATCAGGTTGCCCTATGTATCACGCAGTGCAGTCAATCGGATGACGTCCGCTTGCACTGCGCCGGCCATGTCGATCTAACCGGCTTTTACCCGTTGCCAGAGGTTCGACACCACGCATTCTTCGGGCTCGTCCATCTTTTGCTGCATGAGTTGCCGAGATGCTCGCCAAACCCGCCTTCAGCTTGGTCGAAATCGGTGGATGGGGGGCGGCGCGACTGCGGCGACGAGGTGGGCCAATGCGCGCATGTTCAAGCGTTAATGAAACTCAGCGACCAATGCGTCCGCTCCCTTGTCGATGCCGGTCTTCGCGGCACCCAATGAACCGAAGGCTGCAGGAAGATTCATCGCATTGGGATACTGTTTCGAAACGTACGCTTTTAACAGTTGACCGCTGACGCTGTCATAGACCTCCACCGCGTACGACACGGAACCGCTAAATGCACCCTGACCGCCGCGGATGGATTGCACACCGTTATAGAGATTGCCCGCAAGATCGAAATGCATGAATTGCCCAACCAACGCCGTAGTTTTCTCGGCGCCCGTCAATGTCAGTTTGACCCGCAAGGTGTTGGGACCGGGCTGCTGCACGACGCTGAACCTGGTCGCCAGCTTTCCCGAGAACGTTTTTCCCATGTAGCTGGCAAGCGCCGAGCGGTCCTCGCTTTTTATATCGCCAAACTGATTGTCAGCGCCCTGGTAAATCACCACCGGATCTACTATGACCTTCGTGTAGCGCGACCAGACGACGGGGGCCGTAAATTGATAGGGCACCTTGCCCGAGTTATCACCGGCGTTCCGTGTCATCTGCGGCGAAGATGAAATCCCACTATAGGCCACGGGCTGCACACCTGCGCACGCGGTCAAAGTCAGTGCCGCGGCGGCGGAGAGGAATATTGCGACGGAGTTTTTCTTAAGCACTTTGTGGTCCTGTAACGAGAATCGGGGATGGGATAAGGTCGTTCGAAGCGGTGCCGATGACGTCGAACAGTACCACTGCCAGTGTCATTTGTAAACCGGACATACGGCTTGTTTATGAGATTTGGCATGGATCCTAGCTCAGTCCTCATCGCAAGCCTCTTATACTGACGGTTGGCGCGGCCGCATAGTCGTCTGTTCAGGGCACCGAACTGCTCACCAGAGAGCATGTCCTACGGAGCCTGTCATCGTTGCAAGCAGTAGATTCACAAAATTTGTTTCGCGCCAACAGGCGGGCAGACCCACGCGCGCCCTCGGATGGTGCCGCTGGATTACTAACGGCAAGCGCTGCCACGGACCTGCCTTCTCCATCTCGGCAAGGAAGCATGCGCATCGTTACTCGCTTCCTGCCAGCAGTTTCCGGCGCCGTGAAGCCACTCTGCCTTTCATCACCGTGAATCTGTTCCATGAGTTGGCGTCTGCGGGTTCTGAACTACGTCAGCGATGACCGCTGAATTGGATAAATCTGCGGTTCCCGCTCCGGACTGATGACAAACAAACCGACTGGACGGTTTACGACGCCGAGTTTTGGTGATACTCTTGGGCGACACACAAGTTATCAAGCCTGGATAAGGGTCATCCAGGCAAGCGGACGCCGAAATGAACGAAATCAGACTAATCGCATGTCGTGAATGTGACTTGCTCCAGTGGAAAGCAAGCCTGGTCGAACGCGGTATCGCGCGTTGCCGGCGGTGCGATGCTGCCTTCTACCGAAGCCTGCCGGCTACTCATCATGATCGTGCGCTCGCGTTCACTCTAGCGGCGGCGATCATGTTTCTCGTGGCGAACTGGTTTCCGATCATCGGGGTTTGGGTCAGGGGCGCGCTCGTCGAAACCACGCTGTTCGATGCAGTTTGTTCGCTGTACGCCGACGGCATGTGGCCCATAGCTGGCCTCGTTCTGATAACGACGATTGTGATGCCGGCGCTGAACATCGCGTCGGTGATTTACCTACTGCTGCCCCTGCATACTGGCCGCCTGCCTCAACGTCCCGAGGTTGTTTTGCGCGTACTAAAGCACGTCGCGCCGTGGGGAATGACTGAAGTGCTCATGCTTGCCATGCTGATTGCGCTGGTCAAACTGCAGCACTTCGCGACCGTTGTTCCCGGCGTAGCGCTCTGGGCATTTGGCGCAGTAATGGTACTGCTCACGGCAGCAACTTTTTCGTTCGACCCGCGTGATATATGGGAGCGTATTGATGGCGGGCCAGGTGGCGACTCCAGTTCACCGAGACGAATGGTGAATGCGCAAGCCGCTACCGGCGCACGCGCCGGCCTGTTTGTTTGTCACGACTGCGGATTGGTGTCAAAACCTTTCGCTCAATTTCGCGGCCGGATTTGTCCGCGCTGCGGCGCGCTGTTTCATCTGCGCAAGCCCAATAGCCTCGCACGTACCTGGGCGTTCTTGCTTGCCGCGATGATTCTTTATATTCCTGCCGTACTGCTGCCGGTGATGATCACCAGCACCTTATTCGGCACGCAGTCGGACACGATTCTAAGCGGTGTGGTGTTCCTGTGGGCCTCGGGCTCATGGGTGCTGGCCTCGATCGTGTTTATTGCGAGCATCGTTGTGCCGATGCTCAAAATTCTCTCTCTAGCCTATCTCGCCTGGAGCACTCAGTTGCGCTCGTCCCTCATGCCGCGCAAGCGGACACGTATTTACCGGTGGGTAGAGTGCGTCGGCCGTTGGTCGATGCTCGATATCTATGTCGTCACCATCCTGGTCGCGGTCGTGCAATTTGGTTCTGTTGCAACAATCGATGCCGGTCCGGGGGCTATAGCGTTTGGCGCGGTCGTCGTCCTGACCATGTTCGCGGCACTGTCGTTCGATCCACGACTCATATGGGACGCCGTGGAGTTGGACGGTGAATGAGGCGTCGGCAGAGAACGGAAAAGACGATGCGGCTCACATTCGAGCCGCGGTTACCGCAGAACGATCGAATGGGCGCATGCCGCTTATATGGATTGTGCCGCTGGTGGCCCTGTTGATAGCGGGCGGACTCGCGGTGCGGTCGATCATGCAACAAGGCCCAAGCATCACCATCCGCTTTGCCACGGGCGAGGGCATCGAGGCCGGCAAGACGAAAATCAAGTTTAAGAACGTCGATATCGGCGTAATCAGGAGCGTCACTCTGTCCGACGATCACCAGACCGTGCTCGCCAGCGCCGAGATGTCGAGGAACGCCTCCAGCATGCTGGTCGACGGTACCCGCTTCTGGGTGGTTCGGCCGCGGATTTCAGGCGGCACCGTGTCAGGCATCAGCACCCTGATTTCCGGTTCCCACATCGGAATGGATATTGGCACCTCGCAAAACGCCCGACGCGATTTTGTCGGACTCGAGTCGCCGCCGGTGCTTGCCTCGGGGACGCCGGGGCGGGAGTTCGTACTCAGGAGTACCAGCATCGGCTCACTCGATATCGGTTCACCCGTATTCTTTCGCAGGCTTCAGGTTGGCCAGATAGTTTCCTACGCACTTGATCCCGACGGCTCCAGGATGACCGTGCGTGTTTTTATCAATGCGCCATACGACAGGTACGTCACGAACGACACGCGCTTCTGGCAAGCGAGCGGCGTTGACGTGACCCTGGATACGACGGGCGTAAAGGTCAACACGGAATCGCTGGTCTCCATCCTGATCGGTGGCCTCGCGTTCGAGAACCCGCCTGACACGACGGATAGAACTGAAGCGGACGCGAAACGCGAATTTCAACTTTTCGGCGATCGCGCCGATGCCATGAAGCGGCATGATGCAATCGTCGACAAATACGTCCTGAACTTCAACGAGTCGGTACGCGGATTGGCAGTCGGCGCGCCGGTCGACTTCCGCGGGATTGTCGTGGGCGAGGTGTCGGCGATCTCGGCGCACTTCGATCCCGTCAGAAAAGAATTCAATATTCCTGTTGAGGTCAGCATTTTTCCCGAACGTCTGGTGTCGCGTGTGAACTGGCAACGCAGCATGGGAGGCACGGCGGCTGAACGAAAGGCGTTTGCGGACTATCTGATCTCGAAGGGACTGCGAGCCCAATTGAAGACCGCGAGTCTCCTTACGGGGCAACTCTATGTTGCGATCGATTTTTTCCCCGCAGCGCCGAAGGCGAAAGTGAACTGGAGCAATGCGATTCCTCAATTACCGACGGTACCGGGAAATCTGCAGGGTTTGCAAGACTCGATCTCGAGTCTGGTGGCGAAGCTGAATGCAATCCCGTTCGACGGAATCAGCAAAGACCTACGCAAGACGCTGAACGACGCGGATTCAGTTCTGAACACCGTCAATACGGATCTGGCGCCGGATGCCAAGGCAACGCTGGCCACTGTTCGTGAAGCTCTCGCGTCAGCGAATCGTGCGATTCAAAGCGACTCGCCGTTGCAGCAAAGCACGACTGAAACAATGCGCGAACTGTCACGAGCCGCAGTATCGATTCGCACGCTGGCGGACTACCTGCAGCGCCATCCGGAAGCGCTGATTCGAGGCAAGGCCGAGGAGAAACCATGAGCCGATCGTCCTTGTTTTGCCTGGCAATATTAGTTCTCACTCTCCTTGCGGGATGTGCAACGTCGCCGCCGGCGCAGTTTTATACGTTGGCTCCCGTGCACCTTGTCGAGTTGCAGCCGGATATCAAACCGGTGGCAATCGCGATCGGCCCGGTCACGGTTCCGGAACTGGTCGATCGCCCGCAGATCGTGTCAAGGATTGACGAGAACCGCGTGTCGATCGACGAATTTGCTCGCTGGGCCGATCCGCTGAAGAGCCAGATTCCGCGCGTACTGGCTGCCGATCTCATGCAGTTGCTGCCAGGGTCGATCGTATCCATCTATCCGCAACATGTGGATGACAATGGATTCCGCGTGTCGGTTGACGTGCAGAGCTTTGATTCGCCAACGAGCGGTACCGTAGTGCTGGCAGCAATCTGGTCTGTCCGCGCGCCGGGGCGCGGCGAACCGGTTGAAGGTCGCACAGTCGTTCGCGAGAACGTCACCGGGCCTGGCTACGGTGCGCTGGTGAGCGCGCACAGCCAGGCTCTCGCCTCCGTTTCACGTGATATCGCTTTAGCGATGCTATCCACTGTACGGTACTGAGACAGTAGGCCAGAAGTTGTCCCGGCAAGGATCGGAGTCGCGGTGAGGCGCCCGGAGTTCGTCGAAGCGAGACTAGTCTGCCGAGGATTCTCAAGGTCGCGCTTGCTAGGTCGGTTGATACCGGCACATTGTGCGAGACGGCTCAAGGACGGGCCTGTTGCCCAGGCGGTTTATCATTCCGATTGGCCGCCTGGTGTCCGCCGAGAGAGATGCAGCGTGAAGTGCCGTCGGATCGGCGGCAATGGCTATGTGCTCGCGGTGTTCGAGCAGTTGCCGATCGTACGCCAGGTCTGAGGGACAAGGCTGCCCAGTGGGTGATCGGGCAGTGGCACAGGCGGATCCACCACGCCAAGGATCGAACTGGCCATACGGGATTTTGCCTTGTGATGCCGCCAGTGGCATCACAAGGCTTATGTCTACTGCTCGATCATGCCGCTTCACGAATCCGTACGCGCACGGTCGGGCGGATATCCGTTCACGGTCGTCTGGATTGTCGGAATTATCAGGGAGATTTATGGAGGGCGACCAAGGGATCCCGAATTTGATAGCGTGCCGACTGACCGTCGTGTCCGAGAGTGCGTTCCTTGAGTTGCACGTCGGCGTGCAAGTAGGTCCGGGTGTCTCCGAAGACTCGTGCCAGGCCCGGGCGCGGTCGCGGTTATGTCGAAGCCGTGGTGCATGAGGCTCATCGCGGCCGTGTGTCGCAGCAAGTGGGGCGTTATTGATCCATCTGGCGCTTGCGTCCCTTGCCCATCCCAGCCACGTTGGTCGGCACGCGATCCCATTCGGGTTCTATGGCCTGAAGCGCGCTCAATACGATAGAGCGGTTCAGTGCTGCAGCCAGCACACCGTCGCGTTCACTGTAAGCGTCTCATAACCGCTGGTGATCAGCGCACGAGCAATGCAAACGCCCGGGCAATGACGTACTCAGGCGACGCAGCCGGCTGATCCGCATGTGCATCGAATCCAGCACCTCCTTGACGATGTCGTTGCCGCACAACCGCAACTGTTCGTCGCGGCATGCCACATTCACCCGGAAGTAGCCGTGCACGTCCCCCCGTGCCACAACGTCGGACGGACGCCGATAAGCGGTCCATGATGCCCGTCAGGCTCTCTTGGCAACCTGACAGATGGAATCACCTCCGCACTGTGGCAGGCCTGCAATGCAGGCCACCTCTCTAACAGCGAGCCGGGTTGAATCGCAGCGGGTCAAGAGCCAGTCCCATAGCGATATTGCTGCCGAAAGCGGCTCGTCTGCGCCGCACCTGGGAAGATGAATTTGCTTCCGACGATATCGCCAAGCGGCTGAATGAATCCATGCATCTCGAGATCGTCGCCGGAGGCGATCATTTGCGGATTAGGCGACCGATTCCTGTCTGGCATCTTCTTGAGCCGGATTCAGCTTTTCGCCCTGGATGATGGGGTGCCGCACGAAAAAATGATAGGCGATTGCCCCAAACACCGATACCACCGCCGACGACAGGAAAACGAGGGTGAATGAATGCGTGGCGTCGACGATCATGCCAGCAGCCAACGGCGAAAGCGTCGCGCCGAGGAAGCCGCCAAAATTCTGCACTGCGCCGGCTGACGCGACCGTCGAATACGTGGTGACCTCGGCGGGCAGCGACCATGCATGCGCGACCACGGCCCCGTTGAATCCCAGCGCAAACGCCATCAGGATCACGGCGACGGGCAGGCCCGCCGACTGGCCGAACACGGCGTTAAGCGGCAGCAGGGCGAGGACGATGGCCTGAAGCAGCAGAGCAGCGACGATGGTCACCTTTTTCGCCTTGAGCGTCGTCCATCCGGAGCGTTCGGCCAGTTTGCCGGAAACGATGCCGCTCACGATATCGCCGATGATCGCGCCCACCCAGGGCACGCTGGCTGCCAGCCCCAACGAAGAGAACTTCACGCCGAACTGCTCGATGATGAACATGGGAATAAAGACCAGGAATATCTGATACACCCAGAGATTGCAGAAGAAGCCCGCCATCATTCCCCACATGCTCTGGCGTTTGAACATGGCCGTCCAGGGAACGCGTACTGCATCGGCGGCGGCTCGAACTTCCCCGTCATGTGCAATATAGGCGCGTTCTTCTCTACTCAACCGGGTGTTTCGATCGACATCGCGATAGAAGAACAGGAATACGATGGCGACGACGACACCGGCGACGCCCGCTGCCAGATACATCGAGCGCCAGCCGAATTCGGCCACGACAAAGACGAGTGCGAAGGTCAGGAAGGCAGGGCCGACCTTCAACGCGGCATCCCAACTTGCGTTGGCGATGCCTTGTTCCTTCTTCGGAAACCATTGCGTAACGATCTTGTTTGTCGAAGGCAGCGACGGCGATTCTGCCGCACCCAGCCACGCGCGCGCAATGAGGAACGCGCCGAACGAATGCGCGGTACCCATCGCAGCGGTCGCGGCGCTCCAGACGACAACGGAAACCCCCAGCAATCTCCGCGGTCCGAAGCGATCGACGAACCATCCGGACGGTAACTGACCGAATGCGTAGAAAAGTGAAAACGCGCTGCCGAGCAAGCCGATATCGGTCGCGGTGAACCCGAGTTCATGCTGCATGGCGGGTGCCGCGATCGACAAGGTCAGGCGGTCGATATTGTTGACGAGCGCGATCAGGCAGAGAAGGCCGAGGACCAACCATCGTTGTCGTCCGGCGGGTTTGGGCATCGGTGAAGCACCTGGATTGTTTTTCATGTGCAGCATGAACACGTCTCCTGCGAGTTTTCAGTTTGAGTGCCGAACGCTGTGGCACGCCGCATCGCATGCGATATGCGGTGGCACGGATCGGTCGACGAGTTGAGTGAAACGGCGGCTTCAGATCCGATCGGCCGGATCGAGCCGTGCTTCGAGCGAACGCTCGATTCGTATGATGTTCGATAACCCGAACGACAGTTCATCGATCGGTTGTTGCTGCCGAACGAGATAATCGGATGCAATCTGACAAGCCATCGCGCGTTCGCGGAGTAGCGCATCGAGCGCGGCGATGAGTGTTGACATCTCGCCCGATGTCATTTCGACCTGCACGGATGGTTCGTCGACGCCGACTGAAGCCACTGTATTCAGGACGGCGGATGCCGCGTGTCGTCTGGAGCCTCGCATATCGCTTCGATCCCAGCGCTAAAGACTGACTGCACGATGGAACGATGAAACGGCGACGATCGACTTGCCCGACACCGAGCGGTGACGCAAGGCATCGAGCCGTTCGGGAAGCGCGTCGAATCTCCCGGTCAATAGCGGCTCGCTTTTCATCCGACCGTCAGCGATGAGTTGCAGAATCCGGTTGCCTGCATCGACAAGACGTGCCCAGTCCGAATTGCTGCCATGCTGATGCATCGCGCCCAGCGCGACCTCGTGCAACGACATGGTGCGTCCGAATGGGGGGCTCGGCCATCCTTCGACGCGGCCCTGGATGCAGACCAGATGCCCGTTTGCGGAAAGCGCCGGCGACAGGCGCGCGGCGTGCGCGGCATCGACGGCATCGACGATGGCGAAGAACCGGTTCGCTTGCGTTCGCGGCCACTCGCTGTTCGAATCGAGCGGACCTTCAAAACATTCGCTTGCGCCAAGCGCGCGCAGACGGTCCCCATGCCGCGGATGGCACATTACGCTGACTTCGAAGCCCTGCATCGCCGCGAGCTGCACCGAGTAAAGACCGACAGCGCCGCCCGCGCCGCTGACCAGAACGCGCGCGTGCCGTCTCGGCGGCAGCTTGTCGAGCGCGAGCCATGCGGTCAGTGCCGGGCATGGCACGCTCGCCGCAGTGTCGAAATCGACTGCAGAAGGAATGGTAAGCAGTGCTCGAGCATCCACCGCCGTGTATTCGGCGAAGCTGCCCGGCGACGCCAGACTCGTGTGGTATGCGACGCGTTTGCCAAGCCAATCGTTCGGGATATCGGAACCCACGGCGACGACTTCGCCCGCCCCATCGACGCCCGGCACCTTGCCCGGCTGCCAGTCGACGAGATCGCCGCCGAGCACCTTCCAGTCCACCGGGTTCAGACCGATGACGGCGTTGCGAACCAGCACTTGTCCGCTTCCCGGCGTCGCGGCGGGCACGGTCTGCAGCGCGAGGGCGAGCGGATCGGGTTGACCGGTCCACGTCCACGCCTGCCAGGTGCGGGGCATCGACACTTCATCTTGCATCTGCAGCATCCTTGTAATGGCGAGGCGTATCGCTCGTGGCGTCGTCCCTATGAGTTGGATTGAACACGACGCCCGCGAAACCATCCGCGAACAATGCAGCGAACAGGTCGTCTGATGATGAGGCAGGCGGTTGATCGCCCGGCGCGGTGGAAGTCCAATCAACGCGGTATTCGATGGGCCGGTTCATGTGCATGTCGAAGGCTCGGTTGTAAGGGCCGCGGCCGATAAGCGGTACTGAATCGTGCGTGCCTCGCCAGCCTTGAACGTGCTTCCGGTACGACCAGCAAGCGGATGATCCTGCGGCGGAGCCACGACTCGCCCAAGATCGAAGAAGCCGTTCACCGGCTCGACACCGAGCGCAAAATTTTTCCCTGACCACGGCGCATAGTCGCGGCCGCCGTTGCTGATCCAGAGCACGGCGTCAGGCAAATCGCGCGTATTCCAGTCGAGGCGAACTTCCGCGCTGTCGGCCGGATAGCGGAGAACGAAGGGCGGCCGGCACGCTTCGAGTTGCACGAGTTCTTCCGTGATCTGCGGCAGCGGCAGCCGCGTCGCATCGAACGATCCGTCCGTTGTTTCGAGCATCCGCAATGATTCGAACGTCCGGTTGGTCACGATGCGTGAGTAAGCCGGTTCGATCGGCACGGGATACGTATGCACCGCCCGATACGGACACGCCACGACCTCGACGCCCTCTTGCGGCACTTTAAAGGTCGGATGCAGCGCGAAGGGCAGCGTGACGTCGCGGCGCACGCGCACGGTCAGCGAAACCGTGAGCATCGGTTCGCTTGCACTCGCTTCAATGACACGATCGAGACTTTCGACCGGGTCGTCGGGCGGATAGTCGATATGCAGCGCGATCTTGTGCGGCGTGTGCTCAACGCAACGCCACAGGTGATTTGAACTGAAGCCGTGACGCCATTCGTCGTGTGCCGTGCGCGCTTCGAAGCCGTGCGGCAGACCCGGCGGAACGTCGATGGTACCGAACGGCAGGCAGGGCCATTGGCCCCGCAAAGCGCGCATCAGTCCCGGCCACGCGGGGTCGTCGCCCCACAGAGCGACGTGCAGCGGCGAGACACTGCGGCCCGCGCCTAGATTAAAGCGTACGGGCGCAAGCATGCCGCCCATCGATTGCACGGTAGCCTCGCCGTGCGCCCAGATCAAGGTCCAGCGTTCATTGTCTCGCATCATTCGGTCCTCGATGATTGCGTCAAGCGCCAATGCGAAGTGCCGTTTTATCGAAGAATGCCTGATCCAGTTCGAAACCGAGTCCCGGCGCGCCCGGTACGTCGAGCCATCCGTTCTGCTGCTCCAGCGGCTGTCTGACGAGCGCCGTCCGATACGGATGCGACGAGGTGTCGTATTCGAACAGCGGTTGATCGGCATACAGCGAGTAGTGCGTGTCGGGCGTGGCGGCGATCATGTGCATCGACGCATATTGACCGATCGCCGTACCCCATACGTGCGGATTGACCTTCACGCCGTTGACCTGGGCGAGCGTGTTGATATGCCTGAGCGCTGTAAATCCGCCTGCGAGACAGATATCGGGCTGGGCGATATCCACCGCGCCGGCTTTGAACAGATCGTGGAAGCCATACATCGAAAATTCGGCTTCGCCGCCAGCGACGGGCGTATCGATCGCATCGCGCACGCGCCGATAACCGGCAAGATCCTCGGGCACGACCGGCTCCTCGATCCAGCGCAACTTGAAATCGGCCAGCGCGCGGGCGAGGCGAATCGCTTCGTTCGCACCGTAGGCGTGGTTCACGTCGATCATGAGGCGGGTTTGCGGATCGAGCGCGTCGCGGATCGCCTGCATCACGGCGATGTCGTCCTCGATGCCGAAGCCGAGCTTGACCTTCATCATCGAGAAACCGGCGGCCTGATGACGCTGCGCCTCGACCGCCATGTCAGCGGCCTGGCCTTGACCTGTCGGGCGGAAAAAGCCCGTCGCATAGCATTGCACTCGCTGGCGAAAGGCGCCGCCAAGCAGTTGCCACACCGGCAGCGTCGCCACCTTGCCGCAGATATCCCACAGCGCGATATCGACCGCACTGATCGCGCCGAGCACCACGCCCTTGCGGCCAAAGTCGCGTGTGCGCAGATACATCGTGTTCCACAGCACTTCGGTGTCGAGCGGATCCTGCCCGAGCAACAGCGGCTTGAGCGCGCTGTCGATCACCGTGGCGGCGATTTCCGGCGGCTGCAAACCCACGCTGAAGGTCTCGCCCCATCCCTCGATACCATCGGTGGTGCGAATGCGCACCACGGTTGTCGAGCGGCCCGTGACCCATCCCTGCGAATAGGCGAACGGCTTGTCCAGCGCCGTCTTGAGCACGAAGGTATCCACGCTTTCGATCTTCAACTGTCTTCTCCTGACGTTAGCGACGGCGCGCTTCAGATGCGGCCGAATTTCTCGAGCAGGTCCTGGAAGGTCTTGCCTTCGAGGATCATGCCGCGCATGCGCTCTTCGTTGTCGGCAATGGTCTTCGCGCGTTCGTAGACGGCGGCGAGGTCGGCGTGCGGCACGACCGCGACACCGATCTCGTCGGCAACGACCAGATCGCCCGGGTTCACGATCACACCGCCGCAGGAAATCGGCACATTGATGCTGATCGGCTCACGCCGTCCGCTGATGGCCGTGTGCGCCTGACGCGGTCCGGCGACCTTGGCCGATACCGGGAAATCAAGAAACTTCGCCTCGTCGGTGTCGCGGCAACTGCCGTCGATGACCGCGCCGACCACGCCCGCGTTACGCGCGAGGCCGGTCATCAGTCCGCCCCAGATGGACGTTTCGGTTTCGCCAAATGCGTCGATAACGATCACGTCGCCCGGCTTGGCCACGGTGAACACGTCGAGACAATCGACGATATCGCCCGCCGTGAGCTGAACGGTCAGCGCGGTGCCGATGATCTTGCGATTCGCGCCCTTCGGTTTGATGTCATGGCGCATAGTGCCGTTGCGCTGAAGCGCGTCAGACACCACGCACGACAGCGACATGACTTCGGACAGCGCGACGAAGCGGGCGACGAGCTCGCTATCGACTTCGGGACGGGGGTTGACGATGGTGCTCATTAGCATGATTCCTTTGTAGGTTAGTAACCGGAAACGACCGGATTGAGCGGCTTCTCGCCGAGCAGAACTGCACGCACGTTTTCAGCGGCCACGCGGCGCGCTTCGTGCAGGGCGTCCTGCGAGATATACGCCGCATGCGGCGTGATGATGCAGTTCTCGAGCGCGAACAGCGGGTTGTCGTTGGGCGACCAGTCGGCCTGCTTGGCCGGTTCCTCTTCGGTATCGTCGAGCGCCGCTGCTGCGATCTGACCGCTGACAAGCGCGTCGTACAGCGCGCGGTTATCGACCACCTTGCCGCGCGAACAGTTGACGAGCAGCGCGCCGGGTTTCATCGCGGCGAGCGCTTTTGCATCGATCAGATGATGCGTTTGCGGCGTGTACGGGCACATCACATCGACCAGATCGGCTTGCGCGAGCATCTCCTCCAACGTGACCTTGCGCACGCCATGCGATGCCATCAGGCTTGCGCTCACATACGGGTCGTAGGCGACGACATCGAAGCCGAACGGATTCAACTTGCGCGCCATGTTCTGCGCGATGCGCCCGAAGCCCACCAGACCGAACACGCTGCCGCGCATGCGTGGAATCGGCCGGTTCCAGGTGTTCCAATGCCACTCGCCGCGCCGTGTGGACGCCGCATACGTCGGGATCGACCGAAAGATGGTCAGGGCCATGCTGATGGAGTGGTCTGCGACTTCCTCGATGCAGTAGTCTGGCACGTTCGTTACGACAATGCCCGCTTTACGCGCGGCATCGACATCGAGAATGTCCACGCCGATGCCGTAGCGCGCGATGACCTTGCACTTCTCCAGCGCGCGAATGGTTTCAGCGGGAATCTTCGCGTATTGCTGCATCAGCGCGTCGGCGTCGCGAGCCAGTTCCGCGAGGCCTTCTCCCGTGCGCGACTGCAAGCCGATCACCTGCGCGCCGATGGGTTCGAGAATCTCGCTTTCGACGGCGAGATCGGGATAGTCGTAATCCGTCACATACACTTTGAACAAGGTCGTTCCTTTTACGGGTTGTTATGCGATGCGTTGCATCAGTCGAGGTTTCGCTCGGCGTACCGGTCCATCGCGATCAGCGCGGCGACCACGTTCGCCGGCGTCACTGGATAAGGTTCGTTGTGAATGATCTCGCCGGCCTGGCATGCCCGTTCGGCGACGGTCGTCAACACGTCGATATCGCCCGCGTCCACACCGATTTCGCGCAGGCGGTACGGCAAGTCCACATCGCGGCAAAAGCGGAACATGTGAAGACGTTCTTCGTCCGGCACCGCAAACAAAAACAGCGATGCGAGCGTGCCGATGGCCACCTTCTCGCCGTGCAGGAAGTCATGCGAGGACGGAAGCTCCGCCAGTCCGTGATGGATCGCGTGCGCGGCCGCCACGCCCGCCGACTCGAAACCGATGCCCGACAGCAGCACGGTGGCTTCGAGCGTGGCATCGAAATCCGGCGTGACGATATTTGCGCGGCAGTCGTCCACCGCTTGCGGCGCGTGTTCGAACAGCGTGTCGCGGCAGAGCTTCGCCGCCTGAAGCGCGAGCGACGTGCCGCGTCCGCCACACAGATTCGCGGCGTACGCGCGAGCGCACGCCTGTGCTTCGTACCAGGTGGATAACGCGTCGCCAATGCCAGCGATGAAGAAGCGCACCGGCGCGTTCACGATGATCTGTGAGTCCACCAACACGAGGTCGGGGTTGCGCCGCACGAAGTGGTCGCGGACCACGCGGCCCGCGTCGTCGTAGATGACGGAGAGCGCGGAGCAGGGCGCGTCGGATGCCGCGATGGTCGGCACGCAGATGAACGGCAAGCGCAGATCGTCGGCGGCGGCGCGGCCGACATCGACCACCTTGCCGCCGCCGAAAGACAGGACCATCTGCGCGCCGGTATCGCGGATCCACGCGGTCACGTCTTTGACAGCGCGCTCGGTGCACGATGCCTGCACGCATCGCGCATTGATCTTCACTCGCTGCGCGCGCGCCGTCACGTCTTCGAGCAGCGCAGACACGTTCGCATCGAGCAGGCACGCGGCCGATGAACCGTAACGCGCGAGTTCATCATCGAGCGTGCTCAATGCGCCCGCGCCCTGCACGTAGCGCGATGGGAACACGCTTGTGCGCAGCATGACGGAGGACGGGTTCATTTGGGAGTCCTTGTTCAACCGACGACGTAGCCGCCGTCCACGGCGATGATCGCGCCGGTGATATAGCGCGCGGCGGGCGTCGACAGAAAGATGGCGGCGCCCACGAGATCGTCGGCTTCGCCCCAGCGCTTGAGCGCCGTGCGCTCGGCGATCTTCTTCGCGGCCGCGTCCTCGCTCCATAGCCCGTGCGTCATCGCCGTGCGGTGGTAACCCGGCGCGATGGCATTGACGCGCACGCCATTGCGCCCATGACGATGCGCCAATGCGCGCGTCAACCCGAGAACGCCGCTCTTACTCGCGCAATAGGCGGGCACTTCTGCATCGGCAAGATAACTGAGCATGGAAGCAATGTTGATGATCGTGCCTTGCGAGTGCGTCAGAAGCGAAATCGCCGCGCTGGACAAGCGCATGGCGCTGATCAGGTTGATGTCCATCACGTTCAAAAACGTGGCGTCGTCGTATTCCTGACCGGGACGCGAGATTCCTTGCGAATTCACGAGAATGTCAAGGCGCTCGAAGCGCTGCACGAACGACCCTATCGCTTCGAGATCCGTCACATCGAGATGATCGAAAGCGATCTGATCCGTCGCCTTGGCACGCCTGAGTTGTGCGATCTTGTCGAGGGAACTGCCGGTCGCCGTGACGCGCGCGCCAAGTCCCGCGAGTCCTTTGGCGATATCGAGACCGATACCGCTGGTGCCACCTGAAACGAGTGCAGTTTTTCCTGCGAGAACATCCGATGCGAAGCAAGAAAGTATGTCATTCATAGGGCGTCTTCCGATTAGTCATCCTTACGTTGATTACCGTGTGACGGGGGATCGGTGCATGCGTCAGGTCGCGTATGTCAACAGAGGATCGGCGGATTCGATGTCGCGCTTCCGCGCTTCTTCGGGCATGGTCTCGCCCATCATCCGCGACACGCCACGGTCGGCGACGGCATAAGTCGTCGCAACGGTATTGCCGCTGATAATGGTGGGCCACGACGAGGTATCGAACACGCGCAGGCCCTCGATGCCGCGCACGGTCATGTCCGAATGCAGGACCGCCATCGGATCGTTGTCACGGCCCATACGCGCGGTGCCCGCTGGGTGATAGACCGTCTTGACCGTGCGGCGGCAATGTTCCGCGAGCGCCTCGTCCGACTCAACTGATGCATCCGACAACGCGCGTTCGTCGGGCAACACGATTTGTTCGACCATACTTTCGAGCGGGCCTGCGCGCATGATGCGCGCGGCGCGACGCATGCCCGCGATGGACAGCCGAAGATCATCGGGGTGATGCAGATAGTTCGGATAGACAATCGGGGTCGCGGCAGGATCGGCTGTCGGTAGTGAGACGCGGCCACGGCTTTTCGGACGCATCACGCAACTGTTCAGCGTGAAGCCGTAGGTAGCGCGTGTCGACGTGACATCGGGGTCGAGATAGACGGTCGGCAGGCAGAAAACCTGAATGGACGGCGCACCGGACGCGTCGTCGGGATTGAAGAACGCACCGGCTTCCACCGCGTTCGATGCGACGGGGCCGTTGTGGAACGCGAGATACTGCAGCCCGTTGCGTATCTGATTCCAGCCGCGATCCTGATTGAAGTAGCCGTATCGTCCCTTGCAGAACGCAACGACGGGCACTTCATGATGATCCTGAAGGTTCTCGCCGACACCGGGTAGATCGGCCTTCACCGGAATATCCAGACGCGCCAGTTCGCCTGCCGCGCCGATGCCCGACAACATAAGTAGCTTGGGCGTCACGAGCGCGCCCGCGGTCAGAATCACCTGTCCGCCGAAAATTTGCTCACGCTGCGATCCGCTCTGCACTTCGATACCGCGCGCCACGTTGCCTTCGATCACAATGCGCGTGACCGTGGTACCCGTGCGGATCTCCAGACGCGGGTCGCCCATGACGGGCGCAAGGAACGCGTCGACGCCGCTGCATCGGCGGCCGCGATAAGTCGTCGTCTGGTAGAAGCCTGCGCCCATCTGCGTGCCGCTGTTGAAATCAGCGTTGAAGCGCAAGCCCGTTTGCTGCGCCGCCAGCACGAATGCGCGCGATACGTCGCTTAGATTTGCGCCGTCAGACACCTTCAGAGGGCCATTGATGCCGTGCGCCGCGTTGTTGAAAGTGGAGTTGCCTTCGAGCCGGATAAAGTGCGGCAGCAGACGACGGTAATTCAAGGACTCATCACCGGTGATCGACACCCAGTCGTCGTAGTCGCGCGCCTGGCCGCGGATATAGACCATTGCGTTGACGGAACTGCCGCCGCCAAGCACCTTGCCCTGCGGAATCGATGGCTGCCGGCCGTCCAGATGCGCATGCTCCGCGCTGCGATGAAACGTCATGTAGTCGCGATTCGTTAGCAGCTTGACGAAGCCCGCGGGCATGTGAATGAGCGGATTACGGTCGCGTGCGCCCGCTTCGACGAGCAGAACCCGCGCGCCATGATCGCGCACGAGCCGCCCGGCGGTCAGACAGCCCGCCGCGCCCGCGCCAATCACGATGAAATCGTAGTGTGTCGATGCCTTGGCCATAACTCGAAATCTGGAACCTTTAGAAGCGACGTGATCCGTCGCCAACATTCAACGACGCGTGCGCCCAGCCATGCCCGCAAGAATGGCAGCGCCCGCGATCGCCAGACCTTGTACGATCAGCTTGCCCGACTCGCCCGCGCCATACGCGTTGAGCACATTGAAGAGGAGCGTGAGCGCGAAGGCAGCCGCGCACGGGCCGATCAATCCGCCGCGACCGCCGCCAAACGTAATGCCGCCGAGGATCACGCCTGCGATCGAATTCATCACGACATCGGTGCCCACGCTGGTCGTGCTCACGCCGACGTAGCCCGACAACAGCAGACCGCCCGCCGCCGCGAGCAGTCCCGCAGCGACATGCGAGGCGATAAACACGCCCTCGACCGGCAGACCCGACAACGTGGCCGCGACCGGATTGCTGCCGACCGCTTTGAGCAGACGGCCGAACACCATGAAGCGCAACGGAATCGCGAGGAGCAGCAGCACGCCCACCCAGATCACCGTTGCGATCGGCACGATGCCGAGCTTCGCGCTGCCGAGTACCTGCACCGCGTCCGGCACCGATCCCGGGCTGCTGCCGGAGCTCAGGAACAGTACGGTGCCGGTGAGAATGGAGGCTATCGCCAGCGTGGCGATCACGGCGGACGCGCGGAACTTCGTAATGAGCACGCCGTTGACGAGGCCGATCAGCGCGCCTATCGCGAGCGCGCCGAAAATCAGCATTGGCGCGGACATGTCGTTGAGAGGCGCGGTGGTGATCAGATAGTTCGTCATCACGAAGACGCCGCCCACAGACAGGTCGATGGAGCGGCATCGCATCACGATCATTTGCGCGGCGACGGCCAGGCCGAGCGGGGCGGCCTGACGCGCGATCACCATCTGAAACGGCAGTTGCAACAGCACGGGGCGAAAGAACACACAGAACAGCAGCAGGGCGGCGAGCACGAAGATGGACGGCGGCACCGCGACGAAGAGCCTGCGGAGTTCGAAGCGTGGCGCGGCGCGCATCGAAAGGTTTCCGGCTTCGGAGATAGGTTGGACGGGCATGACTTTAGATTCCGATTTCTTTGCGGCGACGCAGACAGACGGCGAACAACAGCAGCGCGCCGTTGACCACGGACAGAAGGAATGGGTTGATCTGCACGATATTCATCGCGTTGCCGACGATACTTAGCAGCAACGCGCCGAAGGCCGTGCCGAGCGGCCCGCCGATCCCGCCGCTCAGTTGCGTGCCGCCGAGTGCGACGGCGGCCACCGAGTCGAGTCCGTACGAGGCGCCGACCCACGGATCGCCAGAGGAGATGCGCCCGGCGAGGAAAATGCCGGCGACCGCCGCGAACAGCGCACAAATAACATATGACGCGATGGTCATGCGCGTAACGGACACGCCCGCGAGCGCCGCGTTGTCCGCGCCGCCGCCGACCGCATAGACATGCAGGCCGAGCCGCGAGCGATGCAGCAGCGACCACGCGAACCAGATCGCCAGCGCGACCCACAGCAGCGCGATCGGCACGCCCATCACCGAGTTGCCCACAGCGGCGGGAAGCATCGGCCAGACGCTGCCGCCGGGCGACGGCTGCACGAGCAGCACGATGCCTTGCAGCACCGTTCCGGTGGACAAGGTCATGATGATCGGATGCACGCGAAATCGCGTCACGCCGACACCGTTCACGATGCCGAGGAGCGCGGCGCTCAGGATGGTCAGCGTGATCGCGAGCGCGGGCGAGCCGGTGGTGGCGAGAATGCATGTCGACAGACTCATGACGACACCGACCGACAGATCGAGACCGCCGGTGAGAATCGGCAAGGTCTGGCCGAGTGCGACGACCATCAGCGGCGTGGCCTGCACGATAAGATTGCCGAGGTTCTGGGGCGTCCGGAAGCTCGCGAACGAGACCGCCAGAGCGACGATCGCGAGGACCAGGAGTGCGCCCGACACATACTGGCCGCCGGTGCGATCGGCCCGGAACGAAGTAAGGCGCTGAATCATGCTGTGGCTCCTGCAAGCGTTTCGGTACGGGCGACGGCGGCCTGGAGAATGTCCTCCTCGGTGGCGTCTTTCGCATCGATTTCCTTGACGATGCGATGATCGCTCACGACCAGAACGCGGTCGGCCAAGCCGATCACTTCGGGCAATTCGCGGGACGTGAAGATCACCGCGCCACCACGCTCGCAGAAAGTGCGCAACGCGTTGTAGATTTCGACTTTCGCCCCGACATCGACGCCGCGTGTCGGCTCTTCGATCAGCAGTACATCGGCGTCAATGGCGATCCAGCGTCCGAGCATCACCTTCTGCTGATTGCCGCCGGACAGGCTCACGACCGCTTGCGCCGCGCTGGCAGAGCGAATCCGTAGTTCGTCGGAGAGCCGCTTGACAAGCGCCGCGAGTGGCCGCGCGATGTCCCACGGATGCTTGCGTTGATGCACGCCGAGCGTGAGGTTGTCGCGAATCGGCAAGTCGAGATAGAGGCCTTCGCCCTTGCGGTCTTCCGGCATGAAGGCCAGCCCATTCGACAGCGCGCGGCGTACGCCCGCACGCGGTCGCAACGAGATCGCCGCGCCCGAACGGCGTTGCAGTTCGAGCTTGCCCGTGCAGCCTTTCATCACGCCCGCGAGTGAGCGAACGATATCGCGCTGTCCCTGACCTTCGAGTCCGCCGAGCGCGACAATTTCGCCGCGCCTCACATCGAAATCCACACCGGTGCGGCCCGGTGCGGTGCTCAGCGCGCTCACTTTCAGCGCCGCGCCGTTGTGATACGCCGCACGCGGCGGATAGAGATGCTCCACATCACGTCCCACCATGAGAGAGAGCAGACGGTCGGGGGTCAAGTCGGCGGTGGCGTATGAGCCGACCAGCTTGCCGTCCTTGAGCACCGTCGCCGTATCGCACAGATCGAAAATTTCCCGCATCCGATGTGAGATGTAGAAGATGCACTTGCCCTGATCGCGCAGCTTGAGCAGCAACGATTCGATACGCTCTACGTCCTTTGTGTTGAGCGCGGCGGTCGGCTCGTCGAAGATGAAGATGTCCGCGCTGACCGCCAGTCCCTTCGCGATCTCGACCGATTGCTGCTCCGCGACGGTGAGCGAACTCACCAGGCGGCGCGGATCGATCTTCAGGCCGATATAGCCGAGCGCCGCGCGCGCTTCTTCCTCCATGCGCCTGCGGTCCACGCTATAAAGTCCGCGCTTCGGCTCGCGGCCGAGGAACATCGTCTCGGCCACGGTCAGATTGCGGACCAGCGAAAACTCCTGAAACACGGTCGAGATGCCTGCGTTGAGCGCGTCGAGTGGAGACGAGAATCGCACCGGGGTGCCGCGCACCGTGACCTGACCTTCGGTGGGCGCGACACGTCAACCTCCGTGCACCCCTATGAGCTCGGTGTGCTAGATCGCGCGCTTACGAACATTCGCACTGGTGGTCCGGTACCGTTCATCTGCGCCCACATGTAGCTCTTGCGTTGTGCAGCACGGCCTGGCTCTTTTAGTACCTGCACCGTCGTTTCATCGCCGTAGACGATGTCGGCCTCGAGCAGGTGGTCGCGCATCAGGTTAATCAGCGGCTGCACTGCCATGCCGACGCGCACTACGCTTGCTGCCAGCGTACCGCGTGAGAGATCGCCACCGAAACGGTGCAGCAACGCGGCGATCCGGTACAGCGGCAGCGCGTCAGCAAACTTACTCACAACCACCCATGCAAGCGCTGATTCAGTGAGTAGGCCCTTCGGGATGATGCGCGAAGGTGCCGGCGTCACCTTGATGCCAAGGTCGCAGCAAGGGCATGCGTGTTTGATTCGCTGGTGCTGAATGACGCGAACCTGCTGCGGCACGATATCGGGTTGCTCGCTGATCTCGGCGCCGATCTCGACCAGTGCGTGGCCGTCATGTGCGCAGACGCGTTCTGATTCGGGCAACTCATGGCGCACGACCTCGCGAGGCAGCATCGGGTTTAACGGTTTGCGCCCACGCTTCCTGCGTTCATGCGCGCCGACTTCGACGCTCTGTTCTGTTTCGGCCTGTTGCGCCGGTTCGCAACCCGTTGCGAGCGCTTCTGCTTCGTTCAGGAAGAGGTCGCGTTGCTCAGCACCGCGCACTTCGCTCCTGGAAGCAAACAACTGCCGCTGATAGGCCTTAAGTCTCTCGCGCAACAAATCGCGTTCGACTGTCACCACACGCAACTCGCCCTTCATGGCAGCGAGTTCTGCGCGCAGCGCCTGCAGTTCGTCGGTAGAGGAAGAGGATGACGGCGACATCGCTGAATTAGACCAGCGATGCCGGTTCTCGTTTCAGGTCACGCGCTGATAATAACGCCTCGGATGCGCGCGCATCGCTTCGATGTCGATGCCCTCCAGCAGCCAGTGAAGTTGCTCTGTTCGCAGCACGAGCACCGCTTCCTTGCGCGGCCATACGAAGCGGTCCTGCTCGAGGCGTTTCATGAGAAGCCAGAAGCCGTTACGGTCCCACAGCAGCATCTTGATGCGGTCGCGCCGCTGATTGCTGAACACATAAACCGCACGCGCAAATGGGTCGAGCTTCGTTGACTGCTCGACGATGGCTGCGAGACCGTTGATGCTCTTGCGGAAGTCAACGGCGTCACGATGCACATAGACCTTCAGTTCATCGTCCAGGCGGAACATCGCACCGTCCTAGCGTCTCGATCATGGCCGATAGCAACGGCGCGTCATTGCCGCTGCATTCAAACCGGAGTGTGACGCCGTTGGGCATCTGCACCATCAACCGTGCCGAAGTCATCGCCGGCGACGACGCCCTTGCTGCGGGGGTGTGGCGGTGTGCCTTCGCAGATGCGGGCGCGACCACCGCTTCGTGACTATCGACTTCGACCACCGGAACGAAAGCTGTGCCAGTCGGCGCTGGCTGTGGGGACGTGCCAGCCAGTCGCTGCTGATGCAGCTTGATCCACTTGCGCAGCAAGTTGGCGTTGACCCCATGCTTGAGTGCGAGCCCGGCGACCGAAGCACCTGGTTCAAGACACGCTTCCACCAACTTCTGTTTGGTTTGCCGGTCATATCTGCGCTTGCCGTCCCGACCGACGTTGATGACCTTCACCCCAGTCGTTTCTGAGTGTTCTTCTGTCATGAAAGGTGTCCACTGATTCGAATGAACTGACCCCGGAATGTTGGACACGTTGACGTTAGTGGTGCTTATATTTCATCCGGTATTGAACTGGACTAAGTCCGCGTAATCTTAGCTTGATTCGATCATGGTTGTAATAGTGAATGTAGTCTTTGATGCCAGCTTGCAGTTCGACGATGTTGCGAAACCTGTTTGGGTGGAAGAATTCGGACTTGATCGTTCCGAAGAAGCTTTCCATCGTGGCGTTACAAGGCAATTTCCTTTACGCGACATGCTCTGTCTGACTCTCTGCTGTTTTAGTCGACGGCTATAAACAGGCATCTGGTACTGCCAGCCTTGATCGGAATGCAATATCGGCTTGTCACGTGGCCCAAGCTTCACAAAGGCCTTACTTAGCATCGTGTTGACCATGTCGAATAGCGGACGTCGTGCCGTCTCGTAGGCGATAATTTCGCCGTTGTAAAGATCAAGAACCGGAGAAAGATAGAGCTTCTGGCCGCCGACGTTGAACTCAGTCACGTCCGTTACCCACTTCTGATTGGGGCGAGATGCACCAAATTTCCGCTTCAGAACGTTGGGAGCGATCTTGCGTCGAATGCATGACTTCAGGGACAGCTCGCCCTTTAAGGACGGCTGCAAGGGGGTAACGCTGCCTCAGTTCAAGTACGATTTGCGCTTTTTCTGCCGAGCTGCTTTCGTCTTCGCTTGAACCAAGGCGTCGAGCTTTTTTAAATATTCGTTCTCCATGCGCAGCTGCTGCACTTCAGCAAGCAGATCCTCGCGGCTGCGGTCTGCATCCGCTGCCGGCTTGTTTTCTGATGTCGGTGGTTTCGGCATTCTGAGGGTGTAGGTTGCAGGCCGCGAACGTCCCGCGGCCAGACTACCGTCATCATACTGCCGCTCCCAAACTGCAATGATATTGAAATTGCGAACGTTCGCGAGCGCTGCGACCTGACGGAATGAAAGGCCTTCCTTCCGCATCCGCTTCACAACTGCGGCCTTGAACTCAGCGCTATACCGCACGCGGCTAGTTCTTGTTCGTAGACCTTCCTCGCCGTGCGCTTGATATGCCGCTATCCACTTCCGAAGTGACGAAACATCCACGTTGTGGCGGGCCGCAACTCTCTTCACCCCGGCGTGGCCGGTGCAGTAATCCTTCGTCGCCGACAGTTTCTTCTTCTCGCTGTATTTCACCCAGAACCTCTAAAAGGGTGTCCAACTTCGTGGGGTCAGTTCATCGAAAACAGTGGACATAGCCTGCACGCTCAGATCAAAGAGTTCCAGACGTCCATTTCTGCGCGCTTGCTGTGAAAAAGCACGACGCTTGCTGTCGCGCAAGAGGTCGACGGCGTTGCCGGCGCGCCGAAACGCGAGTTCCAGGCTTTCCGCAGCTGAAGCTGTCATTTTGCCGCCAGGCGTCGAGCAGGTTATCCGGCGCGCCGCGGCCATATTGGTCTGCACATTAAACCGCGCGCATTCGAAATCATCGGCGAGGTTGGTGACAACGTTCCCGCCGCGTAATTGCCAGAACGCCGGTGGCGCGTGCATGTGCCGGGCGATCGCTCTGCGCACCTCCCATTACCGTGGCTATTTACGCCATCGACCGCGTGCCGCACCACAAGGATTTACCGCTTCCAGAGATATTGCAAAACGAAGGTGGACCATCGATCGAACTGTGCGCGAACCCGCTGCCTCAGCTATGAGTTCTTTGCAGGCAGCCGCCCGGCCGCCGCCGCAGTTGCCGGTCGGCGCTTTCCCGCCTGAGCCTGACGCTGCGCGGTCTGTCCAGATTGATTCGATTTTAGTTAATAAAAACCGAAAATAACTTGCTTCTCCGCTGCGGCGTATCTCTCTACAGTGACTCTCACGGTAGCAGCTACGAACAAGGGAGACATTGCAATGCAGGAAGGAAGCGTCAGCTATCGCGCCCAGGATGGAATCGCGATCATCACCATCGATCGGCCCGAGAAGCGCAATGCACTGACTGCCGCCATGTGCGATCAGCTTTCCGACGCGCTGGCGCGTCTCGAATCGGGCGATGAACGCGTCGGTCTGCTATGTGCAAATGGCGCGACGTTTTGTGCAGGCGCCGACCTGAGTGCGCCCCCCGAACATTTCTGGCGTTGCGTACCTGGCGTCGGCGTGACATTGACCAAGCCGCTCATCGCCGCGGTGCAAGGACCGGTGGTCGGCATGGCTGTAGCCATCATGGCGTTTTGCGATCTGTGCGTCGCTTCGGAAGACGCGCGTTTCATCTATCCCGAGGCGAAGATCGGCCTCTCGAAAGGCTTGATCTCGGCGCTGTGCGCACGCGTGCCCCACAAATTCGCGATGGAAATGATGCTGCTCGGCGGTCCGATTTCCGCGGCGCGTGCTTTCGATGTCGGCTTCGTCAATCAGTTGACGCTGCCAGGTCAGCAATTCGAGGCCGCGCAGGAGATGGCCTGCACGCTCGCGTCGTCCGCACCGCTCGTTCTCGCCCAACTGAAGACGCTGGTGGCCGCGACGTTGCCCACCAGCCCGGCGGAGACGATGTACCGGACCACGGCACTTGTCGAACGCGTGACAAAGAGCGAGGACGCGATCGAAGGCGTGCGTTCGTTCCACGAAAAGCGCCGTCCAGATTTCAAGGGTGTCTGACATGCAGGCACATCGCGCAGAAACCTTGTCGCGCGTCAGCGACAGTCTGATCGAAACGCTGCGTGCCATGTTCGGGCAGCGTCTGTCCACGGCGGCCGTGGTGCGGGAACAGCACGGCCGGGGTGAATCGCCGTTTCGGGCCATGCCGCCCGATGCTGTGGTGTTCGTGGAATCCACCGATGAAGTGTGCGAGGTCCTGAAGCTCTGCAATGCCCATCGTGTGCCCGCCATAGCGTTTGGTGCGGGTTCTTCGCTGGAAGGTCATCTGCTCGCCACGAAAGGCGGCGTATGTATCGACCTGTCGCGGATGGATCGCATCATCGGCGTGAATGCCGGCGATTTCACGGCTAGCGTGCAGGCGGGTGTAACGAAAGAAGCGCTCAACGCAGTGCTTCGCGGCGACGGCCTGTTCTTTCCGGTCGATCCCGGTGCGCATGCGACGCTCGGCGGAATGGTCGCGACGCGCGCGTCCGGCACCAATACCGTTCGCTATGGATCGATGCGCGAAAACGTACTCGCGCTCAAGGTGGTCACCGCCGACGGAACGCTCGTCCACACCGGCACGTCGGCGGTGAAATCGTCTGCGGGCTACGACCTGACGCGTCTGTTCGTCGGCTCGGAGGGCACGCTTGGGATCGTGACCGAAGTCACGCTGAAGCTGTTTCCGTTGCCTGAGGCGATGTCCGCCGCGGTCATCACCTTTGAGGATGCGGATGCCGCGGTGACGACGGTCATCGATGCGATTCAATCGGGACTGCCCATCGCGCGCAGCGAGTACCTGTGCACCAATTCGATCCGCGCGATCAACGCCAATTCGCGCGAGCTCGCGTTGCGCGAGCGGCCGACGCTCTTTATGGAGTTTCATGGTTCTCCGGGCTCATTGCAGGAGCAAACCGAATTGCTGCGCGAAATTGCGTTGCAGCACGGCGGCGAAGACTTCCAATGGGCCGATCGGCCGGAAGAGCGCAGCCGTCTTTGGCATGCGCGCCATCACGCGTATTTCAGCTGTCAGCTTTCGCGGGCCGGTTCAATGATCATCGCGACCGACACCTGTGTGCCGCGATCCAGACTGGCCGAATCCATCGATGGTGCCGAGCGGATCATGGCGCGAGCGCACTTCCCGCACATGACGTTCGGTCATATCGGCGACGGCAATTTTCACGTGCTGATGGTGATCGACCCGGGCAGCGAAGCCGAGCGGGAAGAGGCGGAAAAGCTGAACGAAGCGATCGTCGAACTCGCGATTGGTCTGGGCGGAACCTGCACGGGTGAACACGGAATCGGCTTTCACAAGAAAGCGTTTTTACGGCGCGAGGCTGGCGATGCCGCTGTGCAATTGATGCAGCGAATCAAGACGGCACTCGATCCCCACGGCATTCTCAATCCTGACAAGATTTTCTAGGCGATGCATTGCACGCTGCCGGGCTGCGCCCGGCCGTCGCGTCGACAACCAACGGGCTATCGGATCACAGGAAGGTTTCCACTATGAACGACAAAATTCTCTCGGGTGTCAAAGTACTCGACCTGACACGCGTGCTGGCTGGTCCATGGTGCACCCAGGCGCTCGCCGACATGGGGGCGCAGGTGTTCAAGATCGAACGTCCCGGCGTGGGCGACGAAATGCGCCAGTCCCCCCCCTTTCTGAAGAATCTCGACGGCGAAACCACCAACGACACGCCCGCGTTTTTTAGCGTGAATCGCGGCAAGCGCTCATTGACGATTGATTTCACCAAAGAAGCCGGCCAGAAGGTCGTTCTGGATCTGGCCGCGCAGTGCGACGTGTTCATCGAAAACTTCAAGGTCGGCGATCTGAAGCGCTACGGTCTCGACTACGAAACGGTACGGAAGATCAATCCGCGGGTCGTCTATTGCTCGGTGACGGGCTACGGCCAAGATGGTCCGATGTCGCGTTTTCCCGGCTATGACCCCGTGCTGCAAGCCGTGTCCGGCATCATGAGCACGTGCGGGCTGCCTGACGGCCAGCCGGGCGCCGGCCCGGTCCGCTCGATGGTACCCCTCGTCGACGTGATGACGGGAATGATCTCAACTTCGTCGGTTCTCGCCGCGCTGTATCACCAGCAACGCACGGGCGAAGGACAATACGTCGATGTCGCGCTGCTCGACGTGGCCGTGGCCGCAACGACTTACATGTCGCAGAACTTCCTGTCGACCGGCCATGTGGCAGCGCGTATCGGCAACGGCAGCCGGCTGTTCGCGCCGTCTAACTGCTATCCCTGTGCTGACGGCCCGTTGCTGATCCAGATCGGCAATGACGGTCAATGGGCCAAGCTCTGCAAAGCGATCGACCGCGAGGCGTGGATGAAAGATCCCCGCTTCGCAAGCAACGGAGCGCGCCTCGAACATGTCGTGGAACTCGATTCCGAAATCCAGGCGGTGACCTCAAAGCTCAAGCGCAACGACCTGGCCGCGTCGCTGAACGCCATGGGCGTGCCGTGCGGCCCGGTGAATACGATCGCGGAGGCGTTCAATCACGAACAGGTGATTCATCGCGGCTTGCGTGCCGAAGTCGACCATCCGGCGCATGGCGTCATTCCGGTGCTGCGCAGTCCGTTCCGCTTTTCGCTGACACCGATCGAATTGAAAGCGCCGCCGCAGCTTGGTGCCGATACCGTGCCGGTACTCGAAACGGTGCTCGGTCTTTCGGCGTCGCAACTCGACGAGTTGCGTGGCGCGGGAGTCATCTGATGCCTGCATCGAACGTCTTGATTGATGCAGACACGTTGGCCAGCCAACTGTCGGCCATGCGGGTGATCGATTGCAGTCACGATCTCGAACGAACCGAGGCGGGTGTCAATGCCTATCGCGCGGGGCATATCGACGGCGGGGTGCATGCTCATCTCGACCGCGATCTGTCGGGCCGCAAGACCGGTCTGAACGGCAGGCATCCGCTTCCGTCGGTAGTGGACTTTACGCGCTGGCTCGGCAGTGTGGGCATCGATCCGGCGACGCCGGTCGTGGCATACGATCGGTCGGGAGGAGCGTATGCCGCGCGCCTGTGGTGGCTGTTGCGCTGGATCGGCCACCGTGACGTACGCGTTCTGGACGGCGGCTGGCAGGCGTGGACCGAAGCAGACCGTCCTTTCATCAAAGGCATGACACAAGTGTCGCCGGTGCAGTATGGCGAGGCCCGGGGCTCCGATGAGCGCCATGTGGACGCCGCATTCGTCACACGCAACCTGACGACGCGCGAGACATTGATCGTCGACGGGCGAGGAGCGCCCCGGTTCCGCGGCGAAACGGAGCCGATCGACCCGCGCGCAGGCCACATTCCCGGAGCGGTCAACCGTCCTTTTACCGACAACCTCGCCGAAAGCGGCCGCTTTAAATCCTCGGCGGAGCTGGCTCGCGAGTGGGTCAATGTATTGAACGGGCGAGACAGTACCCAGGTCGTCGCGCAATGCGGGTCGGGCGTGACCGCGTGCCACAACCTTCTGGCGATGGAAATCGCAGGCATGCCCTCGGCACGTCTCTATCCCGGCTCATGGAGCGAGTGGTGCAGCGATCCGCTGCGTCCCATCGAGACCGGCCCGGCACTCACATAAACCGCGGCAGCAACCGGGAAATGGGTCTTACCTTCAGGAGAGAACGACGATGTTGAACGACTGGCTTGAAATGTTGAAGAAGAACCGTGCGGCTTCGGGCGCGTTGATGGAGCACCACCCCAAGCTGATCGCCGGCTTTCGTGGATTGAACGAGTCGCAAGGCGCGACCGGTACGCTGGATGCAAAAACGCGCGAACTGATCGCACTCGCCGTGGCTGTCACGACGCGCTGCGAGGGTTGCATCGCGTCGCATGCCCAAGCGGCCCGCACGGCTGGTGTAACCGAGGCGGAACTGGCGGAGGCGTTGTCTACGGCAATAGCGCTCAACGCAGGGGCGGCGTATGTCTATTCGCTCAAAGCAATGGATGCCCACAAGGCCTTTCAGCAAGGCTGATCAGTGATCTTTGTCGCGCGGGACAAATCGTTCGGCTTCGCCTGGCGGGTTGTCCCGCACGTTCGTTTGATAGTGGGCCCAGCATGACTTCAACTTTCGACCCGGTACTCGAGCGCGCCGATGGCCAGATTGCGCGTGCCTTGACCAACCCCGGCCAACAGCCGTATGTGCATGCATTTTTCGAACCTGGCAGTTGCACGGTGAGCTATGTGGTTGGCGATCCGGACAGCGAGGCCTGCGCGGTCATCGATTCGGTGCTCGATTTTGATCTGGCTGCGGGGCGCACATCGACCCGGACCGCCGACGAACTCGTACGCTTCATTGAAAGCGAAAAGCTCGACGTAAGATGGGTTCTCGAAACGCACATCCACGCCGATCATCTTTGCGCCGCACCTTACGTGCAGCGACAGTGCGGCGGCGCGACCGCGATCGGTGAGCATGTCGTCGACACCCAGCAGTATTTCGAACGCATGCTGAACGTGCAGGCCGATCCCGATGCGACCAGTCCTTCGTTCGACCAGCTATTCGCCGACGGCGATCACTTCTGTATTGGAAGCCTTGAAGCAACGGTGCTTCACGTGCCGGGGCATACCCCTGCATGCGTCGCCTACGTGATTGGCGACGCGGTGTTTCCGGGCGACACGCTCTTCATGCCCGACTACGGCACGGCGCGCTGCGATTTCCCGGGCGGCGACGCACGCAAACTTTATCGTTCGATTCGCCGTCTGCTCTCGCTTCCCGATCCTACGCGGCTTTATCTTTGCCACGATTATTTGCCGGCCGAACGCACCGCCTATGCGTGGGAAACCACTGTAGGCGCGCAAAAACGCCAGAACATCCACGTGCGCGATGGGATCGACGAAGATGCGTTCGTGGCCATGCGCGAAAGCCGCGATCGAACGCTCGCGATGCCGCGAATGCTTTTTTCCGCCGTGCAGGTCAACATGCACGGCGGACGCCTTCCAGCAGCTGAACGCAATGGCGTGCGCTACCTGAAGGTGCCGCTTAACCAGATCTGATGTGTTCCGGCGGAACCCTGCTTCCGCCTACACCAGCTTCCGATAGACAGACGGAACCTCGCTGAGCAGAAAATCGCGGATTCGCAGCACGTGAGGCTCAGGCTTTGGCCGCCGCGCATTGGCGATTTCAAGCATATGCAACACTTCGGGCTCGACGATCGGCACCGCAACCAGTTTGTGTGCCTTCGCGAGCTGCCGCATATAGCCCGGCACGATCGCTATGCCCTGGCCGCTGGCCGCATAGGCTATGGCCGACATGGCGGTGCTGACCTCGTGAGCCAGTTCGATCGTGACGTCCGCGGGTAAGGCTTTCTGGATCGCGAGGCGCGACGATTGATTCGTCACCACGACTGTTTCCGCGACCACCTCCCGCCAGGTCAGCGGATGCTTGCGCGCGAGCTTGTTGTCTCGCCGGATCAGCGCCGTCCATCGGGACGCGAAGAGAAGCTGGCTCTCCGTGCTCTCGTTATTGGGCAAACGCACGCCGATGGCGATATCGGCGATGCCCGCGTCTACGACCTCCGGCAACTGATGCGACATCACCTCGATGCAGTTGATCCTGACGTTGGGCCACAACGTGGGCGCCCGTTCGAACGCCACGCCGAGTAGCGAAGTGATGACGGTTGGCGTAGTCGCAATGCGGACGGTTTCGTAGGAGCCTTTTCTAAGCGACGACGCACAGCTCTCTGCTGCACGCACTTCTGTCAGCACGCGAACCACCCGTTCGAAATACTGTTTGCCGGCTTCCGTGAGACGCACATAACGTGTGGTACGGTCGAAAACCCGGAATTCGAGGCTCGTTTCCAGATCGCGGATCGCGAGACTGACCGCTGCCGGCGTCATGTGCAAAGCCTTGGATGCTTCGACGAAACTGCTTAACCGGGCGACCGCTTCGAAAACCCGCAGATGTCGAAGGTTGGTAGAACTCATGGCCTGCTTCCCCTCAATCGCTGCACTGTTAACCTAGGGCAAAACAATGACGCGATATTCCTTGATTGTATATTAGGGATCGCCGCACTACATTGGACCTCACCCGACGCGCTCGATGCACAAACAATAGGGCGCAAACGGAAGGAGACGGTCGCGAGATTCCAGAGACGTGCTTTACAGCGCGTTACCCGCCAACAAGAATCCGCGCAGAAACGAAATCGAAAAGGAGGAGACAGGAATGTTGCCAACCGCACGCGACATTGGCGCGGATACGGTATCTGCCGAGAAATCTGCGTACGCGAAGGTGAACCTGCGAATACTGATTCCGCTGGGTTTATGTTTCATGCTGGCGTTTTTAGATCGTATCAATGTGGGGTTTGCTTACCTGCATATGAAAACCGACGTGGGCCTCGACGAGGCTGCATTTGGGATCGGTGTTGGGCTGTTTTTCATCAGCTATACGCTGTTTGAGGTGCCGAGCAATCTGCTGCTAACCCGTGTGGGTGCGAAGAAAACCATTTCTCGCATCATGGTGCTGTGGGGGCTCGCCTCTTCGGCAACCATGTTCGTGCAGACGCCGATGCAGTTCTATGTCACCCGGCTCGCACTGGGTGTCGCGGAAGCTGGCTTCTTTCCCGGCGCGATGCTCATACTCACGTACTGGTATCCGGCACAAAAGCGGGCCAGGGTGATTGCGCTCTTTTCGCTGGCGGTGCCGCTGGCGGGTATGATCGGGAGCCCGCTTTCCGGCTGGATCATGCAGACGTTCAACGGCGTGGGCGGTTTAAAGGACTGGCAGTGGATCTTCCTGATCGAAGGCATGCTGCCGGTCGTCGTGGGGGTGCTCATGTACTTTCTGCTCACCGATAAGCCGGAGAGCGCCGAATGGCTGTCGCAGGAAGAACGGGAAGTCGTGGTGAGCGCCATTCAGGAAGAACACAGCGCGAAAGGACACGACGATAAAACGAAGCATTTTTCGGCTGCGATCCGGTCGCCGCGACTCTACATCGTCGCACTTGCTTATTTTCCAGTTGCGTGGGCGGGCAATGTGCTCAACTACTGGGCGCCAGCGTTGATCAGGCATCTGGCAGGCGGGAACGTGCTGAACATCGGCCTGTTGCTCGCGATTCCTTCGACCATTGGTGCGGTCGGCATGCTGCTCGTGTGCCATCACTCGGACAAGAAACTCGAGCGACGCTGGCACTGGGCAGTCAGCGCGATACTGACGGCCTGCGCGTCCATCGCGCTGACGATGTCCGGCCACAGTCTCGTGGCGATGATGATTGCGTTGTGCGTGCTGAACATCGGTTATCTGTGCATCGCTGCGCTCTTTTTCACGATTCCAACGGCGTTCCTGTCCGGCACTGCCGCTGCTGGCGGGCTTGCGCTAGTGAGTGCGTGTGGACAGGTTGGCGGATTTCTCGCCCCCGTTGCGATCGGCCATATCAAGGCTGCAACCGGCAGCTTTTCTCCTGCCTTCGTCCTGGTGGCTGCGCTGCTCGTGATGGCAGCGTGCGTCGTCATCGGATTGATTCCCGCGAGCATTCTTGTCAGGAAGTCGAACGCCTGATCTGGTTAGGCCAGGCGTTCGAGCATCGATCATGATGCTATCCATATATAAGGGAATCCTAATTAACTTTAGAGTTGATATATGAAAGAGATTCGCAGGCAGCAAATCCGCAAATTCATCCGCGTGAACATACCCATCGCAATCGCAGTGCTAACCCTTTTCGCTACGACTGCTCGCGCCGAGAATTCGGTCACCCTGTATGGGATCATCGATTCTGGACTCATGTATGTGAGTAACCAGAACGGACATAGCAACTATGAAACGACGACTGGCAAATTATCTGGGAGCCGATTTGGCTTTAAGGGCAACGAAGACCTGGGTGGTGGTTACAACGCGTTCTTTGTGCTCGAAAACGGCTTCTCTGCCAATTCCGGTGCTTTGCAGCAAGGCTCGCGTCTATTTGGCCGTCAGGGGTATGTCGGTATCGGTCAGACGTCATTGGGCAAGATCATGCTGGGGCGCCAGTACAGTCCGTTCGAGCTGTACGTCGGCTATCTGACGGCTGGCATCCGCTTCGGCACATCCTTGATGACCGACCCGTTCGATCTGAACATGCTTGGTGGCTCGGTGCGCTTTAACAATGCGGTCACCTATGAAAGCCCGGACTATCGCGGGTTGACCTACAGCGTGCAATATGCGTTCAGTAATCAGGCTGCCTCGGCGGGAGGTTTGGGTTTCGCCAATAACCGCGAATTCGGGGCCGCGATCAAGTATCTGCGCGGCGGCTTGCGCGCGGCAATCGGCTATGCGCGTCTAGATGGGCCCAACGCCGCTTCGAATACGAACGGTGCAACCTACGGCGATTATCCCGGCGCATTTCCGCTCTGGTTCAAGCGGCTCGACAGTAACCTGTCGGGCAAGACATCCAGCGCGGCGCTGGCGATCGGCACCGAACAGGTGATTACCGCCGGCGGTCTTTATCGGATCGGCAATATCGAGCTTGGCTCCGTCATCTCTCGCACGCTGATCGGCAAGTTGAGCATCTCTGGCGCCAGTACGCCGGACTTCAATACAGCGAATGGACGCTTCGATATCGACTCGCTGGAGTTAAGTGCCAGTGACTATCTAACGCCAAGTTACATTGTCGGCTTGATGGGCAAGTTTTCCAACGCGAGCCTGAGAACGGGTGCCGGCGACATGTCACTCCACTGGTGGCAATTCGGACTTGGCAACGACTATCTGTTGTCAAAACGTACCGACGTATATGCAGCCCTCGCCTACGAGAGCGCAGCCGGACGAGGTAACGCGGCGCAGATCACACTCGATGCGCCCTCGTCGAATTCGCATCAGGTTGCATTCACGGTAGGATTGCGTCATCGATTCTGAGGTCGACGGATTGGATGTAAAACGGCAATTCGATAGCCAATATAGTGAGTGGGACGCCGGGTGGTCGATGTCGTTGGAAAACGAAGAGGAGCTTGAATGACTAATCCGCTACCCTTGAGCGGCATCCGGGTGATCGAGGTATGCAACGTCGCCGCGGGGCCGTACTGTGCCATGTTGCTGGCCGATATGGGTGCCGACGTGATCAAAGTGGAAAATCCGGAAGGAGGTGACACGCTACGCAGTTGGCCACCTCTTTCCGGAGGCTACAGTGAGAATTTCGCCGCGCTCAATCGCAACAAACGTTCGGTAACGCTCGACCTGAAGAATCCCGCGGATCTGCAACTCTTGCGTGCTCTTGCGCAAGATGCCGATGTACTGATCGAAAATAATCGGCCCGGTGTCATGGAGCGTTTGGGTGTGGGCTACGAAGCACTCTCCGCGCTCAATCCGAAGCTGGTGTACTGCTCGATCTCGGCGTACGGGCAGTCGGGGCCGCGCGCCGGAGAGGGCGGGTTCGATCTGACCATTCAAGCCATGAGTGGGATCATGAGCGTCACGGGAGAGGCCGGTGGCGCGCCAGTCAAATGTGGGGTTCCATTGGCCGATTTTTCTGCAGGTCTGTATGGGGCATTCACCGTGCTCGCTGCTCTTCGTTCGGCAGCAATCAACGGAATCGGCTGTCACGTCGGCGTCCCCATGCTGGGCGCTACGTTAGGGATCGCCGCTTTGCAGACGTCCGAGTTTTTCGGCAGCGGGCGGGATCCCAAGCCGTTGGGGTCCGCTCATCCGCGCAATGCGCCTTACCGCGTATTTCGCTGCAAGGACGGCTATTTCGGCATGGCGGCCGGCAACAATTCGCTGTGGCGTTCAGTCTGCGACGTATTGGGCAGAAGCGATCTGCTAACGGACAAACGATTCATGTCGCCTGGCAGTCGGGCCCAGCACCAGGATGCGCTTTTGCAGATCCTGGAGGCGGAGTTTGCCAACGGGAATACGTCCGAATGGCTCGAACGATTCCGCGCGGCACGCGTGCCTTGCGCCCCGATCAATTCGTTCTCACAGGTCCTGGCCGATCCTCAGGTGGAGCATATGGCTTGGGTGCAGCCCATCGAACTGCCGAACGGAATCAGGACGAAAACCTTCGGCTCGCCCGTGCAGATCGATGCCCACAGTTTGCCGATCCGTTTGCGGCCGCCGGCTTTGGGCGAGCACAACGCCGAAGTACTCGATCCGCTGCGAGCAACGGCGGAACAGGAGGCTCAACGGTGAACGATGTGCTGAAAGTCGAGACGCGCGACGGCGTCTGGAGGTTCACGCTCAACCGTCCTGAGAAACTCAATTCATTGAACGTGGAACTTGTCGACAGGCTGCTGGATTCTGTCGATCAGGCCAATGCAAGCGGAGCCAGGCTGCTGATATTTCGCGGCGAGGGCAAGAGCTTCTGCGCGGGGTTCGATATGACCGGACTGGATGCGCAAAGCGATGGCGATCTGACGCTGCGATTCATTCGGATCGAGATGCTGTTGCAGACGATTGCAAAGTCTTCCGCGCAGACAATGGGACTTGCGCACGGCAAAGTGTTCGGCGCAGGGGTTGATCTTTTCGCGGTTTGCCGTCATCGCATTGCAGCACCCGATACCGTATTTCGGATGCCCGGTCTAAGGTTCGGCATTGTGCTTGGCACGCGACGATTCGCCGCGGTCGTCGGCACCGAGAGAGCGCGGCACATCCTGGAGGAGACCCGCGCGTTCGGAGCAGAGGAGGCGCATAGACTCGGCGTCGCACACAAACTATGTGCTCTCTACGAATGGGACGACGTGATAGAAAACGTCCGTGAAAAGACCACTGTCCTCGACGAAGTCGCACGCGCAGATCTTTATCGCGTGTTGACGTCTGCGGGATTCGAAGCGGATCTAACCGACCTCGTGCGATCCGCCGCCCGTCCGGGTTTAAAGGAACGGCTTCTCTCCTATCAACATTCGCGAGCGTTCAAAAACCCGCCTTCTCACTGAATGTGCGAAGAGACGGCTGGGCGCCGGTGCTGCCATCCCATTTCATGGAGAACGATTCAACAT
The DNA here is from genome assembly GCF_034424545.1 of Trinickia caryophylli. Classification (NCBI taxonomy): domain Bacteria; kingdom Pseudomonadati; phylum Pseudomonadota; class Betaproteobacteria; order Burkholderiales; family Burkholderiaceae; genus Trinickia; species Trinickia caryophylli. Next base: position 1,220,676 of record NZ_CP139971.1, on the reverse strand, counting down.
GAAAAACTTCGCGCGCTTCGAGAATTTCGTCGAAGCCATGACCCGGCTCGTGGAAAGTGGCGGAAATGAGGCATCGCTGCGCTTTGGTGGTCGTCGACTACTGGAAGCGTTGGTGACACAGGATGACTGGTTGCCCGAAACTTTTGCGCAACCTGATCGTCACTATTACCGCCAATACCTGTTGCACGCCGACCCTCTCGAACGCTTTTCCGTGGTGAGTTTCGTGTGGGGGCCAGGGCAAAGCACGCCATTACACGACCATACGGTGTGGGGACTTATCGGCATGCTACGAGGTGCCGAGCGAGAAGAGCGCTACGAGTGCCGTGAGGAGGGGTGGCCTATGTGCCTCCTTGGAGAGTCGACGCTGTATCCGGGCAAAGTGAGCGAGGTCTCTCCGGTGATCGGCGACATACATCGTGTGGCAAACGTCTATCGCGACCAGGTCTCGATCAGCGTGCACGTCTATGGCGGAAACATCGGCCGCATTTCACGACATGTATTCGATCAGAAGACCAGTACTTCGAAAACGTTCGTCTCCGGTTATTCGAATGCAATAGCCAATGATCCGCAATGAAAGCTCATCTGTAGCTGAGTACGAAGAGTTTATTGCCGTGCTGCGATTTCGCAATGAGGCAACCTTGGCTCATCGTTGTTTCCCTTTATTGTGATGGCAACCGCACGCGACTCAAAACGCGCGCAGGTTGCGCACGCACGCGTGTAATAACGACTGAAGCGCAGGCTCGGCGTCGTCGCCCAGGCCGTCGAGCATGGCTGTCTCGACGTGATTCGAGGCCTCGTCGCAGGCAAGCAACAAGGCTTCCCCGGACCTGGTAAGCGACAGCAGCACCACGCGGCGATTCATCGGATCGGCTTCGCGCGTCACCCAGCCTTGCGCTTCCATCGTCTTCAGCACCTCATTGGCCGACTGCGGAGTAATGAACGAGCGCTCCACGATCTGCGCGTTCGAAGAGCGACCACTCGCCCGCAACACCGAGAGCGCGGTGTATTGAGGCAACGTGAGCCGATGACGCGCGGGCGCCTCGGTCAGGCGCCGCGAAATCACGCGATCGAGCTGCCCGATCAGGTAACTGATCCGCATGCGCGGCGCTCTGCGCTGCGACGAGCGAGCGGTACGCGCGAGGGGCGCCGTTTTAGCAAGGGCGACCGAGGCGCCGGCGGAGGATTTTTTAGTCATAGTCGACACACGACGTGAGGGCTTGTACGAACGCCATCGTAAACCACTTTACATATCAGGTGGCCTGATAGTAAATTGATGATAAGCCGCAAGTGCGGACGGGTTTACGGAGAAATGAGATGAGCTATGAAGGTCGCTGGAAAACAGTCAAGGTTGTGGTTGATGGCGGCATCGCCTGGGTGACGTTGAATCGCCCCGAGAAACGCAACGCGATGAGCCCGACACTTAACAAGGAAATGATCGATGTGTTGGAGACAGTCGAACTCGACGCGGATGCGCAGGTACTGGTGTTGACCGGCGAAGGGTCGGCATGGACAGCTGGAATGGACCTCAAAGAGTATTTCCGCGAAGTCGACACAGGCCCCGACGTGCTGCAAGAGCGCATTCGACGCGACGCGAGCCGCTGGCAATGGCAACTGCTGCGGATGTATTCGAAGCCGACGATTGCGATGGTCAACGGGTGGTGCTTCGGTGGCGGATTTTCGCCACTTGTCGCGTGCGACCTCGCGATCGCGGCGGACGAAGCAGTGTTCGGGCTTTCGGAGATCAACTGGGGCATTCCGCCTGGAAATCTGGTGAGCAAGGCGATGGCCGACACGGTCGGACATCGTGAGGCGCTGTACTACATCATGACCGGCGATACGTTCACAGGTCAGCAAGCGGCCAAAATGGGGCTTGTCAACAAGAGTGTTCCGCTTGCGCAGTTGCGCGAAGAGACTGTTGCGTTCGCGGCGAAGCTGCTCGATAAGAACCCAGTAGTGCTGCGAAATGCAAAGCACGGCTTCAAGCGCTGTCGCGAGCTTACGTGGGAACAGAACGAAGACTATCTCTACGCGAAGCTCGATCAAGCGAACCATCGCGATACCGAAGGCGGCCGCGAGCAGGGGCTCAAGCAATTTCTCGACGACAAGGCGATTAAACCCGGCCTTCAGGCTTATAAGCGCTAAGCGGTTTGTCGAGCAGCGCGCGCAGAGGAGACGACGATATGCACGAAAGCAGTCTTTTGATTGCCGGCGCAAAGCAAGCCGCGTCTAACGGTAAGACATTCGAGCGGACGAACCCCGCAACAGGAAAGGTGGCGACACGAGCGGCGGCGGCTAGCGTGGACGATGCTGACGCGGCCGTGGCCGCTGCGTCCCGTGCGTTTCCATCCTGGGCTGTTATTTCGCCCAGCGAGCGTCGAAAGCGTCTGCTCGTGGCCGCGGACATCATGGACGCTCGCGCTGGGGACTTCGTGCGAATCGGCGCGGCGGAAACGGGTGCAATGGCCAACTGGTACGGCTTCAACGTGATGTTGGCGGCCAAGATGCTGCGTGAGGCCGCCGCCATGACCACTCAGAATGCTCGGAACGCGACGCCGCGCTCGTGAGCGCCATGATCGCGGCACTGGGACGGCGCTGATGTTTCGCTTCGAAGCTGATTTGAAGGTGTTCCTGCACCGCGAGCCGATCGACTTCCGGGCAGGCATCAACAGCCTGGTGATGCTGGTCGAGCAATCCATGCAACTGGACCCGTTTGCGCGTGCCGTGTACGCCTTCCACAACCGCAGACGCAACCGGATCAAGCTGCTACTTTACGAGCGCAACGGTTTCTGGCTGATGGTGCGGCGTCTGGAAGAAGATCACTTCATCTGGCCGCGCCGGCAACAGGCGGTGATCGAACTGACGACCGAGCAGCTACGCTGGCTGCTCGAGGGTATAGACATCGATGCAATGCGCCGTCATCCGGCGCGGCGGTATCGCCACGCCAGCTAATGACCGGTTTGCCGGGCAGCAACGCGCGCGAATGACTGTTACAAATCTCCGTAAACCTGTAGCGCGCGGCATTCGACTATCCTGGGAGCATGAATGAAGACGACTTCTCCCGATTGCCGTCCGCCGCCCAGGCCTATATCCGTGAACTGGAGTCACGCAACCGGCAGCTGGGCGAACGTATTGCCCAACTAGAGGAGCAGTTCCGCCTGGCGCAGAGCCAACGCTTCGCCCCGAGCAGTGAGAAGCTACGCGATCGTGTGTTCGACGAGGCAGAGCAGATCGCTGCGACCGAAGCGCATGACGCGGACGTCGCTGCCGACACCTTCACACTGCCCGATACTGGCCTGCCCGATGCGCCGCAACCGCCACGGCGCAGTCCTGGGCGCAAACCGCTACCGGCCCATCTGCCACGTCAGCGCATCGAATACGACCTGCCTGATGACCAGAAGATATGTCCGTGCTGCGCACACGGGCTTCACCGTATGGGTGAAGAGATCAGCGAACAGCTGCATATCGAGGCAAAGGCCTCGGTGCTGCAGCATGTACGTTTCAAGTACGCGTGCCGGCACTGCGAGCGCCACGCCGAACGCACGCCGGTGATCACCTCACCGATGCCGGCGCAGCCATTGCCGGGCAGCAACGCGAGTGCGGCGATGATCGCCACCGTGACTGCCGGCAAGTATGTCGACGGAACACCTCTATACCGGATGGCCAACGCATTGGGGCGCGCCGACATTGAAGTGGGACGCGGCACAGTGGCCAACTGGATCATCCGGGCCGCCGAGCTGCACTATAGCCGGCTCTATGAGGCTCTACACAGGACACTGCTGTCGCAGCCGCTGATTCACGGTGACGAGACAACGGTGCAGGTACTCAAGGAACCCGGCCGTGCGCAGAGCACCTCCTATATGTGGACGTATCGCAGTGCCGACGGCAGCACGCAGCCGGTTGTGCTGTTCGACTACCAGCCGGGGCGCGGGCAGGAATATCCTCAAGCGTTCCTCGCGGGCTATCAAGGCCTGCTGATGACGGATGGCTATGCCGCCTGGCGCACACTCGAAGGCCCCACGCACTTCGGCTGCCTGGCTCACGCCCGTCGCGCCTTCGTTGAAGCGCTCAAGGGCATGAAGAAACCCGGTGGCCGTGCCGCGCAGGCGCTGGAATACTTCAAGGCGCTGTATCAGGTCGAAACGCTCACCAAAGCCGATCTGCCCGAACGCGAGACGCGCGCTGACTACACATACCGCCTGCGTCAGCAACACAGCGTGCCACTACTCGAGGCATTCAGAAAGTGGCTGGACGACCAGGCGCCGCAAGTCCTGCCAGAAAGTCTGCTGGGCAAGGCAATCCCATACACGCGAAACCAGTGGACGTATCTGTGTCGCTACGTGAGCGACGGGCTGGCCCCCATCGACAATAACGTCATCGAGCGAGACATCCGTCCATTCTGTACCGGCAGAAATTCATGGCTGTTCAGTGACACGGTTGCCGGCGCGAAGGCAAGCGCCATGATCTACAGTCTTATGCTGACCTGCAGGGCTTCCAACGTCGAACCCTACGCCTACCTCGTGCACGTACTCACCGAACTACCGAAGCGAGAACCGGATGCTGACGTGACCGACCTCTTGCCGTTCAATCTCGCAAAACTGACCACCGCCGCTCGCTAAGCTTGATCTGGTCGATGCATTCGAAGCGCCTTGCCGATCGATGCGCCGCCGCCTGGCACGTCAACCTCCGTGCACCCCTATGAGCTCGGTGTGCTAGATCGCGCGCTTACACATGATCGGTGTCAGTTCCGTCCGATGGAAACCTCGCACCCGATCACTTTGAGGGGGCAGCGCACCTTTGGACACTCACCTTTGCCAGCGCGCCGAACACAGCCGGCGTGCGTTCCAGGCGGGCGATCGTCCGTGCCCCTTCGAGGGCGGCTACCAGGGCGGTTGCAGTAGAGGACGCGCGCGCGGGAGTGAAGCCGCACTGCCTGAAATGCTCCCTGATAATTCCGGTCGACTCAGCAAATCCGCGCGCTACCCGTTCGGTCAGTTCAGCATCGAGCGCGGGCAACTCGTTCGCCAGATTTTGCATCAGACACCCGTACTGGAAATCAGAGGCGACCATTTCGGCCGCGAATGTCCGAAAAATCTGACGAACGAACTTCAGCGGATCACCCGTCGTATTCGCCGAGATGTCCCGTAGCACCGCAATCCGGTTCGCAACGTAATTGTCGATGGCTTCTTCGGCGAGTTGTGCCTTGCCGCGGGGAAAGTGAAAGTAAAACGATCCTTTAGGCGCACCGCTTTCTTCAAGGATCTGGGTCAGTCCCGTCGCGGTGTAGCCCTGGATGCGAAACAGCCGTTCGGCCGCGGCGATCGCGCGAGCGCGCGCGTCAGTCTTGCGTGTCATACCAGAAACGTACCACGTTTAGCTTGACCCGGCTATGTCAATCGCCATACTATGGCGATCACCATATTATGGGTACGAGCGATGCCTCCCGACCCATTGACGCCATCGATGTCCCGACGAGCCGTTCTGGCGATGGGCGCGGTCGGCCTGGTTGCCTCTTTAATTCGGCCCGCCCGCGCAAACCCCCCAGGAGGAATCGATTTGACTACGTCAACATATGGTGAGGGAACGCTCCCCAATGGGGTCCGCTCACGCATGATCCATGGCGTCAACGGGCTCGATGTCCATATTCTCGAGGCCGGTTACGAAAGGGCAGGCCGGCCGCTTGCACTGCTTCTGCACGGCTTTCCCGATCTGGCTTACGGCTGGCGACACGTGATGCCGATTCTTGCTGACGCCGGCTACCATGTCGTGGCGCCTGACCAGCGGGGTTTTGGCCGCACGACCGGTTGGGTGAACGACTATGACACCCCGCTGGCGCCCTTCAGCCTCCTGAATATGACGCGTGACGCCCTCGGTCTGATTCTGGCGTTGGGGTATAGGCGCACGGCCATGCTCGTCGGGCACGACCTCGGCTCGCCCGTGGCGGCCTATTGCGCGCTAGCGCGAGCTGACGTCTTTCCCTCGGTGGTGCTGATGAGCGCACCGTTCCCCGGTCCGCCGGCGCTTGCGTTCAACACTGCGGAAAGCGGGGTATCGCCGGTTCAATCGAACACGGGCAACCAGAAGCTGGCGGCCGCGCTGGCGGCGCTTGACCCGCCCAGGAAGTATTACCAGCAGTATCTGAGCAGTCGTCAGGCGAACCAGGACATGTGGCACCCGCCTCAGGGCTTACACGCGTTCCTTCGTGCATTTTTCTACGTCAAGAGCGCCGACTGGCCGGGAAACAAGCCGCATCCGTTGAAGGCGCTAACCGCCGCAGAACTTGCACAGATGCCCACCTATTACGTCATGGACCTCGGCAAGACGATGCCGGAGACGGTCGCTCCATTTCAGCCTTCCGCCGCCGAGGTGCTGGCCAGCAAATGGCTCACCGAGCCGGAACTTGAGGTGTACACGCAGGAGTATGACCGCACGGGGTTCCAGGGCGCGCTGCAGGCGTACCGCGTTTTTTCCGATCCTGACCAAAACGCTGAGTTGCGCCTGTTCTCGGGCAGGACGATCGATGTACCGTCACTTTTCATCGGAGGCAGGAGCGATTGGGGCACCTGGTCGGCGCCGGGCGCGCTCGATATGATGACGACGAAGGCGACGACGGGAATGAGGGACATCGAGCTGATTGACGGTGCCGGTCACTGGATCCAGCAGGAGCAGCCGGTCAGGCTCAGCGAGCGCCTGGTCGCCTTCGTCAGGGAGATGGACGGGGCGGATCACATTAGCCGTTAGGCCGCGGGATGCCTATCGCGGCTCTTGCAATTGTTTGCGCCCAGCCCGGGCTGGCCACGACGGATCTCTTCCTGCGCGGCAAGTCGCCCGAGTCGGTGGCTGTATTGGCAGCTTGTCGATCTGCTTGATCGACTGTGCGATGAGGAAACTGCGGATGCCGTATCGAAGATGCGCGGCGCGTAGGCATCAAAGGAAAACCACCACTCAAACAAGCCCCAGGGGTGATAGACCTGTGTGTGCCAAGAAAGTCGAACCAAGGCGAGCCAAGGCGTACTTGATAGCCGGCCGCAACTAGCGCAAGCATCAGGTCGTTGGACGCAACACGCTCCACAATCAACGGCTTTTGATCGACCCGTCGCAGCACACGCTCGATCTGCCGCGCGTAGCCCTCGCAGTCATGAAGATCCTTGAGAACCAACGGATAGCGCAACACCTCTTTTAACGGAATCCGCTTGTGTGTCAGCAGAGGATGTCGAGCGGGCACGGCAACCATCAAGGGCTCGTTCGACACCGCCTCAGCAACGACTCCATCGCCGGCTTCATCCGACCGCGCGAAGCCTACGTCATACAGGTCATCGTGTAACCCCTTGATCTGTTGCGCCAAGGGAACCTCGAACAGGCGTATCTCGATCTCGGGTTCCTCTTGGCGACACAGCGCGAGAAAGGTCGAGAATTGCGATGACGGGATGCCATCAGATAACGCGACTCGCAACTGACCGTGGTAGCCATGGGTCGTAGTTTGCACGCTGTCGGCCTGCTGCAGGGCAGTAAAGACACACGCCACATTCTCCGAGAACAACTGACCTGCGCGAGTCAAGCGAGTGCTGCGTGTAGTGCGCACGAAGAGCCGTGTTCCCAGTTCTTCTTCCAACTCCTTGATCGCGCGCGACAGTGGCGACTGCTCGATATGCAGTCGCTCGGCCGCGCGCGCGAAATGAAGCTCCTCTGCCACTGCGATAAAGCACCGAAGATGACGTAGCTCCATACACACTCCACCGAATAATCATTTCCGCTTGGCAAATCGGAACTGCGCAATTGAGGAATGGTCCATCGGCGCCTCGCGCGCATTGGACTTGCAGAGAACACAAGAGCCAGGTCGAAGTGGTTCTCGGTTGGCTGAGAATGCGCGGAAGAAGGGCAGTCCGCGTCGCTCTGCGGATTCGAATCGGTCGTCAGGATCTGATCGGGGCGTAGCAGCCGTCGTCGCCGCATGAGAGTTCGGCGGACGAGTTACCTTCCAGTGGCGGCCGCGATGTCCACGTGCTATTCAGCGCCGCGAGGAAATCTTCCGGCGCCTGCCCCCCGCTGACGGAGATGCGGCGATCAATCAGGAAGTGCGGCACGCTCCGGATGCCGCGCGCATGCGCTTCGGCCTGGTCCGCCTCAACATTGGCTGTGAAGCGGTCGCCGTCGAGGACGTCCGCAACGCTCGGTTCGTCGAGCCCGGCCTCGACCGCGAGGCGCAGGAGCGCGTCCGGATCGAACAGGTTGGCGTGCTCGGAGAAGTAGCCCCGATGGAAACGCTCGATCAACGCCTTCTGCTTGCCGTCAGCACCAGCCAGATAAAGGAGCCGATGGGCATCCAGCGTATCGCCCGCCAGCGTATTCTCGAGATCGTAGGTTATGCCCTCCTGGGCGGCGACCTGCGAGACCTGCTTCAGGATCGGCGCGGCTTTCTGACCTCGGCCGAACTTGTGGGCGATGTGCTCGTCCACGCTGTGCGGCACGACGTTACGCATCAGCCGATACGAGCGGTAGACGACTTTGACCCGGTCACGGCCATCGAACTGGTCGAGGGCCTTGCGGAAGCGGCGGACGCCGATGGGACAGATCGGGCAGATCACGTCGTGCCAGATTTCGACCGTCAGCGCATCCGTCATGGTTTGGTCCTTGTCCAGCATGGCGCGGTCCTCACGAAAAGGCGGCGACGATTACGTCGCGCAGAGGCCGCGGCTTGCGCCCGCTGATCAGCTCGAAATGGCCGGTGACGATGTCGTAGGCGTGCCCGACCATGCCCTTCTTGATCTGGACGACCAGGTCCACGACCCGCCCGGGAAGACCCGCTTGCGCCATGCCGCCTCGAAACTGGTCCTCGGTGACAACCGCGAAGCCGAGCGGCTTGCCGGTGACCTCGGCGACGATGGCCGCTTTCTCCGCGCCGGCGAGACGCTCGGGCCCGGTGATCTCGTAGATCGCACCCGCATGGCTGCCGCTGACCAGCACGGCGGCAGCGGCGGACGCCAGGTCCTCGCGCGCCACATAGCCGACCGATTCCTCACCGAGGCCGATCAGCGCGCCGCTGGCCATCAACATCTGCGCCTCCTGGACGACGACCTCCGCGTAGAGGTTCATGCGCAGGATGGTCCAGCTTGCCGCAGCGCTCATCAGGTGCTGCTCGGCCCCCCAGAACTCGACGTACATCGACGGCGCGGCGAGGTCCTTCGTACCCGCCACCGACACGAGAACGATGTGCTTCACGCCCGCCTCGACGGCGGCGTCGATCGCCGTCACAAACTGCTTCACCCGCGCGCCGGGCTCGATATTGTCGCTCGGGATGAGGACGACCGCGTCGAGACCCTGATAGGCCGCTGCAAGGCTGGCCGGCTGATCGTAGTCGCCGAACCGGCCTTCCGCCGGGGCATGGATGTTTCCCAGGCTGCGCGAGATGCCGACGACGCCGTGACCAGCGTGGCTGGCGATCAGATCCTGAACGATTGCTTTGCCGAGCTGGCCGCTCGCACCACTGACACCGATTTTCATTTGGCACCTTCCGAGTTAGAAACGTTCATCGAGAACATTTGTTCCTGTAAATTCTGCGGCACAAGAACGCACGCGGATGTTCTCCAGGAACATCCATGTTCCTTGCCCTCACGAGAAAGCGGCGACGATGACGTCGCGCAGCGGGCGGGGCTTGCGGCCAGTGATCAGTTCAAAATGGCCGGTGACGATGTCGTAGGCGTGCCCGACCATACCCTGCTTGACCTGGACGAGGAAGTCCACGATCGGCCCGGGAAGACCCGCTTGCGCCATGCCGCCACGAAACTGGTCCTCGGTGACAACCGCGAAGCCGAGTGGCTTGCCGGTGACCTCGGCAACGATCGCCGCTTTCTCCGCGCCGGTGAGACGCTCGGGCCCGGTAATGTCGTAGATCGCACCCGCATGTCTGCCGCTGACCAGCACGGCAGCCGTGGCGGCCGCCAGGTCCTCGCGCGCCACAAAGCCAGCCGACTCCTCGCCAAGGCCGATCAGCGCGCCGCTGGCGATCAGCATTTGCGCCTCCTGGGCGACGACCTCCGCGTAGAGGTTCATGCGCAGAATGGTCCAAGCTGCATCAGCACGGATCAGGTGCTGTTCGGCAACCCAGAAATCAACGTGCATCGACGGCACAGGAAGGTCCTTGGTGCCCGCGTTCGACACCAGGACGATGTGCTTCACGCCCGCTTCGACGGCGGCGTCGATCGCCGCCACGAATTGCTTGGCCCGCGCGCCGGGCATGACATCAACGCTTGGGATGAGGACGACGGCGTCGAGACCCTGATAGGCCGCTGCAAGGCTGGCCGGCTGATCGTAGTCGCCAAACCGGCTTTCCGCCGGGGCCGGGATGTTTTCCGTGTTGCGCGTGATGCCGACGACGCCGTGCCCGGCGTGGCTGGCGATGAGATCCTGAACGATTGCTTTGCCGAGCTGACCGCTCGCGCCACTGACACCGACTTTCATTTAGCACCTTCCGAGTTATAAATATTCATAGAGAACATTTTGTTCCTGTAAACTCGACGGCACAAGAACGCACGCGGATGTTCTCCAGGAACATCCATGTTCCTTTAATGCGGTAGCCGGACTGCGTGCTGCTCGCTTTTAATAGGTAGGAACAATGGGCACGGGACCGACGAAGCAACCAACGATCACGGAGCTTGGGGAGGCAGGCCAGGCGTCGTGTCGCGCGATCATCCAGATCCTCGACCGCGTGGGCGATAAGTGGGCCATCATGGTGATTGGCGCCCTGGCAAATGGCCCGATGCGCTTCAACGCGATGAAGCGGGCCATCATTGGCGTTTCGCACCGCATGCTGACTTTGACGCTGCGCGGTCTTGAGCGTGATGGCCTGGTCGTTCGTCGAGCCTTTCTAACGATTCCTCCGAAGGTGGAATACGAGCTGACGCCCTTGGGACACTCGCTGATCGACCCGCTGTGCATGCTGGTTCGATGGGTACAGTCACACCAGCCAGAAATTGAAGCTGCGCGCTCAGTATTCGACGCACAGCAAACAACCGAACAGAACCGATAGCACCCACTTGGAGCTATGAGGCATCAGCCAAGGCGCTTGGCTTGAAGACATTCCATTCTGGTCGACAGCTTGCCGCTGCGCGCGTGCTGCGTGTGAAGCTCGGGACTACAACGCTTGCCAGCACAAATGCGATGAGTCCCAAGCTGGCATCAGTTAGACGTGATCCGAAGGTGTCGAGTTCGAATCGGAGATCCAGCGGCGCCAAGGCGGCAGCGACTCCCGTTCCGCGCCCAGATACCCAATGGCAAGCGATCCGGGATTGAGCGCCAGAAGCGAATAACCGACGCATTGGCCCGATAGCCCAACAGACAAACTCGGCGCACGCCGAAACATGCAATAAGCTTTCCGACGAGAGGGCCAGTGACAACGCCTGGCAGCATGAGAATCTGTTACCCAACGGAAGGGCCGCGCTGCCGACCCGATTCCCAAGACACGCCGCCACGCACAGTCGCAGCCAGCTGCTGTCCCAGCCGCTGCTCGAATAATGGCTTCCACGGCACGAGCGAAAATCCGTGTTGCCGTCATCGAGCATGGCGTGGCGCCCACTGGCGTGCATGACGCTGCGTCGGTAGATGCCGGCCATGCGCTGCCCGTCGGCCACCGGCCGATGTCCCAGGCCGGTTTCTATGGCGATGTCCTTCGCAGCCTGTGCCACCTCCCGCCCGCGCAGCGTCGCCAGCAGGTTGCGGGCGAGGTCGACACGCTGCCCGCGACGCTCGGCCAGTCCTTGTCCGGCCAAGAAGTCCGCGCGCTCGCTTAGCGCGTTCTGGACCTCGGCCCCAAAGCCCAGATTGCCCAACTCCTTGCCGCCGGCGATCAACTGCTGGTCGAGCCAGGTGGCGCCGATGACGTGGACCTGCCGCTCGATGGGCAGGTGCGATTTCAGTTCCAACGCCACGCCGCCGCCGAGACGTTGCGCGTCGTACTGGCGGCCTCGTTCGGCCAGGTCACCAGGGACACGCCAGACGCCTTCGGCTTTCTCACTCCACGATACCGGCGCGGCGCAGGGCTTCGAGCCGGCGCACATACGCGGCCACTACCTCGCGCAGGTCGCGGTCGGGCACCGCTTGGCCTTGGGCGACGGCCAGGGGGATGATCGGTGCGGTACACGCCATCGACGGCCAGCGCGGCGATGTTGCGGTCGGCAGCGCGCACGTCGGCCGCGCCTTTAACTTCCACTGACCTGCCCCCATCAAACCGGGCCAGTCGGAACCTAGTAAAGTTCGTTTTCGGAGAGGAAGACGAACATGAAGAAGCGCTTTACGGAAGAACAAATCATCGGGTTTCTGAAGGAAGCCGAGGCCGGCATGCCGGTGAAGGAGCTGTGCAGGAAGCACGGCTTCAGTGACGCGTCGTTCTACACGTGGCGCGCGAAGTTCGGCGGCATGGAGGTGCCGGAAGCGCGCCGGTTGAAGGACCTGGAAGTCGAGAACGCGCGGCTGAAGAAGCTACTGGCCGAAGCGATGCTCGACATGGAAGCGCTGAAGGTGGTCGTCAAGGGAAAGCCCTGAGCCCACAAGCCAAGCGCGAGGCAGTGGCGGCGATTCGGGAGAAGGTCGACATCTCGGAGCGCCGTGTCTGCCGGCTTGTTGGGCTGTCTCGCAGCGTGTTGCATTACGAGTCGAAACCGGACCACGAGAACGAAGCGCTAACGGCGCGCCTGGTGGAACTGGCGCATGAGCGCCGGCGGTTCGGCTACCGGCGGCTGCATGCACTCGTGGAGCGCGAGGGCATTCACGCGAACCACAAGCGCGTGCATCGCCTTTACCGTGAGGCTGGGCTGGCCGTGCGACGCCGTCGTCGGCGCCACGGCGTCATGATTGAACGTGAGCAGTTGGCTTTGCCGGGCGGTCCCAATGAGGTTTGGTCAATCGATTTCGTGATGGATGCGCTGTCGAACGGGCGGCGTCTGAAGTGCCTGACTATCGTCGATGACTTCACCAAGGAGTCTGTTGATATCGTCGTGGACCACGGCATGTCCGGCTTGTACGTCGCACGAGCGTTAGACCGGGCAGCACGTTTCCGGGGCTATCCCAAAGCGCTGCGAACGGACCAGGGACCGGAATTTACGAGCCGGGCGCTTGACCAATGGGCCTACGCCAGTGGCGTTACGTTGAAATTGATTCAACCGGGCAAGCCGACGCAGAATGCGTACATCGAATCGTTCAACGGCAAGTTCCGCGACGAATGCCTTAACGAGCATTGGTTCAAGAGCCTTGCACATGCCCGAGCGGTCATCGCGGCGTGGCGTCAGGACTACAACGAGGACCGGCCCCACAGCGCATTGAATTATCTTTCGCCAGCAGAGTTCGCGGCGAAACATCGGGCAACAGCGGATGCTCCTGCCACTTTCCAGGAGCTGGTTTAAAGGGACTTTGCTAGAAGCCGGTTGGCCCTACCGAAGGGGGCAGGTCAACCGGGGTTGGATCTGTGGCCGAGCTTCGAGAGAGGGTATTTGGTCTGAACTCTGGAGGGGGGGCGCTTGGTAGCGGGCGTGCCGCCGATTTGCCGAATGTGTTTAAGGATTGGATCTCTCGTATGAGAGACAACTTTACACAGATGAAGAAGGGGCAACCAATGACAGGATTTCTTTTGCCATTCGAGGATCATCGTTCCACGGAGGCAATGCATGCCTCGGTGACCATTCCATCCTCAGGGAACACTGACTATGCCTGACAAGCATGGCTTTCACGCAGCACTGATCACCCTGGTTTTGCGACTGTTAGTTGTGGGTCTTGTACCGCCAGCCGGTTCGCAGGCCGTTTCGTTTACCACTTTGACCAACAAGCTGAGTAACAGTATGTCCGAGCTGCCGCGCTACGAGAAGTTGCCGCCGTTCAACCCTCATCGCAAGGCGTTTACCTGCGTCTATCAAGATCAGCACGTCCCTGCCGTCGACCCGCAAGCGGAGCAATGGTTTCAGCAGGCGCTGGCACTCGACGATCCGGATATCTTCTATCAGAAACGCGACTACCCGAAGATCTATCAGCTCTATACGCAAGCTGCGGAGCGTAACCATTGGAGGGCGATGCTCAACCTCGCGTCGTTGATCCTCAGTGACTACGCGGTTCCAGAACACGATCCTGAGGTGGCGATTCGCTGGGTGGAAAAGGCGATGAAATTGAAGGTGCCGGATGCATATGACGTGATGGGTGTCTACCACCAGAACGGGCTTGTCAAGGGAGGGGGCGCCACAAGTGCTTATGCGTTCTTCCAACGCGCGGCCGAGCTGGGTAGCCCAGCGGCCATGACTTTTCTCGGCGACAAACTTGCTGCGACCTATGACGATCCCAGCCAGGGATTTTGGAGCAATGTTCCCGTAGCAACTGAAATGCTGCAGTGCGCATTGGCACAGGGGTATGGAGATGCTGCGGAAGCGTTGGGATACCTCTACAAGGGCACCACGCCTGAATCCAAGCTCCGGGCCTTAAGGGTGTTTCATGAGGGGGTAAAACTCGGCAGTGCAAAATGTGCAAACACGCTATATTCCGAGTTTAATGGTATGAACCTCACGAATGGCCGCAATATCGTAGGCCACCTCGACAAGGCTCGTGCGGAGCGGTACAGCAAACTTGGCGACGCACTCGAATTCTACGGTGGTCGTTTAAAGTTACCCAATCTAGACAAGGTCCTGCCGCTACCGCCCGCTCCGTTACCCAAATGGGATGGTAATGGGAGGACGCTGGTGGATGGTGCAAAGGCTGTGACGCCATCGTCCCAGAGGTCGCAACAGGGGGAATCGTTAAATGAGCGCGAGCGTATCCCACAAGGCTATGCCGTGGCACCGCTAGGACAAAGTGCTGGTAAAGTCGCAGGCGACCAACTCGTGCCGCAAGACGGGTACTGGCTTGCACTGTACGGCGCAGAGTCGCTGCCGAAGTCGCAATTGCTGCCCGCCCGCCATAATGTTCCCGAGTGGTACGCGGCTGGAGAGCGCTTCGAACCATCGAAACACGACTGGCTGCCAGCCGAGCGGGTGCAGTGGCACTATCTCGGTGAGGCGTATGCATTGCCTCCGCAACGAGCGGACTTTGTGACCCATATGGTCAACGTCGGACTGCTGCGTGAAGTCGCGAAGCCAAGTTCGCGGATTCAATGCAACGGCGGGCAGCTTTGCCCGAAAATTGGAATATGGGAGGGTCGCGTCGTAGACGATCATCCTCTTGCTGGGCTATACAACCGGTGGGACCAGCAGGCTTTCGTCGAAAAGGATGCGGCGTTTCCAAACCCTGCCGCACGGTTCATCGATATTGGCGTGACGGACATCCGATGGACCTACCTGGGTAGCCCGAACGAGGAAACGGGTACGCCGGGTGTCCTAAATATCCGGCTGTAGTTCCTGCGACGCTCGATTGCTGCCAGCATCAGGGAAACATGACCGTAAAGGAGAACGTATTGTCTCGTCAGGTTATTGTCGTAGGTGACACGCTGGCACCGCATGGGGGGACCGTTACGACGGGATCGAAAGAAGACATCGTCGACGGCAAGCCCATCGCGCGCAAGGGCGACACAGTGGAATGCAAAGAGCACGGCCAGCAGACCATCGCGGAGGGCGATGAAGCAAGCATGCTCAGCGGCAGCCCGGTAGCGTTGCACGGACACCGCGTGACATGTGGGTGCACGCTGGTGAGCCGGGGATCTACGATTTCCATGGGATGAAGGCGCATCTTTTCGCCATCTGATGAGGGCTCAAATGATGACTTGGGCCGGCAAGTCGTTGTTCGTCGCGATTGCGATGCTGTTCGCGGCTCGAAGGCTTTGCCGCTAGCCCCGTGCCCTTACCGGAATGGAACGGCAATGTCAAAACGCTGATCGACGAAGCGAAGGCCGTGACTGCACGACCGAGACCGCAGCGGGGTGCAAACCTGTAAGGCGAGACTTTGTCTGCCTCTTGCATATAGCGCCACGACGAAAACAAAACAACGACATAACGGCCACGACTATGCGTTAACGCGCAGCGATCGGGCACTACAGCGGGGAAACGCATCGGCTCCCGCCCGGCGAGCCACACTAAGAGGCCAACCATCCCAGGAGGAGAACACGGTTGAGCGATTTCCACGAAGGAGCACGCTTCGTCATTCCCGGCAACGAGAACCCCGCAACACGCGACATTTTCTCGACGGCCATCGTTGCCTCGATGGCGCTCAAGGGCAAGCCGGTCCGATGCAGCGGCTTGGTTCCGGGCGTCACGATGTTGATCAGCAGTGGCGGATTGCGGCCGCAGCACGGAGGAGAGGCAGAATCGCTGGCCGCAGACGTTTGGGCACTCATTGCGCCGAAGTTGACGGAGTGGCTACAGATGCTCGCACCACCGGCCGGCGTGACGATGCGGCTGGCCGACCTATGGATCGAGATCGGCTGGGACGCGCGGACCGTCATCGCTCCAGGGGCGATGGATGTTGTCGTGACGCACGAGCCGTCCACAGTGACAGCCTACACGCGCCAGCGTCGGCAGCGCCCGCTGATAGAGCGCTCCATGACGGCCGAAGAACTCCACGATAGACGATGGTCCAAGGTCAGACATTGCCTTATCGATGCGATGTTCCCGACTCGAGCGGCGAGCGCACAGCGGCTCGCGCGACTGCCGGGACTGGTTCGGTACCGTGTGACCGGAGCGATGGCGGCGTGGCACGCATGGCGCGAAGCGGTCGATGCGCTGCTTCCGTCGCAGCCGATGACGGAAACGCTGAAGGCGATGCCCATTCCGCGCATGATGAGGCGGGTTCAACTACAGGCGAAAGACTTGTTGCCAATCGGAGCCGAAGGTTTTTCCGCTTTTCAAATTGCAACCGCTGCGTCGTACAGCGCTGTGTGGCTGGCATTCGAGGTTCGCAGCGGTATCTTTTATGAGCCGACGCCGCCGCTGCACCGGCTGCTCGATGCCGCGTACATTGCCGACGACGTGCCTATCGGCATGCTGAGTTTGCCCGTGGAGACGCTGTGCATCATTCCAGAGCCGGGCCGATGGGGGCGTCCGAAGGGTGTCGAAGCGATCGGAATTTTCCGATATGCGCAGTCGATAAGCTTCGTAGCCTGGATGGGGGCGTTCGACGAAAACAGTGAACTTTATATGGAGGCACTCAATTTGCCGACCGGCGAGCCGGATAAGACACTCCGTCAGCTGATCGATGAAGAGTTCGGCAGCGCGAGTTCTGAAAACGAGCAGGCGAAGGAGATTTGGCGCAACGCACTCGACTACGCCCTCAAGATGCTGCTATATCTGAACGCACGCGATGCACAGGTCGTGCACGATCGTGCCTATTCGAGCGCGCCGCGCGATTTCAATGGATTGGGAAAACGCCGGCGCGTGGAGCGGCTGGCAGAGATAGACATGCTGTACGACAAGCACATCGTCGGGCCCGCGATTCTCGATATGGCCCCTGTCGCATTGTTGCCGCCAGATTGCACTGAGCATCGAGAAGTTCGTGGCCACTGGCGGCGCCCGCATTTCAAAATGCAGCCGCACGGACCGAATGCGTCGTTGCGCAAGCTCGTTTTTATCGGGCCCACCATCGTGCGGTCGGACCGATTGGGGCTTTAATCACACTCGTTGCGACGTCAGGAGCAGATTCGTCATGTACTCGACCGATGCAGGCTTACCGGCCTCCCTTCCGGCGCAGCGCAAGCAACGAAAGCGATGGCGGCAAAAGCAGGTTGCCATCGGCGCGCTGGCGGTCGTGGTTGCGGGCCTATTATCGGTATCGCCAACCGCGTTCTGCAAGCCGACAGGCGATGATCCATTCGGAATGAGGCCATATAAGCCATGCGATGAGAAAGTCAAAACCAATCTCTCCGAAGCAGAGGAGTCGCTGAACGACCTCGGCAACCGCATCCCCCCAGTGCCGCCTGAAAAGGCGGCATTCTTTGCCCGCGAGGACCCGCATATTTTCGAAACGCACGATCCGGCGCGTATGGAAGCCTTGTTTGGTGATCGGTTTTACCCCCTTTGGAACGTGCACAACAGCGTGCGTGATTTAGCTGCCGAGATGAAGCGCTTTACCGAAGCTCAACAAGGGCTGCTTTCGGCCACCGAGCAACTGTGGCGTACGAGCAGGCTGCTGAACGATTTTACGAGCACGATGGCTGCGCTGACGCTCGTTGCAGTGGCGCGCACACGTAAGGAAGAGCAAGCCTCACAGCCTGTTCTGAGCGATGAGGAGATCACGGTTTTCCAGGAGAACGTTCAAGGTATCGCGATGTACGTAGCGGAGTATGGTCGCTGCCGCGCTACGTTGGAGGATCGGCAACGGCGCCGATGAGCGGCCCGCCTATGCCTGCCCCTGCGACAAAACGAAGCGGCCGCCTCTGCGCGCCGGATGAAGGAGAGCGGTCGAAACACGCATCCGAAGCAAGAATCGGATACAAATCGAGCCGCACGTGACAGCAAGTTACTTCTTCTCCCGCGCGGCAGTCGGTATCATGTGAGCACTCCGTTCAAGAAACTGCAAAAAGGAAGAGCGACGTGCACGTCGGCGAGCGTTTCAACAGCATCAGCCATCTCGTTGGCGCCGTATTGTCGGTGGCGGGGCTGGTCACGCTCGTGACGCTGGGTGCGCTCGACGGCGACGCTTACAAGGTCGTGAGCTTCAGCGTCTATGGCGCAATGCTGATCGTCCTGTACGCCATATCCACGCTTTACCACAGCGTGCGCGGCGAGCGCCTCAAAGCCATTCTGCAGAAGTGCGACCACTCGGCGATCTACCTCTTGATCGCCGGCAGCTACACCCCTTTCACGCTCGTCACGCTGCGCGGCCCCTGGGGCTGGTCGCTGTTTGGCGCGAGCTGGGGGCTCGCGGCACTCGGCATCGCTCAAGAGCTGACGCTGGGCCGGCGCACACGTATTTTGTCGATGACGCTATACGTCGTAATGGGGTGGCTCGCGCTTATCGCCATCGGGCCGCTGACTCACGCGTTGCCGCCCGGCGGGACCGCCTGGCTCGTGACCGGCGGCATCGTCTATAGCGCCGGGATCTATTTTTTCCTCAATGACGAGCGCATCCGCCACGGCCACGGCATCTGGCATTTGTTCGTGTTGGCAGGCAGCCTTTGCCAGTTCGTCAGCGTCGCGCGCTACGTCGCATGACGCAGGCCGCCGCGCGGCAGTTCGGGCCGTGCCCAGGCCGAGGCATCTGAACGGGCGGCCCTCCGCCCTGGCGTCAGGCCCGCTGCCACGCGTGTCACGCAGCCTTACTGCTCGATCTGCCGGTTCCAGCGCGTGTCCCACTGCGCGCGCCGTGCGTTGATCGCAGTCCAATCCACCACCGTGGCCTTGCGGACGAGATCGTCGATATTGCCGAGGCTTTGCTGCATCGCAGGCGGCATCCTGGCCTGACGATTCGTCGGGATCTGTTTGCCGGCCTCGGCCGCCTTGGCCTGTGCCGGCGCGGAAAGCAGAAACTGCGCGAGTTTTTGCGCCAGTTGCGGATCGGGATTGTTCGCAACCACGCACAAGTCCACGAGCAGCAGCACAGGCCCTTCCTTCGGGTTCGCATAGGCGACAGGAATACCCTTGTCCTGCAAGTCGCTCACCGCGGTCGGCGTCAGCGGAAAGAGCCCGGCCTCGCCTGTCTGAACCATTTCGGAGATCTTCGCCGAATTCGGAATGTATTCGACGACGTTCGGCCCCACCGTGGTGGCCCATTTGCTGAACGCCGGTTCGACGTTCTGTTCGCTGCCGCCCAGCAATCGGTTGATGGCAAGAAAGCCATGCAACCCGAACGTGCTGCTGGACGCCGATTGGAACACGACCTTGCCCTTGTACTTCGGGTCCGCGAAATCCATCCACGACGTCGGCGCTGCCCAGCCCTTCTCGGTGAACAGTTTCTTGTTGTAAGCGATGCCGGTCATCCCCAACTGCACGCCCGCGCCCATGTCGTCCTTCATCCGCGCGAACGGATACAGTTCCTTGAGTACAGGCGAATCGTCGAGCTTCTGGCACACGCCCAGGCTGACCGCGCGCGCCATCACGCCGTCGTCGAGGAACGCAACGTGGATCTGTGGCTTGTTGCGGTTCGCCAGCAGTTTAGCCAGCACGTCCGACGAGGTGCCGGGCACGACGACCACCTTCACGCCGTTCGCCTTCTCGAAGTCGGGCAGGACCTGGCTCGTGTAGGCCTTTTCCATCGGCCCGCCGTTCATGCCGATGTAGATCGTCTTCGTTTGCGCGAACGCGGGGGCACTCGCGCCCGCGACACAGAATGCGGCGGCCGCCGCGATCGTTCCGAGCAGTTTCATCGAGGGGTCTCCTCTTGAGGGAAAGGGGCAGCCGGTGCGGCCTGCGGCACCACGGGACGGCCGATGAACCGGCCGATCGAGAATGCGTCGAGCGGCGTCGCCGTTTCGCCGGCCGTGACGAGGTCTGCAAGGACTTCGCCAACACCCGGCGCGAGCAGGAAGCCGCCGCCGGAAAAACCGAACGCATGCAGCAGGCGCGGCGTCGTACGGCTCGCGCCGATAATCGGGTTGTGGTCGGGCGTGCAGCCTTCCACGCCGCTCCAGGTGCGAATCAGCAGCGCGTCGCGTAGTGCGGGCAGCAGGGCGCAGGCATCGCGCATTACCGCACGGGTGGTGTCGACGGAGGGTTGTGCGAATTCGCCGTCGCCCTGGCCGCGTCCGCCGCCGATCACGCAGTTGCCGCGCGCGACCTGCCGTGCGTACACCCCGCCGCCGTACACGCCCAGATTGTGCGTAATGAACGGAGGCAGCGGCTCGGTCACCCACATGTTTGGATAAATCGGCTGCATCGGTACCGCTTCGCCGAAGCGCCCGGCGATCGTGTTCGCCCATGCGCCGGCCGAGTTGATCAACCACGAGGCGGTGCTCGTACGGTCCGCGGCGCGCAGATAAAAGCGTTCGCCGTCGTGGCGAACATCTTTTACGTCGGTGTGTTCGAAGATGTCCGCACCCGCTGTGCGGGCCGCGCGCGCGAACGCGGGCGACACGAGGCGCGGGTTCGCATGGCCGTCGGTCGCGCAAAGCGAGCCGCCGAGCGCCGCGCGGCCGAGCCACGGATAGCGCGCGCGAAAGGTGCTGCCGCTCATGACCTGCAGCGGCAGTCCGTGTTCGCCGGCGAGCACGGCGTAGTCGTGGAGCGCATCGAGGTCGGCGTCGCTGCGCGCAAGCCTCAGGTGGCCCGATACGACGAATTCGCCGTCGGTTCCGATCAGCTCGGGCAGGCGGTCCCAGATCCGGCGCGCGCGCAGCGCGAGTGGCAGCTGTTCGGCCGGGCGTCCCTGGCAGCGCACGCCCCCGTAGTTCACGCCGCTTGCCTGTGCGCCGCAATCGCGCCGCTCGAACAGTCCCACGCGCAAGCCGCGCCGCGCGAGGGCCAGCGCGGCCGATGCGCCAACGAGCCCGCCACCGACGATCGCAACATCGTAATGGCGGCCCTCATTCATCGCGAGCCTCGTCGGGAATCGCCGCGACTTCGTCGCCCGCGAGCGCGGCCGCAATCGGAAACGGCTTCACGGGCGGCTGCGCGCGCAGCCGGCCCACGTCGGCGAGCGGCCGCCCCGTCTCGGCGGCGAGCACGAGCGCGGCCGCGTCGCCGCACATGCGGCCCTGGCAGCGCCCCATTCCCACGCGCGTCAGTGCCTTCAGCCGGTTGAGTTCCGTTGCCTGTCCGCTCCGGATGCAGCGGCGCAAGGTGCCGGCATCGACTTCCTCGCAACGGCAGACGATCGTCTCGTCGGGGCAGTGTGTCACCTGCCCGACTGGCGGCGCGAACGCAGCTTCCAGGCCGGCGCGGAATGCGCCGAGCCGCGCGAGCGTGCGTTCGAGCGCGGCTGCATCGGGCTTGCCGGCGGGCGCGGGCGATGCGACGCCGGCATCGCCGAGCAGCGCGAGCGCCGCTCGGCGCCCGGACGCTTCGGCCGCATCGGCGCCCGCGATGCCGGCGCCGTCTCCGGCGACATAGATGCCACGCACCGACGTGCGGCCGGCCGTGTCGCGCTCGGGCAGCCAGGCGCGGTTCAGCGGATCGAAGCGAAAGCGGCAGCCGGCCAGATCGGCCAGTTGCGTTTCCGAACGCAGGCCGAAGCCGAGGCCCAGCGCGTCGCACTCGAGCGTGCCTCGCGGCGTATCGCTGTTGGCGGCGGCCGGCCGCCACACGAGGCCGCTCACGTGCCGCTCGCCGAGCACGCGCTCGAGCATGACGCCCGTCTCGATCCTGACGCCATGCGCGCGCAGCCAGCCGATGTAGTAAAGACCTTTGGCGAACGTCGACGGCACCCGCAGCAGCGCGGGCGCGGCGGTGGCCTGCTGCCTTAATGCGCTCGTATCGAGCACGGCCGCGACCAGCGCGCCTGCCTTCGCATATTGATAGGCCACGAGGTACAGCAGGGGGCCTGTGCCGGCGAACACCACACGGTGGCCGATCGCGCAGCCCTGGGCCTTGAGTGCCACTTGCGCGCCGCCCAGCGTGTAGACGCCCGGGAGCGTCCAGCCCGGCACGGGCAGCACGCGATCGGTCGCGCCGCTGGCGATGATCAGATGCGAGAACGGCACGGTTGCCTCGCGGCCGTCTTGCAGCGTGTCGAGCCGCCCCGCGCCGCAGGCCCATGCGAGCGTGTTCGGCCGGTAATCGATGTGCGGCAGCAAGGCGGCCATCGTCCGATGCACAGCGTCGGCCTTCGCGGCCTCGAAGCCATAGAGCGCGGCTTTGCCGCGCACAAAGCCGCCGTCGGCTGGCGGCTGCCGATAGATTTGCCCGCCCCAGCGGGCGTTCTCGTCGATCACGACCGGGCGCAGCCCCGCGTCGACGAGCGCTTCCGCCGCCCGCACGCCGGCCGGCCCAGCGCCGACGATCACGGGCTTGAGCGTGCCGTTCATCGCACGCCCCCGCTGGTTGCCCCGGGCGCGTCGGTCAGGATCCGCATGCCGTCCGCGATCGGCGTGGAACAGGCGCGCACGCGGGCGCCGTCTTCCGTGCGTACCCAGCAGTCCTGGCATGCGCCGATCAGGCAGAAGCCGGCGCGCGGCCTCCCGCCGAATTCGCTCGTGCGCACGCGGCGCTGGGCGAGGAGGATCGCCGTCAGCACGGTATCGCCAGCGAGTGCCTGCGCGGGCCGGCCGTCGAGCGAGAAGGCAACGCTCGGGCGGTCGCATTCGGCCAGGCGTACGAACTGAGCATCGTCGATCGCGGTGGCGGCTGGACGAAAAACGGGTGTCGTCGTCATCAATGTTGGCCGATCAGGATGCGGTTGAGGCCGTACACGCGATCGAGCAGCAGCATCGCGCCGGCCGTGATGAAGATGACGAGCGCCGATACCGACGCCATCATCGGATCGATCGACTCGGTCGCATACATGTACATGCGCACGGGCAGCGTGACCGTCTGCGGCGACGTGATGAAAATCGACATCGTCAACTCGTCGAAGCTGTTGATGAATGCGAGCAGCCAGCCGCCCGTGATGCCGGGCAGAATCATCGGCAGCGTGACGCGGCGAAACGTGGTCCACGCATCTGCGCCGAGCGAGCATGCGGCCTGCTCGACACTGCGATCGAGGCCGGTGACGGATGCAAGCACGAGCCGCATGACGAACGGCGTGATGATGATCATGTGTGCGAGCACGAGCCACGAAAACGAGCCGGTTGCGCCGATCAGGGCGAAGAAGCGCAACAGCGCGATGCCGAGCACGAGGCCCGGAATCACGAGCGGCGAGAGCAGCAGCGCGTTCAGGAATGCGCGGCCCGGAAACGTCGCGCGGCCGATCGCGAGACCGGCAGGCAGCGCGATCGCGAGCGACAGCGTGGCCGAAGCGAACGCGAGCTTCACGCTGTTGCCGAATGCGGTGACGAAGTCGGGATAGTCGAGAATCGCGCGGAACCAGCGCAGCGAGAGACCGTGCGCCGGCAGCGTCAGCGTTTCGTCGGGCGTGAACGCAACGAGCACGACGATGGCGAGCGGCGCCAGCACGAAAAGCATCACGAGCGTGTGGAACGCGAGCGCGAACGGGCCGTTTTTTCTCATCGGGATGCGCCTCCGAGGCTGCGCGCGTAGCGGCGTTCGAGCACGCGGTAATACGTGAGCATGATCGCAAGGTTCGCGACCAACAGCAGCATCGCGATCGCCGCGCCGAGCGGCCAGTTGAGCGAGCCGAGGAACTCGTCGTAGACGGCCGTGGCCGCGACCTTGAGCCGGCGGCCGCCGAGCAGCCCGGGAATCGCGAACGCGCTTGCGGAGAGCCCGAATACCATCAGGCTGCCGGACAGTACGCCCGGCGCGAGCTGCGGCAGCACGATGCGGCGCAGCGTCGTGAATGGGGACGCGCCGAGCGAGAGCGCCGCGTGCTCGGTTTGTGGATCGAGCCGCTGCAGCGCGGTCCATACCGGGATCACCATGAACGGCAGCATGACGTGCACGAGTGCGATCACGATTGCGAACGTGGTGTATTCGAGCTTGTATGGGCCGAGGCCGATCACGCTCAGCGCGTGATTCACGAGCCCATTCGTGTTGAGCAGCATGCTCCATCCGAAGGCGCGTACGACCACCGATACGAGCAGCGGCGCCAGGATCGCGAGCAGAAAGAGCGAGCGCCAGGGGTCGCGCATCCGCGCGAGCACGTAGGCTTCCGGCGTACCGATCGCGACGCAGATCGCGGTGGTCAGGGCGGCGATGCCGAATGTGCGGGCAAAGATCGTATGGAAGTAGGAGGAGCCGAGCACTTCCGCGTAGTTGCCGAACTGGAGCGCGGCAATCGGGCCCGTGGCCGGATCGAACCGATAAAGCGCGAGCAGGAACGTCATCGCAAGCGGCACGAGCACGAGTGCCGCGAAGAGCGCGAATGCGGGTGCGCACATCAACCATAGCGGTGCATAAGCGGACCACGTGGCACGCATCGATACGCGCGGCACCCGGGCGACGGCGATGCCCTGGGCGTTCTCCTCGGCCGTATCGGTTTTCGGCTGTGCGAGGCCGGCTGCCGCGCCTTCGGCCGGCAGCGGACGGGAAGGCTGAGCCATTCAGGCCTCCCGACGCATCACGCGCACCGCGTCGCTGTGCCAGTCGACGCTTACCGGCGCGCCCTCCGCGAGCGGCTCCGTGCCTTCGTTCTGGCAGCACACGAGCACTTCGCCGAGCGCGCTGTCCACGCGGTAGAGCCATTGGCTGCCGAGGAAAAAGCGGCTCGTGACGGTGGCGGCGAGGCGGCCCGCGCCGGGCGCGCACAGCCGCAGCTTCTCTGGGCGGATGCACAGCGACACGCGCTCGCCGATGCGTATGTCGCGCTCGCGCGGCGGCAGGTGGGCGGTGCGGCCCGTTTCGGCCAGATCGTGACCGAGATCGATGCGGATCGCCTCGCCGTCGTGCGCGACGACGGTGCCTGGCAGCAGATTCGCCTTGCCGATGAACTGCGACACGAAATGGTTTTCGGGGCGTTCGTACGCATGGTAGGGCGTATCGATCTGCGTAATGCGGCCCGAATCCATGACAACGACGCGGTCGCTGATAGACAGCGCCTCCGACTGATCGTGCGTGACCATGATCGTGGTGGTGCCGATCTTGCGCTGGATCGCGCGCAGCTCGAACTGCATCTCCTCGCGCAGTTTGGCGTCGAGATTCGACATCGGTTCGTCGAGCAACAGCACAGGCGGCTCGATGACGACGGCGCGCGCGATGGCGACACGCTGGCGCTGGCCACCCGACAATTCGCGCGGGAAACGGTGTGCGAGCGTATCGAGGCGTACGAGCGACAAGGCCGCGCCGATGCGCTCGGCGCGCTCGGCCTTCTCGACGCCGCGCATGTCGAGTCCGAAGCCGACGTTCTCGGCCACGCTCATGTGCGGAAAGAGCGCGTAGCTCTGGAACACGATGCCGAGCCCGCGGCGGTTTGGCTTCACGTGCGTGATATCCCGCCCGTCAAGGGTAATGCGCCCGTGTGTGACGTCGAGAAAGCCGGCGATCATCTGCAGCGTCGTCGTCTTGCCGCAACCCGACGGCCCGAGCAGCGACACGAATTCGCCTTTTTCGACCGACAGGTTGACGTCGGCAACCGCAACGAGTTCGCCGAACGATTTCGTCAGATCCGTGAGCGTGAGAAACGACATGGGAGCCTCGGGGTTCGCACACCGCATGGGCCGGTGCGTCACTGAGCCGGACTCTAGCCAGCCATATTTCGGGGCGTCAATTTCGAATTCTGCCCAATGGGATGAATTTCGAAAAAATTCCATTGAACGGAATGAATATCCGGAAGGGTATCGAATCGTTCCGATGGTCGGGCACGGGCAAGCCATGAAATGCGCCCGTCAATCCCGTGCTCACCCGAATGCCACCCGAATTTTGCCGAGGCGACAATGGCGGTTGCCGTATTCCGTTGAATGAAACCCCCGAGGAGAGCCGGCATGCGGGACCCCGCTTCGCCTGAAACATCGCTGCCCGAGCGCGCGACGGGCGTCGTCGTTGCCACTGCCGATGCCGACCGATCCGCCGCGCCCGGCCCCGGCATGCTGCAGCGCGCATTCGCGTTACTGCGCGCGTTGGCCGCCGTGCAGCAGGATGGCGTGCGCGTCACGCATCTGGCGAAAACTGTCGGGCTCACGCAGGGCACGGCGCACCGGATCCTGCAGTCGCTGATCGCGGAAGGGATGGTCGAGCAGGACGAGCAGTCGAAGCTGTACCGGCTGAGCGTCGATTTCTTTGCGCTCGCGGCGCAGGCGGGTAACCCGAGCAGCATGCGCACGCTTTGCCGCCCCGCGCTGCTGCGGCTGTGCGCGAGCCTGGGCGAGACCATCTTCCTGCTCGTGAAGAGCGGCTTCGATGCGGTTTGCCTCGACCTGTGCGAGGGCCCTTTTCCGATCCGCTCGTTCACGGGCGACATCGGCGGACGCATTGCACTCGGTGTCGGGCAGGGGAGCCTCGCGATTCTCGCCTATTTGCCCGAGGCCGAGCGCGAGGAGGTCATCCGCTTCAATGTGCCGCGTATCCGCGGTTATGGCGTGCTCGACGAGGTCTATCTGCGCACCGAGATCGAGCGCGTGCGGCAGCTCGGCTATGCGGCGCGCAACAGCGGCGTGCTGGATGGCATGGCGGGCGCCGCGGTACCGATCCTCGATCGCACCGGTTATCCAGTAGGTGCGTTGAGCGTCGGTACGCTCGCCTCGCGCCTTGGCGATGACCGCCTGCCGATGGTCGTGGAGTTGCTCAGGCGGCAGGCCGATGCGATCGGGCCGTGCACGAATCCGTTCGACGCCGCGCTGCGGCGGCCGATGCATGGGCTCGCGGGAAGGAATGCGGCTTAGCGCGTGCCCACGCCAATTGCCTGCGGCTGGGGGTAATACTCGCGGATCAGATCGAGCCAGGCCTTCGCGGCAACGGACAGCACCGCTTCCTTGCGCCAGGCGAACGCGAGTCTCCAATCGAGGCCGCGGCTGACGAGCGTGAGCAGGCGGATACCGTCGTTCGCATTGCGATCGGCGATGAGCTGGGGAATGCACATGATGCCGGCACCGGCGGCCACGAGTGCGAGCGCGAAGTTCGGATGCGCGCTGTGCGCGACTTCCCGCGGTGTGAAGCCGCACGCCACACAGGCGTCGCGAATGCGTCGATTCAACAGAAAGCCCGACTCGAGCATGACGAACGAGGTATCGCGCAAGTCTTCGAGGCGCACGCGCTTGCGCTCGGCCAGCGGATGATTTCGCGGCACGGCCACGACGATCGGGGACTTCACGATAAAAAGCGCCGCGAGATCGGGCCGAACCGGCAGCAATGTGACAGCAACTTCGATTTCCCCGGAGCGCACCGCTTCCTCGAGGTCTTCGCTGCCTTGCTCGCGCAGCACGAGTTCGATCGTGGGGTAGCGTTCGTGAAATTGAGCGATGAGATTGGCGAAGATTTCGGCGCTGCCCACGGGCGCCACGCCGATGCGCAGTGTGCCGCGCTGCAGGCCGCGCAGCGCCTCGAGATCGGCGAGGAGCGCATTTCTCTCCTGCAGCATGGCTTCGGCGCGCCGCATCACGAGTTCGCCGGCCGCCGTCATTCTCACGCTCACGCCTCGCCTGCCGCGTTCGAGCAGGCGTTCCCCGAGTTCTTCTTCGAGCCCGTTGATCGATTTGCTGAGCGCCGGCTGCGAGAGCGGAATGGCTTCGGACGCACGCGCAAAACTGCCCTGGCGGACGATCTCGGTGAAATAGCGCAGCGCTTTCAGATCCATCGACGTCACCTCGGGCAAGCTTCCGAATGACGCCGGCAGGTTCGGGCGCGGTGCGCCCAGCGCAACTGCCGGCGTGTGCCTGCGAATATTACCCATCCGCTGCGTTTCCGAGCATGACTTTCTTTACGACTTTATCCTCGCCCGTACCTTATACCCGCGCTCGCTCCGGGACGCTGCGCGCCGCGGCACGCGGATGTCATGCGTACTCGGGTTCGTGTCGAAGGGCAGCGGCCGGCGCACCCGCACGCGTTGCGCGGCTCGACTCAGGGGCGAGATAGTCGTAGGCGACTTTGCCCAGATCGAGCGTGAGATCGGCAAGAATATGCGTGCCCGACACGATCTCGTGCACGGGCAAGTCGGCCACGGGCGCAAGTGCGTGCGCATTGAGCTGCAGCGCGGCCGGGCCCGACCACGCGCCTTTTATCGCCACGTCCACACAGTGGTATTCGACGAGTTCGAGCACGCGGGGGGTACCGTCCACGTGCGGCACGATCTTCAGCAGAAAACCCGGGGTTTCGAGGGCACGTTGAGCTTGCGCGGCGTTGAGTGCCGCATATTTGAAGCCCATCGTGGCCGTGGCGACGAGCGATTTGCCGTAGCGCAGTTCGCCGAGCAGAACGTCGCCGTCGACTTCGAGCGTGGGGGCGGCCATCTTTTTGGGGAAGCCCCAGAGTTCGCGCCCACCTGCCGTCGGGGCATGGCAGTCGAGATACATCGAATGAACGTACGCGCCTCGGCGGCCCTCGAACGTGACCGGAATGACTTGGCCGGACTCGGTGTAATCGCCGAATCCCGACGAATCCGGCATACGGATGAACTCGTATTTGACGATCGGATTGTCGACGTCGATTTCCAGCGGCTCCGGCACGAGCGCTCGCAGGCGCTCGGGATCGGTCCGGTAGGTCACGATCAGAAATTCGCGATCGACGAAGCGAAAAGGCCCGCGGGAATAGGCGGGGCTTGTAAGCGGCATAGCGTATGCGCTTGCCCGAATATCACTGATTTTCATGGCGGTTCTCTTTCGCGGAAGGCACGGCTGGCTGGGTCGCGTCGTCCGCCAATGGTGGGACGTGTCGGGGGGAATGAACCGGAGTCTCGTTCGACCCGTGCAGTTTTCCTGCTGATATTCCTGCTGACAGGCAGCAATTTATGCCTATTGGAGCATTATAAAAAGTGAATGTTTTGAAATGATTTCATTTCTAAAGGAAATGCATTTCGCCGGTGGCGAACCGGCACGCATGCAGCGGCCGCGGCCGTACCTTGGCGTATGAAGCGAGACGTATGAAGCGAGAGAGGCGGTGCGCTCGCGCCGCGGGACTGGCCGGCGCCCACGCAGGCGGAGCACCGCCGGTCATCGTTTGCCGATCAAGTGGGCGATACAGCCGGCACGCCGTCATTGGCGCATGCCGCGAACAACCAGCGCCGGAATGCCGGCGCCGCCGGCGCTTCGGGCCTCGCTTGCGGACAGACGAGGAAATAGCCGCGTGCCGTCGTTACGGGTTCGTCGAAGAGCGCAACGAGCTGCCCCGTCGCGATCAACTCGTCTACGAGCGGCAGCCAGCCGAGCGCCACACCTTGATGCGTGAGCGCCGCATGCATCACGAGCGCATAGCTGTTGAACGTGGACGCCTGCTCGTCGGGGGGCGCAGATAGACCGTGCGCGGCAAACCAGCCGTTCCACCCGAGCCAGCGCTCGGGCTCCGTGGGTTGCACGTGCAGCAACGGCACCGCGCGCAGGTCGGCCGGCGCCGCGATGTGAGGGTGGGCCGCGCGAAACTGCGCCGAGCAGACGGCAACGACTTGCTCGGGAAAAAGGCGCGTGGCCGTGCAGGGCGACCAGTCGCCATCGCCGAACGCGATGGCCACGTCGGCATGGTCGCGGCGCGGATCGAACGTCTGCTGCGACGTAACCACGCTCACGTTGATGTCGGGCAGCAGGCGCCGCAGGTCCATGAGCCGCGGCACGAGCCAGTAGGTCGCGAAGCCGGCGTCGGTGAGGATCGTGAGCGCGCCCTTGGTGCGCCGCGCACGGATTTCGGAGGCCGCGCCGCGCAACGCCGCAATGCTCTGGCGCACGGCTTCGTAGAGCCGCTGCCCGTCGGCGGTCAGCGTGACGCCCCGGTGCCCCCGTTCGAACAGCGGGGCGCCGAGGTCCACCTCGAGTTGCACGATGCGCTGGCTGACGGCGGGCTGCGTGGACCCGAGCTCCCGCGCGGCGGCCGTGAAGCTCATCAAGCGTGCGGCGGATTCGAATACCGACAGGGCCTGCAGCGGCGGCAAACGATCATGTTCAGACATAAGCATGCCTTATGGGCCATAAGCTACGGCCGTCTTCACACGCGAATTGTGGGCGGACATATTGGCGCCAGGGTCACCCAAGTCCATTGCATCGCATTCTAAACATCCCCGCACATGAAGCCCAACGCCGGAAAGAATATCCTCGTCCTGATGGCGGACCAGATGACGCCGTCCTCGCTGCGCCCGTATGGGAATACGGTTTCGAAAACACCTCGCATCGACGCATTGGCGAGCGAAGGCGTGGTGTTCGATTCCGCCTACTGCGCGAGCCCGCTCTGCGCGCCGTCGCGCTTCGCCTTCATGGCAGGCAAACTGCCGTCGAAGATTGGCGCATACGATAACGCCGCCGAATTGCCGGCGCAAACGCTGACGTTCGCCCATTACTTGCGGGCGGCTGGTTATCGCACGGTGCTGTCGGGCAAGATGCACTTTTGCGGGCCGGATCAATTGCACGGCTTCGAAGAGCGCCTGACCACCGACATCTACCCGGCCGACTTCGGCTGGGTGCCGGACTGGGACCATCCGGAGCGCAGACCGAGCTGGTACCACAACATGAGCTCGGTGCTCGACGCGGGCCCTTGCGTGCGCACGAATCAGCTCGATTTCGACGACGAGGTCACGTTCACGGTGCGTCAGAAGCTCTACGACATCGCACGCGAGCGGCAGGCGGGCAGCGATGCGAGGCCGTTTTGCATCGTGGCCTCGCTGACGCATCCCCACGATCCCTATGCCATTCCCGCGGCCTATTGGGACCTCTATCGCGACGCGGACATCGACATGCCGCGGACAACCCTCGGCTATGACGAGAGCGATCCGCACTCGCGGCGGCTGCGCCATGTCTGCGAGAACGATCGCACGCCGCCGAGCGAACAGCAGGTGCGAAACGCCCGGCGTGCCTACTACGGCGCGCTTTCGTATGTCGATTCCCAATTCGGCGCGATGCTCGACGCATTGAAGGCGACGGGTATGGCTGACGATACGGTCGTGATCGTGACGTCGGATCATGGCGACATGCTCGGCGAACGCGGGCTCTGGTACAAGATGACGTTCTTCGAAAACGCGGCACGCGTGCCGCTGATCGTGCATGCGCCGGGACAATTCGCGCCCCACCGCGTGGCGGCATCCGTTTCGACGATCGATCTGCTGCCGACGCTCGTCGAGCTTGCGACGGGGCGGCGCGAAACCGCATGGCCCGACCCGGTGGATGGGCGCAGTCTCCTGCCGCATCTGCACAGCGACGGCGGTCATGACGAAGTGTTCGGCGAGTATCTGGCCGAAGGTGCGCTGGCGCCGATGATGATGATTCGCCGCGGCCGCTACAAATTCATTCATACGCCTGCCGATCCCGACCAATTATTCGACCTTGAAGCGGACCCGCGAGAGCTGACGAATCTCGCTCGCGATCCGGCCTATGCGGCGACGGTAGGCGCGTTGCGGGCCGAAGTCGCGCAGCGGTGGAACGTGCAGGCGCTGCACGAGGCGGTGCTCGCGAGCCAGCGCCGACGGCGCTTTCACTACGAAGCAACGACGCAGGGCCGCATCCGCTCGTGGGACTGGCAGCCGTTTGCCGATGCGAGCCAGCGCTATATGCGCAACCACATCGAACTCGATACGCTCGAAGCGATGGCCCGGTTTCCGCGTGTCGCGCACGAGTAAGTCCATCGGTCATCGTCATCGACCATGGCGCCAAGGAGATGCACCACATGAACACACACAAGGGGTGGGAAATGAAGCGAAGCAGACATCGTGGATCTCTGCGCCGGGCGGCGGCGGCATGGCGGGCGGTATGCGTGGTCATGTGGGCAGTGGTGGCCATGACGCCGGTCATGGCAAAGGCGGCGGAGCCTCAAAGCTGCAGCGAGGTTCGCATGGCCGCGCCCGGCTGGACCGACATCGATGCGACGAATGCGGTTGCGGGCGTCGTGCTGAAAGCGCTCGGCTACCGGCAGAACGTTGCGAACCTTTCCGTGCCGATCACATACGAGGGGTTGAAGAAAGGGCAGGTGGACGTGTTCCTCGGCAACTGGATGCCCGCGCAGGCACCGCTCGTCAAGCCATTCATCGATAGTCATGCCATCGATCTGCTGCATGCGAACCTGACGAATGCGAAGTTCACGCTGGCGGTGCCCGACTACGTTGCGGCGGCCGGCGTGCATTCGTTCGCCGACCTCGCGAAATACGGCGACAAGTTCGACGACAAGATCTATGGCATCGAGCCGGGCGCACCCGCGAATCAGAACATCTCGCGCATGATCGGCGACAAGGCATTCGGCCTCGGCAGCTGGACGCTCGTGGCATCGAGCGAAACGGGGATGCTGACGCAGGTCGAGCGTGCCATTCGCGACAAGCGGTGGATCGTGTTTCTCGCGTGGGAGCCGCACCTGATGAACACGAAATTCCACCTCGCTTATCTGGCCGGCGGGGATGCCTACTTCGGTCCCGACTATGGCGGGGCGACGGTCAATACCGTTGCGCGCGCAGGCTTTGCCGCGCAATGCACGAACGTGGCGAGGCTCTTCAAGCAGATGACGTTCAACGTCGACCTCGAAAACCGGATCATTGCGAGCGTGCTGCAGAACAAGGTGGATGTGCATGCCGCCGCGCGCGATGCCTTGAAAGCGAACCCGGCGCTGCTGGGCGCCTGGCTGGACGGCGTTACGACAGCGAGCGGCGCGAACGGCCTGAATGCCGTGAACGCCGCCCTGAGCGAGCATTGATCGAGCACCGATCGAGCACCGAGACCCGAACCACAACGAGAAGACCCTCCATGAAAACTCCGCGCACCCCGCTCGTGTCGGGCGTTGCGCTGGCGCTAGCCAGCCTGCCCGCCGTCAGTCACGCTCAAAGCAGCGTCACCCTTTACGGCATTCTCGATGCCGGCATTACGTATGTGAACAATACCGGCGGTTCGCACGTCGTCAAATTCGACGACGGCATTGCCTACGGCAACCGCTGGGGCGTGAAAGGCACCGAAGATCTGGGCGGCGGATTGTCCGCGGTCTTCGCGCTCGAAAGCGGCTTCAAGCTCGGCACGGGCAGGCTTGCCTTCGGCGGTGCCGAGTTCGGACGCCAAGCCTACGTGGGATTATCGAACCCGTGGGGAACGTTGTCGTTCGGCAATCAGCTCGATATGACAGCGGAGATGGTGTCCCTCTACAACATTTCGGCATGGGCGAGCGGCTATGCGATTCACCAGGGCGACTTCGACCGCTTCAACGCGGACAGGCTGCCGAATTCGGTCAAATTCGTCTCCAAGGAGATCGACGGCTTCAAGTTCGGCGGCATGTGGTCGTTCGGCAACGTGGCCGGCAACTTCCATCGGAACAGCGCTTACAGCGTGGGCGCCCATTATGCGCATGGGGACTTCACGATGGGTGCCGCCTACACACAGTTGAACAATCCGAATGGGATCTACGCTTTCGATCCCTATGCGATGATCGGCACGCGTACGTTCCTTGGCAGACCCACCGTGAGCGTGGACCCCGCCACCGGCGCGATCACCGATCTCTATTCGAGTACGTCGTTTCCCGTGGACAAGCAGGGCACTTTCGGCGTTGGGGCGAGCTACCAGCTCGGCACGGTGACGCTGATGGGCAACTACACCTATACGACGATCAAGGCATTCGGCGCATCCTCGCACATGCACGTAGGGGAAGGCGGTGCTTCATGGCAGGTCACCCCCGCTTTCAGCGCGGTCGGTGGCTATCAGTACACGCATTTCGAGGGACACCATTGGAATCAGGTGTCGGCGGCGCTTCATTATCTGTTGTCGAAGCGGACCGACGTCTATATCTCCGCGGACTATCTGAAAGCATCGAGCGGTGTGGATGCGGTGATCGGCTACAGCTTTGCGCCGTCGACCACGGCCACACAGGCCGATGTTCGAATCGGCATGCGTCATTCGTTCTGATCGCGTGGCCTTCGGCCCCTGGCGGCGAAGCTGCCTCGTGCGGCGTGGGCCGCCTCCGTGCAATAGCGTTCAATACAGGCGCAGCGCAAAGTCTCATCATGGATCGACGTATTTTTGTTCGAGGATCCATGTATGTCTGGTTTTGCCGTTGCCGAAGGCTCGCCCACACCTGAGCGCTGCGTGATCGTCGTCGATCGCGAGTTGTCCGCCGGACGCGCCGCCAATGCGGCTGCCGTCATCGCCCTGACCGTGGGCGGCAGGCATCCCGGCCTTGTGGGGGCGCCGTTGATCGACGCGTCGGGGGTCGCCCACCCGGGGCTGATCCCCATCGGTATCGCGGTTTTGAGCGCGGATCAGGCGACGCTTTCCCAGATCCGCGAGAAAGGGCTCGCGGCGGGCTGCGATATCGTCGATTTTCCTGTGCAGGGACAGCAGACAACCGATTACAGCGCGTTTCGCGACGCCGTCGCGCAAGTGGCTACCGGGGACTTGCGGTACGTGGGCGTGGCACTGATCGGGGCGCGCAAGCCGGTGGGCAAGGTCGTCGCCAATCTGAGCCTGTTCAAATGAAGCGCCTCGGGTGAGCGGGCAGCGTGCCGGCTGACGGGACGGCCGGCACGCGTCTATGCGAGTACGGCTTTGCGATAAGCGCCCGGCGTGACGCCCATGACCCGGCGAAACGCGCGTGTGAGGTGCGCCTGATCCGAGAAACCCGCTGCCGCGGCCACCTCGCTGAGCGGCTGGCCCAGGCGGATCAGATCGATAGCCGATCGCACTCTCGCTTGCCGCTGATATGCATGCGGCGTCATGCCGGTATGTCGTTCGAATGCGCGAAACAGCCGGTAGATCGGCAGCCCCGCTGCCTGCGCGATATCGTCGAGGTGCACCGTGCGATCGAGATGATGATCGAGAAAGTCGCGGGCGACACTGACGGCCCGGGGCTCGCGCACGGGTTCGGCCGGCCCCGCCGGCCCGCGCATGTGCCGCTCGAACAAACGGGCGGCGAACGCCAGATAGTGCTCTTCGCGTTGCAGCGCCTCGCCGTGCGTCTCCGAGCCGTGATGAACGTCGAGGAAGAGGCTTGCCAATGCGGCATCGCTGATGATCGGGCCTTTGAGTCCGCCCGTGCCGTACCGCCATCGGGCGCCGAGCAGCGAGCGCAGATGCTCCGTATCCACGTAGACGGTTCTTTGCCGCCACCCTGCTTCGTCCACAGGCCATCCGGCGTGAGGCTCGTCCGCTTCGATCGCATAGAGATCGCCTTGCCTCGCGACGAATTCCGTGCCGCGCATACGAATGCGAATGGCGCCTGCCGTGATGAGCGCGAAACAGGCGGTTTCGTGCGTATGCACGTCATAGGAAAAATCGTGGAAGCGCCCGCGCAGCAACTCGGCGCCCAGATCGGGGGCGCGCCAGATGCGAACGTCGGGCGTGTCATCGCCCGAGCGGGATGCGGGGAAAGCGGCTTGCGTCCTCGTTCGAGCGGCCATGCTGAGATTGCGGACTGAGATCGCGCAAATACGCGATACGGTGACGATGGCGCTACTTTAGCATTCGCCTTTGTCGTATCCGATCTCGCGAATCGGGATGACGCTGCGCCCGCCGCAGCTGCGCAGCAGATCGCGCAGTTCATTGATGACGGGGAAGACCTCGTGATTCCAGTCGGCACCTTGCTGGTCGTGTGCTTCCTGTTCGCGCTCGACGATCCAGCGGTCTTCCTTGAAGATGCGTTCCGTGAACCAGACGAGCAGGGGCCACGCCAGATCGAGTGCGAACGGAATGCCCGGTTTGCGGATCGAGAGCATGCCGAAGGTGCGGTTGGTGCGTTGCTGCGCGTCGAGCGGCACGTAGGCGATCCAGAGGTCCATCACGAGCGAGCCTTCGGTCGAGCGGATCTGCAGCGTCTGATAAGGGTAGACCGTGCGGATCCGCATGACGCTCTTGTCGCTCTGATCGCGGTCCTTGCTCGAGCCGAAAACCAGTGCCTCTCCAACGGGCTGCTTGCCGGCCTGCCGCGAAAACGTGTAATCGACTTCGACCCAATCGTCGCCGCGGCGCCGGCCGAGCGAGCGCGCCTGCATCTGGCCCATCTGACGCCGGTGCAGGAACTGATGGTTCATGTCCATCAGGTTTTCATGCATGAACGAGTAATGGCACTTGACCTCGCGCCCGAAGCGGCGCGTTTTGTAGGCCGGGTCGCTCACCGAGGCGAATTCGGGAAGCGGCCGCTCTTCGGCCAGGGCCGCGTTGCCGGGGAAGACGAAGACGAGACCCGCCACCTCGCGGCAGGGATAGGCGCGCACGCCGTTGGGCAGGCGCTCTTTACCGAGGTAGGGTACGTCGATGCAGCGACCGGAGCAGTCGTAGGTCCAGCCGTGGTAGCCGCAGCGAATCGACTCCCCGTCCACCACACCCGCGTGCAGCGGCACCTGACGGTGCGCGCAGCGGTCTTCCAGCGCGAACACCTTGCCGGATTCGGTGCGCGCGAGCACGATCGGCTCGCCGGCGAAACGCACGCCGAGCGTCTTGCCGGGCTTGAGCTCCTTCGACCACGCCAGCGGGTACCAATGATCGGGATGGATCGGGACGCGGCGCAAATCGCGTACCGGCGAGAGCACGGGCGATTCCAAGGTGCCGCTGTCGGACAATGGCTGTGCAGACATCGGGACGTCTCCTTCAATCGGGGGAGTGGCGAGCGCTGCTGCGTTCGAACGCACGTTAGCGTGCAGTCTACGCGAAGTCGGGGCGATTGTTGCCGACGCGCTCATACCGATGTCTGGATCGAGAACGATCGTGCTCGAAATCCGACCCCTCGGTACGAGGCACCGCTCCGGCTCGGGTGCTCTGCGGCGCCCGGCTCGACTGTCTCCGTCGGTTGCCGTGCGGGATCACTGCTTCACGAACGCGTCGATGTGCTGTGCGAGGGCCGCCGGATACTGGAACATCAGCGCATGTCCGGCATTCGAGACCCTGTCGAGTCCTGCACGCGGAACGATCTGTTCCAACTGAGTCGCATTGACGTCGGCGAGTACCTCGTCTTGGGCACCCGCGATCACGAGCGTACGCACAGGCGCGTGACGCAGAGCGGCTGCGGCGGCTGAATCTTCGAACCAATCCGCCATCGCCTGTTTTTGCTGAGAGGCTACGGCATCGGGTACCGAGGGGGGCGCGTAGCCGGGTGGTGCGAACATGTCGCTGACAAAGCACTTCGTTGCGTCCGCAACGGCACTCGGTGGAAAGAGCACCTTCATGATCTTCCCGAATGCGTCGGGTCCGTGGCTCGAAAGCACGTCTTGCACCTCGGGCCTGAGCGGCGCGGCGCTTGGCCCGGGTGGGGCGGTTGCAATGAGCGTGAGCGATTCGACTTTCTCGGGCGCATCGAGCGCGAGCTGCTGTGCAATCATGCCGCCCATCGACCACCCGATCACATTCACGTGCTTCAGACGCAGCGCGGCGATGACGTCGCCGGCATCGGCGGCCATGTCGCGTATGCGGTAGTTCGAGCCGTAGCGGCCTTCGGCTGCTGCCGTGCGGCCAACGCCACGGTTATCGAACACGATGACTTCGTGATGCCGTGCAAGCTCCCCTAGAAAGCGGGCGTCCCATTCGCGGAGCGTCGCCCGATAGCCTGTGATGAGCAGCAGCGGGCTGCCCCGCCCGAAGCGAATCGTGTCGATGGGCCCGTTTCTGCCCTGAACGAGTTCATTCCGTACTCGGCCGTCGCGGTCGGGGCGGGCGGCGTTCATCAGGCCGCAAAGTTGGTCCGCGCCCAATGAAACGTCGCCGGCTACCGCCGGTGCGGGGCCCAAAGCGAGCGGCAGCGCAATAGTCCAAGTCAAGCAGGAGAAGGCGGCGCGGGCGAGCGTCGTAGGCTTCATGCAAGGCTCCCGAGAGGTGTCGAACGACGCTTGACCGATGCGCGGCACACCGGTTCAGCGACTCACGATTTGCCCTCCCTGGCGGGATGGCGGCGCAAAACGATAACCGACGATACCCGTGCGATCGACGCTCGTCCGGCCCGCCGACGCCCGCGGGCCCGGCGGGCGACCGCCATCGCGCCGTACTGCGTCGGCGCATGCGCGTCAGGCGGCGTATTTTGCATGATAGGCGATGGTCCGTTTCAGGGCGGTGTCCATCCGGTCGCGAAGCATGCGCTTGTCGGCTTCGGTGCCGCCCAGTTCGGCTATGGCCTCGTAGCCGCCGCGAAAGCCGCTGGCCCATCCGGGCTCGATCCGTGCTGGCGCATAGAGTCCTTTGGTGGCATCGAGTGCGAACAGTACTTCCTCGGTCGAATGCCCGCCGTTGAACACGAGGCACGTCATGATCGCCAGATGCAGATCGCGGTGGGACATGTTCGGGTGGGTTTGGCCGACATGATGAGCGAGCGAGACGACCATGCCGGTCTGTCCGGATGCGCCATTGACGATGGGCTGGCCGCGTGCGAGCGCGTCCTGTTCGAAAAGGGACAGGCGATCCGGAGTGACCACGCGGGAATGCGTCCAGCTCGTCCCTTGCCACGGGTTCCTGGTCGATGCGGCGTTCGGTTGATAGTGCAGCCAGTTACCTGGATTTCGCGCGAACACGCCGGACAGTTGCGACTTGCCGCCCGGCTTTTGCGAACTGAGGAAATCGGAGTAGAAATCGAAGCAGCGCTGATACCATCCCGGGCGATCGATTTCGCCGCGCTCCGATACGTTGTGAATGGCGAGCACCATACGTTGCGCCACGTTGATGACCTTGATCGCTTCAATGCCGCTCGATGTATCGCTCATACTCGCCTCGAACGTGCTCATCGAGGGATGCGCCAGGAACCGCGCCATCGACGGCGAAAGCCCGAACCAAGGCCGCACGTCGTTGCGCAGAATGTCGACCATCTCATGGAATACGGCCGGCGGATACGATCGAAGCGTTTCGACGACGCCTCGCCCGAGTTCGCGCGTGGCGCGCAGCATGCCGTTCGGAGGCCAGCGCACCAGATCGTCGACGAGAAGGGACTCGAACGTCCGGCCATACAGGTTGTCCGCAAGCTGCGGGACGGTTACCGGCTTCGCGATTTCGGTGGCGAGCTTCGTGAATTGGTCGTGCAGCAGAACGTCGTCTACGCGTGCGACGGCGTTCTCGAGGAACGACGCAACGGCGTTGCGGCTGAACGAACCGGACAGAAAGAGCTTCTTCGCGTCATCGAGCAATGCTTGATTGACTGGATTGTGTTCCATGCCGAGCAGATGCATTGCCCGAACGAGGATATCCCGCTCGGCGCGCGGCGCGTCGCGCGGGCCGCGCGCATTGGTGCTCGTTAGCGGCTCTATGACGGCATTCTCCAGTTTCGACACCAGCGCCGGCTGTATCTGATGCAGCGGCGAAAAATCCTCGATCCGGCCGAAACCGTCGAACAGCACCGGACCCCCTGCGTTGTCAGCGTGGGCAAGAATGTCGTTCGCCACTTTCGGGTCGATGGTGAGCCCGCGCAATCGATCGAGCCGTTCCTCCATCTCTGCCGATCGAGCGGTGTCTGCGGCGGTAAACAGCGATGGCGCCGATGTGCTTGGCCGGCCCTTGGGCGGCGACACGCTTTGGTCCGGGGATTTCGCGGCCCGCGCGCGAATATCGCTGCGTGGCTGTGGCACGTGCGGGGCGTTGCCGGTTGAGTGGGGCGCGGGGCGCGCGAGTCTGCCGAAAAACGGTAGCGACAGCAGGCGGCGCTCGGGCGCGGATGTTGTCGCGTTGGCACGCGGCGTTGCCGCCGCATCGTTGCTCGCCGGCGGCACTGCCCCCGTGGTTTTCGATGGGATTCTGTTCATGGCCGGACGGTTGCGTGAAGTGCTGGCGGATACCGTCCGATACTGCGCCAAGGACGCGCGCGAACGCGCGCCGCATCGGCGAAATAGCGGGGAGCGCGGCGAAGGTTCCGGGCCGGAACCAGCCTGAGTTAGAGATGAAAACGGTAAACGACGATGCTCGAGTCGTTGAAATTGTTTCTGGTTACCACGTATTCCCCGGTCCCCTGATTGAAATACGACCTGAGGCTGTACAGGGAATCGACCTCGTCGCCGATGTCGATCGCATTCGGATTCGAGTTGTTGAGCGTCAGATCGAGCGTGCCCGTGGTGAGGTTGAACGCGTCGGTGTCCTGAAGCACGGCACGGCTCGATACCGGTTCGCCCGAGTACACATATCCGACGAAGAGATAGTTGCCCGCCGCCGCAATCGATCTTGGGGCGGCGCGCGTGACGTTGATGACCGGATTGGGCGTGGAGGTGTTGCCCGCACGCCAGCCGCGGTACACCTCGATTCTCGTGCCCATCTGCGACCAGTCCGCGCTTGCCGCAACCCCTTGCGCCAGGATCATCGTGTCGCTTTCGGGCAGGTAGATGATACGGGTCAACGGTTGAACCGAGGCGGGGACAGCCGTGGCGATTCCCGCTCCCCATTTCGGTGTGCCATCGGCTTGGAAGCCCGTCAGCGGGTAGTGCCAGATCTGGTTCGTTCCCTGAAGGCCGGCCCAGACATCGCCATTGGCATCGAGGCAGAAGCCGTTTGTGACGAGCGCGGTCGTATTGAAGGTATTGAAGGCGCCATAGTTCGGCAGCGCCCCGTCGGGCACGGCGATATAACCATTCGCGGCGTTGAAGTGATAGAAGAAAAAGTGGCTGGGGCTCTGGCCCGAGGCCACCAGAATGCGGTGCAGCGGTTGGCCCGGCTGTCCCACGAAGGCCATTTGGGCAAAGCGTTCGTCACGATCCCCCGTGGTACTCGTCAGGCGCGGGTCCGACGGGTATTTGATCGGATCGACGGTGTTTGCTACGAACGCTCCTCCGGCGGTGCCTGTGTAGACATTGCTGCTGCCGTAAAAGTATTGACCGTAAGTGCTCGAAGCCGGGACCGGTTCCGGGCTCGGGCCGGGAACGCCGTTCGTTTCGAAACCGAGCGATTGGAGCTTCCAGAGAGAGGTGCCGGCTCTGTCGAATGCGTGGATGTCGGTGCCGCCGTCGCGGGCGAGGTCCCACATGCCGCCCCAAGGATTGTTGAGTACGTAGAGGTTGCCTGAAGCATCCTTGCCGATGCCGACCACACGGGTGAATCGCTTGTCGCCGACCTGACCTTTGATGCCGTAC
Source organism: Trinickia caryophylli (assembly GCF_034424545.1). NCBI lineage: Bacteria > Pseudomonadati > Pseudomonadota > Betaproteobacteria > Burkholderiales > Burkholderiaceae > Trinickia > Trinickia caryophylli. The sequence continues at coordinate 1,179,183 of NZ_CP139971.1, read as the reverse complement.
TTGGTGTCGAGATAGCCGCCGAGGACGCCGAACGTGCCTTTCAGAACGGGGGCGTGCGTGATGAGGTAGTACTTCACGTTCATGTCCGGGCCTTCGTCGCCCACCCAGAGATAGCGATTCGGTGCGTCGTAATAGAGCGCGGAGGGGCGCGACGTCGGGCCCATTTGGATCGAGCCGAGCGGCGTGCCGGTCGGACTGAATTTGCTGACTACGCCTTTGCTCTTTTGGGCGACCCAGATGTTGCCTGCGCCATCCACCGCGAGTGCGCCCGGTCCAGTGACCGGGATGTCGAGTTGTGGCGAGCCATCGAGCGTGAAGACCCGGACGCGGTTTCCGGGAAAGTCGCTTGCGTAAAGGAAATTGCCGGATGTCGTGAGTCCGGTAATGACGTCGGCTCGCTTTTCGGTGGTGTCCGTGCTGACTTGAATGACGAGGTCGCGGGTTTTGGTGCTTCGATTGTAGCGACCGACGAAGCCGCTGCCGCCAATGCCCGTGTTGTATTGCAGTGCCGCGAAGAGAAAGGTTGCATTGCCTGCAATAGCGCTGCCCTGGAATTCGTTGTGCTGCCCGATAGAGCCCTGGCTTTGCCCGTTCTGGTATATGGCGACGCCGCCTTCGCGTTCGTCCCACATCGAGGCGGTGTATATCGTTCCCTCTGGCGCGACCCACATGGAGCGGGCGGTGTTGCCCACATGGGTGGCGTCGGTGCCGAACGTATTGGCCACCCAATCGGTGGTGTATTGCACTTGCGCCGGACACTCCGACACCATCGCCGTAGTCAGGACCGCGGCGGCAAGTATGGCTTGAATTATCTTCATAAATCGCGGGAACGAGTTATCGATAGGCTCGCGCAAGGATGCCGAGGCCGCAGGGAGGTGCCAAATTAGTCTAGTGAGACGGCGGTCAGCAAAAAAAGAAAATAATTCGTCTGGGGAATCGGGCTGGTGACGCGCGCGTCTTTCCGAGACCGTTGGCGAAATCCCTTACGGCGTGAAAGGGCGATGGGGACTTTGTCGACGCGCCGGAGTTGTCAGGCCAATCACAAGTCCAACGGATTTTTTCGCCGAGGTCGGCAGACATTCGCGAATTCGAGTGTCACCTGATCCTGGGGGCTGCATAGTGGCGCGAATCTCAACCGTACGCATCGCGTCAAGTTGATCCATGAGAAAGATTCCATCGGACCTTCGATGGGAACATGCAAGAGAGAAAATGAAGCAGATTGGCAATTGTGGCTCCAAACACCTGATGGCGATGCTGCTCGTCACCATCCTGGCGGGTTGTGGTGGTGACAATGCGGATTACGCCACAACATCGGCAGGCACCGCGGCCGCCTTGTCCGTTGATCCGCCGGCTGAAAGTGCCTCCGTAGACACGAAAGCCGCCCAGCCCGTTTCCATTTCGACGTCGGCAGCGGACGCCGAACCCGCCTCCGAAGATGCCGCCACGGCGCGCGTCAGCGCGGTGGCCACCACGAACACTTTGCGGGGGCTGGGGGGAGGCGTTACCGGCGGTGGCAGTGGGAAAGTCCAGCACGTGACGACGCCGGCAGGATTGCGCCAGGCGCTTTGCAGCAATATCGTCGGCGGTATCTGCGAGGACGACACGCCACGCGTGATTTCGGTCGACGCGATGATCGACTTTGCCGGGACAGAAAGGACTGGCCAGGTGAGCGGTTGCTACTACAGCATGCTTCCTGGTTGTGTCGCCCGCGATGAGCTTGCGCTCTTCAATCCTGCTGATACGCACTGTAATGGTGTGCCGAAATTCACGCTGTCGTATGACAAAGCTGGCCGCGACAATTTGCTCGTTGGCTCGAATAAGACGCTCGTCGGCAAGGCCGGCGGCAAGGCCGGAATCAGGGGCGCCGGCCTCGCGATGCTCGGTGGTGTACACAACATCATCATCCGCAACCTGACGATCGGCTACGTCAATGACGGCATCATCTTTGCGGGAGACGCCGTCATCCTGGGCAATACCAAAGACGTCTGGCTGGACCACAACCGCTTCAGCCATATCGGGCGGCAGATGATCGTCTCTGGTTGGGAGGCCAATAGCGCAGCGCGGAACGTCACCGTCTCATGGAATGACTTCGATGGCCGAACCAACTATTCCCCCCGTTGTGACGGCAGCCACTACTGGAATTTCCTGCTCACGGGGCAGTCCGAGACGTTCGTCTTCGCTTACAACTGGATCCACCAGTTCTCCGGCCGCGCACCTGCGGTGCATGGCAAGAACCAGTTCGTGCATCTCATGAGCAACTACTTCCAGGATGGCACCTACCACGCCCTTGAAGCATTCGCCACGAATGCGGTCTTGGTGGAGGGTAATTACTTCAGCAATGTGAAGATCCCCATCCTGCAAAACACCGGCAATCGCGGCGCTGTGTATGCTCCCTTGCAACCGCTGACAAGCCAGGCGAAGGCTGACTGCATTTCGGCGCTGGGCCGCAGTTGCAGCCGAAACGTGGTGGCCAGCTCGGGCACCAACGACTTCACCGCCGATGCCTATGTCCTCCGCCGTGCGAGTACGCTGCAACCGAGCCTGCCATCGCCGTCGGCTGGCGCCGCATCCTTGCCGGGCCTGCTGCCGGGCAACGTGGGGCCGAAGTAAGCGTGTGCCTGCGGTCTTCCGAGCGGTAGCGGCAAGAAGGTGCAATGGACGAATTGCAAGGCGGTGCTGAGCAAGCACTTGGCAGTTCTCCATTGCCTCACTTCGGCCATCGCCACGACGGATCGGAGAGGTGTTCGGCGAAGTAATCGGACAGCACGCGTACCTTCTCGGGCCGCGCGCGCGCCGACGGCGTGACGAAATAGAGGCCGCCTACGCCGGCAGAAGACCGGCGGCCCGATAACTTTCGATCAATTCGTCGAAGACGGAGACATCCGCGCGACTCCTGGCAATGAGCTGGGCGCCAGCAACGGCGGCGAAGATCGCACGGGCGCGCTGTTCACTATCCTCGGGGCCGACCGCGGCCGCCAAGGATAGTACCTTGCTGAGCCATGCGACATTCACATCAGCAAAAGTCTGGACCTCTTTGGTCACTATTTCCGGCAGATCATCCGATTCGGCGGCCATGAAGCTACAGAGGCATATCCGATTACCATTCTCGAGCGCCTTGCGAAACGTGGCGGGATAACGGCGCAGGCAGTCGATCGGGTCCGCCGATTCGGTCAGGAGCGTCTCCAGCGAGGCCGACGTGTTCTCCCAATAGCGCCTTGCCACCGCTGCAGCGAGATCGGCCTTGCTTGCGAAGTGGTGATAGATGCTCGCAGCCTTGATGCCGACCGCGTCCGCGAGATCGCGAAAGTTCAGGCCGCTGTAGCCGTGCGCCTGCGCAATGGTTGTGGCAGCCGCCAGGATTCGCTCCCGGGAGTTCAGGCCTGGACCATTCTTCACCGCTACCCCTCCCCAAAAGGAATTCACTGTTGACACGCGCCATTATACCTTCTACCGTAAACCTAACTAACGTTAGGTAGCTAAACGGCAGGCGCCTCCGCGCTGCCGGACCCTTATGACCCGCAACATTAGAGAGGCAAGCGTGACTTCCAGCACCGCCGACGTAAGCAAGCTCCCGATCATGACGATTTACGATTTCCCCACGGGACCGTATCCCACACGCGTTCGGATCGCGTTGGCGGAGAAAGGTCTGCAATCGCACGTCCGGTTCGTGATGGTCGACCTTTACAAAGGGGAGCACAAAAGGCCCCGGTTCATGGCCGAAAAAAACTACTCGGGGACGCTGCCGGTGCTCGAACTCAACGACGGAACCTGCATCGCGGAATGCACCGCCATTACCGAATACCTCGATGCGCTCGACGGCGTACCGACACTGACCGGCAGCACGCCGCTCGAAAAGGGCGTGGTTCACATGATGAGCAAGCGCGCCGAACTGGAATTGCTCGACGCCATCAGCGTCTATTTCCACCATGCCACGCCGGGGCTCGGGCCGAACGTCGAGCTTTATCAGAACGCCGAATGGGGTTTTCGTCAGCGAGACAAGGCCGTGCGAGGCATGCACTACTTCAATGACGTGCTGAAAAAACAATCGTTTGTCGCCGGAGACGCTTTCTCCATGGCCGACATTACGGTCATCGGCGGGCTGGTGTTTGCGTCGATCGTGAAACTGCCGGTGCCTCCAGAGTGCGAAGCGCTTCTAGCCTGGTACACGAGGATGCTGGAACGCCCGAGCGTAAAGAGCCAGCCGGCACTCGCCTGAACGCTGGGACGGCGGGCGGTTGCTTCTCGCCGGCGCTCGCCGCTCACGGATTGCCGAATCGAAATCTCCTCCGGACGTCCCACCCGACCACCAGGAAGGCTGTTCGCCACTTGAGTGAGGATCGCATTGCGGCTCTCCGGGCTGAACACCTCGAACCATCTGGCGGCGCAACTCGACGCCCAACAGTCGCCGCTTGCCGAGTACCGTGCTCGCTCAGGGTTCGAGGGACCGTCCGAAGCAAACCGCCGGATCTTGCGCGGAAAGTACGATTATCTCGAATAGCGATACGTCCTCACTACGGCACTACTGTCTCAACATGGGGCTCCCAGACGGATGCGTCGACACCGGCTGCACGGGCAGCTCCGTCGGTGCGTCGAACCAGGGGTCGTCCCCACCCGCCATCCCGTCGGATCCGCCTTCCCATTCGTCGCGCGCGTCGTGCCACTCGGTGCCGATCTGCTCGAACGTATCGACCAGGGTGCGTTCGGCGGATGCCCGCTGCGAGGGGCTGAAGAATAGCGGCTCGCGCGCCACGCCCGCCATCTCGACCTCGGCTTCGGCGTGCACATCCTCGGCAGCCGGCGAGCGGCGGCCGGCGATCAGATCGAAGCCCAGGGCCATCGCGCTCCGGCCGAGGCGGATCGCGTGCCGTTGGCTCCAACTGAGTGCTCCGCCCGTGGCCATGAGGCCCTTGGACAGGACGTCGCCGGCTACCCGGCCGAAGAGCATGTAGGCCGCCGTGTAGCCGACAGTCCCGGCGATGAAGCCCGAGGGGTTGCCCCTGGGGTCGTCCATGTAGCCGTTCATCAGCGCGGCTACGGAGAAGGGCAGGCCGATCGTCATGCCGCCGACCGTGTCGCTCACGCTGTCGTTCATCCCAGTGAGCGAGACGTGCGGGCTCAGCGCTTCACAGAGCAGGAACGTCGACGAGACGACCGCATCGGCGATGAAGTCGGGCAGAGCCAGCCCGTCCTTGCGCATCAGGGCGATGTTCGACCCGAGGACGGCGAAGGCGACGGTCGCCAGTGCCAGCTTTCCCTTCAAGGCGGGATTGTTCGCGAACGAAGCGTTCAGCGTCCGGCGCACCGCATCCAGGGGACCCGGGTCATGGCTGGCAGCGACCGGGCTCTCCTGCTCCGTCCCGGTCGCCACGAGCCGCTCAAGGCCCGTCACGATTCTGGACAGGTCTTGTTTGAAGAAGGTGAGCTGCCGGTCCATGTGGGGGGTGATCCGCCGGTCCTGCTGGAATTCGCCGACGAAGCCGTCGATCTTGCCCAGGCCCTCGCGCAGGTCGCCCAGGATCCCCTCGATGGCTTCCTTGAAGCCGCCCGGAAGATCGTGCCTGCGGTTGAAGGCGCTGTTGAAGCGCAGCTGCATCGAGTCCATCAGGTCCTGCCCCAGCCGTAGGCCGAACATCATCGCCCCTTGCGCCACCGCCGCGCCGGCGACGAATCCGGCGTTGTGCTGCAGCGGTCTGGCCTTGGCATAGAAGGTCGGCACGGCATAGGCGAGAGAGATGAAGAAGACCAGGCTGTGCCGGTTGATGGCGTGCTTCCTGAACAGCTTCGCGTCCGTCGTCGGGCGTCGCATGAGCGAGACCAGCTGTATCGCCGTGTAGGTGTAGGAGGCGATGTTGAATGCGGCGTAGGTGCCCGTCTTCTGCGTGAACAGCGTGGCCAGCGGCAAGGGGTAGAGAAGCAGCGTCAGCGCGCCCTGGAACATCCGCTTGGCGGCGCTCGCGTCGTGCCGCAAGGTGTCGATGTCGGTCTCGAAGCTGGCCATGACCGGCGCAAGATAGCGCCGGGCCTCGGCCAGGAACGCGGCCTCCTCCGGCGTCGCCGCTTGCTTGTCCAAGTGCGACCGCAGTTCATCGACCTTCTCGCTCATGGCGGCCAGCAGCGTCTTCGGCTCGGGGCATCCGGGCTCGGTGACCAGCTCGTTGCGCAGCTTGCCCACGAACTCGACGTCATCGAACTGCTGGAGTTCCTGGACGACCGACAGGTTCCGCAGGAAGGCGGCGACCCGCGCCGAGCAATCGCGCATCGGCAACCCGCTCTCGACGTCCCTCGCATTGTCGGGATGGGGCAGGCGCGGCGGCTGCGCCCTGGGACGCGCCAGTTGCGGGGGCAAGTCCCGGACGCCTTCGTCGTCGCCGACTTGCGCGTGGGCCGGCATGTCTTCGGGCCGCGATGGCCGCTGGGCGGAGATCGACCGCAGGTCCGCGAGGCCGGCCGCGACGTTCGAAGGCGGTCTCGGGCGCGCGAGCGCTTGCGTGGCGCCCGTGGGCGACAGGGTGCCGCTGTCTGGTCCCGCTTCCGGATCGTGCGGATGCGCGTAAGGGCGAAGGTTTGCGGTTTCGATTTTCACGGTGGAGTCCTTGCGAGGAAGTGGGCGACGCGCCGGAACGGCCATTGCGGGAACGACAAGCTCAGCCGGGCACCGGCGCCAGCTATGGAGGTTCGTAAATTCTGCTAGCCATGGTCACAAAATGCGCTAGCGATACGCCTGATATAGGCTAGCGTCGGCTATGGCGCGGATGCGGATGCGTGAACGGCAGATTGTGTCGAAGAACGAAATAACTGCGGATATGAACGAATAAAGTGCGAATATGCTGCTTGCAGGGCGTCACGATCAGCGCTGCTGAAGCAGGTCGCGATGAGTATCGCCATTCGCGTGGACGAACGTAAAGCCGATTACTACCGGCAGTACAAAGCCGAGGTCAGCTTCGACATGTGGCCGGATTTCGTCACAGGCGGACGCGCAGCGCCCGGACGTCATCATCGTCAAGAATCGGGCCGATCACTGGCCGGGGCGCAGCCTCGTTGACCACCCGAAGCAGCCGCACGTGGATAACTCATTGCGGCTTGTGGAAGTCGAATTTCCAGGTGACGAATGGGGAACAGGCCAAGAGCGGGCCTACCAGAAGATTGCCGGTGCGCCTGTCTGGGATATGCTGCACCGCTCAGGCACGGATCTCCGCATGGACGGCCCGCAGTGCGAGGAGATAGCTCTCGATCCCGAAACCGCAGATCTGCCCTTTGACGATATCGGCGAACACCGAATGGTGCCGGAATGGCTCCCTCGCATGAATGTTCGACATATGCAGTTCGACGACCGGACAGGTCAGAATCGCAAGCGCATCGCGGATGCCATAGCTGTAGTGCGTCCACGCGCCGGCGTTGAGCAGCACGGCGTCCTTACCCTCTTCGAAGGCCCGGTGGATGCGTTCGCACATTGCCGCTTCGCTGTTCGTCTGGAATGATTCGATCCGCACGCCGAGTTCCTCGCCCAGCGAATGCAGCCTGGCATCGATCTCGGCAAGCGTGACCGTGCCGTATTGCGCCGGGTCGCGCTTGCCGAACATGTTGTGATTGATGCCATGAAGCATCAGGACGTTCTTCATTGGTTGTTCCTTCGGGCGATCAGTCGAACGGCACAGCGAGACGGTCGATGACCGCCGCCGTCTGTGGACGCACGCCGCGCCACCATGCAAACGCTTCGGCGGCCTGCTCGACCAGCATGCCGACGCCGTCCGCGACGCCATGTACGCCCGCGTTGCGCGCGAGCCGCATGAAGGGCGTGAGCCGCTTGCCGTACGCCAGTTCATATGCGGTGCCGTCGGGCCTGAATACGCTCGGCGGGACGGGGGGCAGCTCGCCCGTCAGGCTCGCGGAAGTCGCATTGACCACGAGATCGAATCGGCCCATCCCGGGCAGATCGCCGTAGCCGCGAGCACGCAGCGGCGCGCCGCGCGAACCGACCTGGGCCACCAATGCCTCAGCTTTGCCGATATCGCGGTTGGCGACGACCATTTCGGCGGGACCCGTGTCGAGAAACGGCAGTAGCGCGCCGCGCGCCCCGCCGCCAGCGCCGAGCATCAACACGCGTTTGCCGGCGAGCGGAACGCCGAGATTGACCTCGATATCGCGCAACAAGCCAATGCCGTCGAAATTCTCGGCAATGATCCGGCCGTTCTCGAACTTGAGTGCATTGGCGGCACCCGCCAACGCTGCGCGTTCGCTGCGCTCGTCGGCGAGTGCGAAGGCCTTCAACTTGAAGGGTGCGGTGACGTTCACGCCCTTGCCGCCTTCGGCTGCGAACTGCCGTACGACGCTCGCGAAGCCATCGTCGGGGTCCAGCGGACCTTCGATCGCGACGTAAGACATCGCCTGTTGCGTCGCTTCGGCAAAGAGGCCATGAATCAATGGAGACTTCGTATGTCCGATCGGGTTGCCGATCACTGCGTACTGGTCAGTCATGGTCTCTCCCTCGAGTAGAGAACGCCTTCGCTTTGCATTGCGTCGATCTCCGCGGCAGAAAAGCCGAGCGATTGCGCGACCTTCGCGTTGTGCTGCCCAAGATCGGGCGCGACGTCGCGGATAGTCGTGTCGCAATGAGAAAAGCGAAAAGGCAGGTTGGGCAGACGCAACGTTCCGTAACGCGGATGATGCTGTTCGACCACCATGCCGCGCGCCTGGATCTGCGGATCGTCGAGCACCTCGTCGATGCGCTGCACCTTCGCGCAAGGCACATCGATGCCATCCAGCAGTTCGAGCACCTGCGAGACGAGGCGTGCGGCAACCCAAGGCGCTACGACAGCGAGAATCGCCTGCCGATGTCTATTACGGCCCGCGCTATCGTGAAAGCGCGTATCGCTGCCGAAGCCCGCAGGTCCGTCGTGCGTTTCGATCAATGCTGCAAGGCGCTTCCACGCATCGTCCACTTGTGCCGCGATCACGAGATCGCCGTCTGCCGCGCGAAACACGCCATAGAGCGTCGAGGTCGGCATATCGTGGCCGGTCTGCTCCGGTAGCACGCCTCGCAGCGTGTAGCACTGCACCGCGTACTCGTGCATCGACACGAGCGTGTCGTACAGCGCCATGTCGATGTGCTGGCCGCGTCCGCTCTTCGCCCTTCCGAGCAGCGCCGCGTTGATGGCCGCCACCGCGTGGATGCCCGTGTACATGTCGCCGAGCGAAATGCGCAGCAGCGGCGGCGGCTCGCCAGGCGTACCTACCATCTGCATGATGCCGCTCTTCGCTTCCGCGATCAGGCCAAAGCCGGCGCGATGTGCGTCGGGCCCCGTGTGGCCGTATGCCGAAATCGAGCAGTAAACGAGGCGCGGATTGCGTGCGGACAACTCGGCATAGCCCAGCCCGAGTTTATCGAGCGCGCCGGGGCGGTAATTTTCGACGAATACATCTGCCGAGTCGCACAGGCGGCGCATGAACTCCTTGCCGCGCGAATCTTTCATGTTGACGCTGACGCCGCGCTTGCCCATGTTCAGCTGCAGGAAATAGCCGCTTTGCTGGTCGTCCAGCACGGTAGCGTGCTGTCGTCCAGCGTCGCCGTTACCGGGACGCTCGACCTTGATGACTTCGGCGCCGAGGGCCGCAAGGCAGCGGCCCACGTAGGGGCCGGCGAGGAAGTGGCTGTAGTCGACAACGCGAATGCCTTCGAGGGGACGGGCCTGCATCAGTACGCTCCCGGCCGGCGCGGCACCATCAGGCGATGCTCGCCGCGTTGAACTACCTGGTCGTCCTGATTGATCAATTCGGATGGCAGCACGACGATACCCCAGGCCGGACGGCTGTTGCTGGGACGCATCGCACCGACGCGAAACTTCACGTGCAGGCGGTCGTTGACCTTGATGGGCAACAGGAAATCCCAGGTCCAACCGAGCGACATGCCGGGCAGAAAACGATAGTCGCTCCGGGTCTTGAGGCCGTCGGCAATCGAGAGCCCGAACAGTCCATGCGCGACGAGGCAACCAAAGTGGCTCGCATTGGCATAGGCCTCGTCCACGTGCACGGGTGTATGGTCGCCGGTGAGATCGGCATAGGCGAGGATGCGCTCCTTCGTCACGGTATAGCTCGGGCTCACGCACTCGTCGCCCTCGCGGGCGTCGTCCCAGTACCTGTCGATGACAGTCATGTTCACGCCTCCGCGCGCGGGTCGATGCTCAGCGCCTGTGCGACACACGACGCGGGCCGGGCCTGAATCAGTTCGACGGCGAGCCCGTCGGGCAGACGCAGCCAGTTGCGCCCTTGCGGCATTGCGCTGACGTCATAGGTCTGGGCCGCGGCCAGCGCTGCTTCCAGGTCTTCGCACATGACACCAAGATGGGCGAGGCGCCCTTCGGGGCCTTCGTACTGCGGCGCATGAACGAACTGCAGGCCGCCGAGCGTCCAGTACTGGCGTGGCGCGTCGACGGTGCCGTCGACTTCGCGCATGCTCATGCCGAACACGTCTTCGAAAAAGCGGATGTGCCAACGGATGTCCTTCACCCGGATGGCCACATGCTCCAGGTAAGCCTTCGAGCCGTTCATGCGATTGCCTCCTTACGCGCTTCATCGGCCATCGCCCGTTCGATGCCTTTGATGCACGCCACCAGCGTCGCGTTGACGGGCGTCGGCACGCCGAGTCGTTGCCCCCAGCGCACTACCGCGCCATGGATGAAATCGATCTCCGTGACCGAGCCTTTTTCGAGGCTTTGCAGCATCGACGTCTTGAATGCGGGAGAGAGACCATCAGCTGCGAGCACCCAGGCCTGTTCGGGGTCTGTTATCGACAACGCGATGCGGGCCGCCTGTGCGACCGCCATCGCCTCGCCGATGGCCGCGAGCGACGTCGCCTTCAACAACGGCTCGTCGTAAAGCTGACCGTAGGTGAGACGCGTGATGCCCGTGATCGCGCCCGTGGCCACGTTGACGAGCAACTTGTCCCATATCGTGCCCATGATGTTGTCGCTGATCGTGGTCGTCATCCTGGCAGCGTTGAACGCGTCGGAGATCGCCTGCACGCGGGCCGTAATCTGGCCATCGAGCTCGCCGATGCAGGTCACCTTACCGGTGACGCCCGAGTGGATATGCCCCGGGCCATGCAACACGCCGCCGACATAGGTCTTGCCCGCGAGCACGCGCTCGCGGCCCACGATATCGGCGAGCACGTCTTCGTGCCCGATTCCGTTTTGAAGCGACAGCACGAGCGTGTCGGGCCCGATCAGATCGAGTGCGCCGCGCATGGCGGAGTCGGTGTGGAAGGACTTGACCAGCACGATGACCAGGTCGGCCACGCCGACTTCGCGCACTTGCGTCGCAGCTCGCACCGGAATACGCCGAGAGCCGTTATCGTCATCGACCCGCAGACCGTCGCGACGCATCGTTTCGACATGGACGGGCGAACGGTCCAGCAGCCAGGTTTCGTGGCCGCCCTCCGTAAGGGTGGCGCCGATGGCGCAGCCTAGCGCGCCGGCGCCGAGAATCGCAATCTTCACTGAGCTTCTCCTTGACGTGTAGGCACACGATAGGAGTGACCACCCATATCGGCAATGCAATGAATACAATGCTGCCATTGCGAAAGACAATCACGATGCCACGCCATGAAGCCGACCGACCTGCCTGATCTGAAACTGCTGCAGCTGTTCGACCTTCTGTACGACACGCGCAGCGTCACGCGCGCGGCCGAGCAATTGGGGCAGAGTCAGCCGACCATCAGCATCTGGCTCGGGCGGCTGCGAGCGTATTTGCAGGACCCGCTGTTTATCCGCACCGCCGGCGGCATGGCACCGACGCCTCAGGCCGACGCCCTGATCGGGCCGTGTCGCGAAATTCTCGAATCGCTCAGGCGCTTCGTCGCGTGGGAGATCGCGTTCGATCCTGAAACCGCGCAGCGGCACTTTCGGATTTGCATGACGGATGCGAGCCATATCACGCTGCTGCCGAGGCTGCTCGCACATGTGCGGGCGCAGGCGCCCGGCATCCAGCTCGAGGTGGCGGGGATCGACGGCAACACCGAACGGGCGCTGGAGTCGGGCGAAGCCGATCTCGCCATCGGCTATGTCCCGTGGCTCAGCGGCGGCATCTACCAGCAGCAGCTTTATCGACAAGACTGGGTGTGCCTGACGAACCGGCATCATCCGCGCGTTCGCGGGCGGCTCGGGTTGAAGCAGTACCGTTCCGAGGGGCATGTCGCCATCGAATCGGGCACGGGTGGTCAGTTGCTCGAACAGGCGCTGGCGCGCGAGCGCATCGAGCGCGATGTCGTGCTGCAATTGCCGGGTTTCCTGGGGCTCGGAACGATCGTCCAGACCACCGATCTGGTCGCCACGCTGCCTCGGCACATTGGCGAAACGCTCGCGCAGGCCAGCGATCTCGCCGTTCATTCATGCCCGATTCCCGTGGATGGCTTCGCCGTCCGGCAACACTGGCATGCGCGGTATCACCACGAGGCTGGGAATCGCTGGTTGCGTGATGTGATCATTCAGCTGTTTGGAGGGCATCGTGAGACAGAGCCGAAGGCGCTGCGCGCCACTTCACGAAGACTATGAGCGGCTTACCTTTCTGTAACCTGATGCCCGACTGGTCGCCTCGATTGGCTTCGACGATACCGCAACGGTGCCCATACGATGCGCCGCACAAAAGCTTCGCTGATCGACTGGCGGACGAAGAACCTTAGGGCGGTGCAGTTGCTGTTCGTAGATGCGGCAACCGTAGAAATGGAGTAACGAAATGGATATTCACCCGATTCGAACCGAGGCCGATTACGAGGCCGCCCTGAAGGCGGTGTCTGCGCTCGTCGACATGGAGCCTGCTTCGGGCACGCCGGAAGGCGACAAGTTGGAGATTCTGGCGATCCTCGTCGAGAAGTATGAGGCGGAGCACTTCCCGATGGCGGCCCCGAACCCGATCGACGCGATCAAATATCGGATGGAACAGGCGGGCCTGTCGGTCCGCGACATGCAGCCGTACATTGGGAACAGCAACCGCGTGTATGAGGTGCTGGCCGGCCGGCGCGCGTTGAGCCTCGGTATGATCCGCAAGCTGCACGATGGGCTGCATATTCCCGCCGACGTGCTGATCGGAATCGCATAACTGCGACATCGGCAACAGTCGCCGAAGAGATGCCGGCTGTCGCAGATAAACCATGCTCTTTCGCATCCTTGAAGGTAGCGGTCCTGCACCGCTGCGACGATCGGGCTCCTCAGCGCGTCGATATGCGGCGAATGAGGACTTTTCATCGTTCCGAAAAATGGCGTGATTCGAGGGATTTATATAAAATACGCCTTCTCATGGTACTCGGCTGACGACACCGTCATGCATCGAATTGGATTCTTTGTTTGCAGCGGCTACGATGCACTCGATCTCGGTGGGCCACTTTCGGCTTTTAACCAAGTGGCCACAGCCGCTGGCCATACTCCGTACGATCTTCATGTCATCTCGCAGTCCGGAGGCCCGGTCCGTGGCAATACCGGCCTCTCGATCGAGACCAAGCCGGTCGGAAGGCGCATGTTCGACACCGTCGTTTTCGTGGGCGGCGATATCGGCCCGATGCAGACACCGGAGAACATCGCCGCTGCCAGGAAATTGGGCGCCAGGGCGTCGCGCGTGGCGAGCGTGTGCACTGGAGCGTTTCTGCTTGCGGAAACCGGTTTGCTGGATGGCTTGAAAGCAACAACGCACTGGCGATACGCAGCGCTGTTGCAGTCCCGCTTCCCTCGGACCCGGGTGGAAGGCGATAGCATCTACATCGTAGACGGTCACATCTGGACCTCGGCGGGCATTGCCTCCGGAATCGATCTGGCGCTCGGGTTGATTGAAAAAGACATGGGCGCGGAAGTCGCACGCGCTGTTTCCAGGCTTCTGGTTGTTCCGTATCGTCGACCGGGCGGGCAGTCTCAATTCTCCGCCATGTCGCAAATGGAGCCGGAATCGGATCGCATCCGCATTGCTCTGAACTTCGCGAGAGAACATCTGGCTGAAGCGCTACCGGTGGAACGATTGGCCGAAGCCGCAAGATTGAGTCCGAGGCAGTTCGGACGCGCATTTCGCCGGGAAACCGGGGAAACACCTGCCAAGGCTGTCGAACGGTTGCGCGTCGAAGCCGCGAGGCTGCGCCTGCAGGACGGTAGCGAACCCATCGAACAAATTGCGCTGGCTGTGGGATTCACTGATCCGGAACGCATGCGGAGGGCCTTCATCAAACTGCATGGCCACCCTCCGCAGGCGATCCGGCGCGAGAGCAGATTGAACTCTGCGCGCTGATCGAGCGCCGGCCTATTGGCGCTCGCGGTACGTGACTACCTGTACCGTGAGGCGCTCAACGGCCATCGGATTTCTGGGCAGCGTAATCATTCCAGATGTCACGATGCAGTTTCCACGCGCCGCCCTCCTTCAGAAAGAGCAGGACTTGCTTACTGCGGTATTTGAGGTTTCCGACATGGTCGCGGATTTCCACGTCCGAGACCTCCGTCACGGTCCGGTCGTTACCGTAGAACTCGTAATTACTGAACGATACGGTGTCGGGTTTTGCCCCGGTAGATCTCTGGGTGAAGTACGCGGCAATCGCGTTGCCACCCGTCACTCTGTCCCCGCCGGGCGGCAGGAGCGCGCCGTCGTGGGTATACAGCTGGCCTATCGCCTCGTAGTTCCCTCGCGCAAAGGCATCGGCCCATCGCGCGTTCTCGGCTTTGAGGGCCGCTTCGGTTCGAGGCCGCGGGCCGCCGGCAATTGCCGGCACGGCAAACGCGAAAAAGGAAAAACAGGCTGCAAGGACTGCAGCAAGACGACGAATCGGTTGCATTTAAGGATTTCCGATCAGGGTTTAAATCGAAGGGGCTACACCGGATTGGGCTGGTGAGGCAAGCTACGTCGACTACGGCTTCATCGAAGCCCGTCCAACTCCTTCCGGACGTTGCCTGCGGGCATCTCAGGGAACGCCTCAGCGAACGCCTGGGATTCGTGCCAGCCCCCTGGATGCTCCGGGCAGTTTTTTGTCGACCATCGCGACGACTTCCGGCCGTGCGTCTTTGGGATGACCGGAATGGAACGGCGGAGCGGGATCGTATTCGATCACGAGCTGCGTGAATTCGGCGGCCTGCTGGCCGCGCAGCTTCTGTGCGACGCGAAGTGCGAAATCGATGCCTGCCGTCACGCCGCCGCCGCTCATAAACCGGCCGTTGTCGTCTTCCACGAACCGATCCGGCACGGGAATCGCGCCATATTCCGACAGCTTGTTGACGAAGGCCCAATGGCAGGCGCTTCGCTTACCCTTGAGAATGCCCGTTGCAGCAAGCACCAGCGATCCGTTGCAAACCGACGTCACATGTTTGGCGCTTTCCGCCAGGCGCCGGATCTGCGCTTGATACCCGGGCCGCATCGGCGCAGTCAAATTCGATCCGCCGGGCACCAGAATCAGGTCTGTCTTGTCGATATCGGCCAGTCGTTCAGTCTTGCCATACACGACCCCGAACTCCAGGGTCACGTCGCCTCCGTTGAGGCTCGCGTAGCGAACGTTCGTATTCGGTAACCGGTGGAAAATTTCGCTGGGGCCGGCGAAGTCGAGAAGCGTTCCGCCGTCGTAATTGACAATCAAAATGTCGAGCGGGTCATTCGGAGCAAGTTCGCTCTTGCTGGCTACCTGCGCAAGAGCAGGCGTGGCGCGCCCAAGGAGGGCTCCGCCACCCAGCACGGCGCTCAGCGTGGCGATGCCGCCGAACTTGAGAATATCGCGGCGCGAACAGCCTGCTCCAGTGAGTGGCTTTTCGGAGCCGTTGTTTTCGCTATTGTCGGTCAAGATCGTTTCCTTTATCTGCTCGAGATCGATCAAGCCGCAAGCAAAGGCGCCACTGCGTTTGCGCTCGTGTTCCGGCTCGATCCCTGCGCAAATTATGGAACCCGAATTGAATGGCTCAAAGGTCGTATAACCCTCAAAAAGCGCCACGCAATCCAAACTGATGACGAACGCACGTTGGGGGTTTGCTGAAGGCCGCGTGCGAGAATGCCGGGCCAGGGAGGCGGCGACTCGCGCAGGCACAGCTGCGCCTGCGGCGCCTTCATTCAAGCAGTGTTTTTTGCAAGACGGCTATGGGGCGTGCACGACCGCCGACGCCCCCGATCTCATGCCCGGGTGTCAGGCAGGCGGCCACCATGCCCGCCTGACGCCCGGCACTTATCACCCCCGCCGCGGAATATCGAGCCCCTTGACGACAGCCGGCCGCGCGACGAATGCATCGAGCACCCGGCGCACGTGCTTGAAATCTTCGAAACCGACCAACTCGCCGGCTTCATAGAATCCGATCAGATTCCGCACCCACGGGAAGGTGGCGATATCGGCGATGGTGTACTCGTCGCCCATGATCCACTGCCGGTTCGCCAGATGCCCATCGAGCACGCCAAGCAGCCGCCGCGACTCGGCAACGTACCGGTCGCGCGGCCGCTTGTCCTCGTACTCCTTCCCCGCGAATTTATGGAAAAACCCGAGTTGCCCGAACATCGGCCCGATGCCGCCCATCTGGAACATGACCCACTGAATCGTTTCGTAGCGGTGCGCCTCGTCACGAGGCATGAATTTCCCGCTCTTGTCGGCCAGGTAAATGAGAATGGCACCCGATTCGAACAACGCGAGCGGCTTTCCGCCCGGGCCGTTCGGATCGAGAATGGCCGGAATCTTGTTGTTCGGATTCAGCGAAAGGAATTCCGGCGACATCTGGTCGTTCGTGTCGAAGCGCACGAGATGCGGCTCATAGGGCAGGCCGGTTTCCTCGAGCATGATCGACACTTTCACGCCGTTGGGCGTGGGCAGCGAATAGAGCTGAATGCGCTCGGGGTGTTGCGCGGGCCACTTGCCCGTGATGTGGAAGGGCGAAAGATCGTTCACGTGTTCTCCTCGACAGTTATAGATATCCGTTGAAGTAGACATACTGAGCGTCGAGTGCCGCGAATCCGGGCGCCCGACTCTCCAAAAGCGATCGCAGCGACGTTCGTCAGCTCACCGCCGGGGCCGGCGTTGCCGCTATCGCATCCCGCACCTGCGCACCGATCTCGAACGAGCGCAGCCGTGCGGCGTGATCGTAGATCTGCGCCGTCAGGATCAGTTCGTCCGCCTGTGTCTGCGCAATGATCGACTCGAGGGCCGCGCGCACCGTTTCGGGACTGCCGATGGCCGAGCAAGCGAGCGAATGCGAGACGCCGGCCCGCTCGATCTCCGACGCATCGAGCTGCTCCACCGGCGGGGGCAACTGCCCGGGCGTGCCACGCCGCAAAGCGAGGAATTGCTGCTGCAGCGACGTGAAAAGCCGCGCGCCTTCCTCATCGGTCGCGGCCGCAAAGAGGTTCACTCCCACCATCGCATAAGGCTTTGCCAACACCGCCGAAGGCCGGAATTGCGACCGATAGACGTTCAGTGCGGTCAGCAGATAATCGGGCGCAAAATGCGAGGCAAATGCGAACGGCAACCCGAGCCCCGCGGCAAGCTGCGCCGAAAACAGCGACGAACCCAGCAGCCAGATCGGCACATTCAGGCCCGCGCCGGGCACCGCGCGAATCCGCTGGCCGGGCACCGGCTCGGCGAAATACCGCTGCAACTCGGCCACGTCTTCGGGAAAACGCTCGGCGCTCGCATGCAGATCGCGCCGCAAGGCATGGGCAGTCGTCTGATCGGTACCGGGTGCGCGGCCAAGACCGAGATCGATCCGATCGGCATAAAGCGAGGCCAGCGTGCCGAACTGCTCGGCGATCACGAGCGGCGAGTGATTGGGCAGCATGATGCCGCCGGAGCCCACGCGAATCGTTTTCGTGCCGCCCGCGATATGGCCGATCACAACCGACGTGGCCGCGCTCGCGATGCCCGGCATGTTGTGATGCTCGGCGAGCCAGAAGCGTCGATAGCCCCAGTGCTCCGCATGCTGCGCAAGATCGAGAGAATGGCGGAAGGCGTCGGCCGGCGTCTGGCCGGCAGGCACGGGGCAAAGATCGAGTACCGAGAATGGAATCATCGCTGTGACGCGCCGCCCGCCCACGTGAGGGGCGGTGAGCAAAAATGAAAGAAGCCATTGTGCCAAAGCGCCGAATACGCCGCTTGCGACGCAAAAGTAGCCCTGTGAAGCTCAGGGATATCCGCGCAAATCGCCCGGGCGGCTGCTCATTCCTACGCGAATCCGTCGTTTCGATTGGCAATCCGTTTCATGACGCTGCCATGCGGGCGCGGCACACTGCGCGCATCGCCGCGATGCCGTGTTGCAGTAGTGCGCAGGCGAGCTTTCATTTTCCTTTGCCGTTCTTTCCGTCCTTCCCAATACGCGAGAGCCTCGACATGCCCAAGAACAGCTCCCCTGACAACCTCGCCGCCGAATCGGCCGCCACCGCCTCTGCGGCTACCGTTTCGCGCCGCGGCTTTCTCAAGCTCGCCGGGGCGTCCGGTTTCGCAAGCGCGGCCGGTGCGCTGGCCGGCGCGGCCCGCGCCGATTCCACGGCGCCCGATGGCACGCCCGAGCAAATCCATTTGACGTGGGGCGATGACCCGAGGCGAGAGGTCGTCGTCTCGTGGGCGTCGGTCGCGGCATCCGTCAATCCGCGCGTGACCGTTACCACCAGCGGCGGTGGGCACCCGCGTGTCGTGCACGGTGTGCAGCGCACCTATACGGACGGGCTCTCCGGCGTGGTCGTCTTCACCTACCACGCGCGCGTCGACGATCTGCACCCCGGCACCACCTACCGCTACGAAGTGACGGCCGACAACGACAGCCGCGTGGGTTCGCCGTTCAGCGCCACGTTCGCGACGGCCCCGCGCGCTCGCGCGCCGTTTCGTTTCACGAGCTATGGCGACCTCGCCACGCCGAACACCGGCTGGGTGCTCTCGTCGCCGCAAAGCCGATTCGCCGTGGAAGCGGTCGAGCGTTTCCAGCCGCTCTTCCATCTTCTGAACGGCGACCTCTGCTACGCGAACCTGAATCCCACGCATCAAACCGAGGTATGGCGCGATTTCGGCAACAACAATCAGATGTCGGCGGCGAACCGCCCATGGATGCCTTGCCCCGGCAACCACGAGATCGAGTTCCACAATGGGCCGGAGGGGTTCGAGTCGTATCTGGCTCGCTACACGCTGCCCGATAACGGCACCCGGTTCGCGGGCCGTTGGTACAGCTTCCGGGTGGGCTCAGTGCTGTTCGTCTCGCTCGATGCCGACGATGTGGTCTATCAGGACGCCGCGGCGTTCGTCGCCGGCCCCGCGCCACTCGTGCCGGCCGCCAGCACGGGTAACCCGGCCATCGCACCGGGCACGTCGTTTTATGTACGCGGCTACAGCCATGGCGAGCAGACGCGCTGGCTCGAGCGCACGCTGCGCCACGCGGAGCATGACCACGATATCGACTGGATCGTCGTGCAGATGCATCAGGACGCGCTCAGTTCGTCGAAAACGGGCAACGGCTCGGATAAGGGCATTCGCGAAGCATGGCTTCCGCTTTTCGATCGCTACGGCGTCGATCTCGTTTTATGCGGACACGACCATGACTATGAGCGCAGCTATCCCGTGCGCGGATGCAACCACCACGCGGGCATCGATGCCAAAACGGGCGAGCCCGTGGATACGCTGCAGCCGCGTCCGGTGCCGCATGCCGAACGCGGCAGCAACCGCTTCGACACGAGCCACGGCACAGTCCATCTGATCCTCGGCGGCGGCGGTACCAGCGCGCCGCTCGATGTCTATGGTGTCGATATCGGCAACGGCAACCCGCAGGCGAAGGTGTTTACGAAGCCTAACCGCCCGGTACCGGGCGCGACGGAAGGCACTTACCTGCGCAACGGCGCCGATGCGCTCGAGGATGCGATCTGGTCCGCGCAGCGCGATACGGCAACGGGGTACGGCATCGCCGTCTTCGATGTCGACCCGGGCGAGCGCGGCGGACATACGTCTATCACGATGAACTACTATCACGCGCCCGGTGCCGACCAGACGCCCACGGGCAACTACGAGTTGTTCGAAACGGTCACGCTGACGAAACGCCGGCGCGATTGAGCGGCACCATCGATCCGTCGATGATCGGCAACAAGCAATGCGGTGGTGGCGGCGCGCGGCGAACGCATGCGCGCCGCGCAACGGGGCGCACCGGCGCATGACGACCCTTCGAAAAGCGAAGGCATAACGATTGCTGCACGTTCGCCACGGCGCGCATCCCCTTGTGCGCACGGAGGCGAACGACCTTGCACCTCATCCACCTGAAGGCAGCCCTCTTCGAGCACTCCTCCATCCGGCGGTTCATCCACGTCGGAACCGACGCGCTGAAGCGTTTTTCATCGGATCGATGCATGATGATGGGCGCCGGCATCGCGTTCTACTCGGCGTTCTCGCTGGCGCCGACGTTGCTGATCGTGCTCGCCGTCGCGGGCTGGTTTTTCGGCGAGCAAGCGGCAAGGGGGCGGTTGTTCGATCAGGTGAAAGACATCGTCGGCAACGACGCGGCCGGCGCGATGCAGGAGATCGTCACGCACGCCCACCACGCGGCGGGCAGTGGGTTTGCCGCCGTTGCGTCGGTCGCTTTGCTCGTCATCGGTGCATCGGCAACCTTCACGTCGTTGAACACCGCGCTCGATGCGGTATTCGAGGCCGAGGCAGGCGAGGGCGTGCAGGGCCTCAAACTGCTCTTGCGCACGCGGCTCGTATCGTTTGCCCTGGTGCTGGGGCTCGGTTTCCTGCTGGTCGTGTCGCTCGTGCTCGACACGGCGATTCAAATCGTGGCGCATGCGGTGTTCGGCGACAGTCCGCTTGCCGTTACCGCCTCCATTCTTCAATCGCTCGTGGCACTGGCGATTCTCAGCGTCGCCTTCGCCGCGCTCATCAAGTGGCTGCCCGATACGCGTGTGCGATTCGCCCATGCGTTGACGGGCGGGTTCGTCGCCGCGGCGCTGTTCACGATCGGCCGCTATCTGTTCGCGTTTTATCTGACTCACGCCGGTACGGCGAGCGCTTTCGGCGCGGCGGGCTCGCTCGCGGTGCTCATGATGTGGCTGTACTTCTCGTCGGTCGTATTTCTGCTCGGCGCGGAGGTGACAGCGGCGCGGCGGCGGCAGGGCGGCACTCGCAAGCCGCCGTGATGCGGCAGGCGCGCGCGGCTCGCCGCGCGTGAGGCGCGGCATCAGCGGCCCGAGGTACGCAGTATGTCCGCCAGCTTCTTGACGGAGACGCTCAGCTCGTTCGGAGCGTGCGCCGCAAATCCCATGAGGAAGCCGGCCTCGTGTGTGCTCGACGCGTGCAGCGCAGTGAGCCCGAGCAGATCGATGCCGGCGTGGCGCGCGCGCTCGACGATCTCTTGTTCCGCAATATCGCGGATGAGTACGCACGGCATCTGCATGCCGCCGGCCGGCACGCGCGCCGTCACGAAATCGGCCAGATACTCGCGCACGAGCCGCGCCAGCACGTCGCGCCGTTCGGCGTACACGGCGCGCATCGTGCGCACATGCGCACCGAAATGACCACCCTCGATGAAGCGTGCCAGCGTGAGTTGCGGGATCGGCGCACTGTGTCCGTCCAACAGCGTGCGCGCCACCGTCATCGGCGCGACGAGCGGCGGCGGCAGGATCATGTATCCGATTCGCAGGCCGGGAAACAGGGACTTCGTGAACGTGCCGATGTAAATCGTCCGGCCGTGCGTGTCGAGCCCCTGTACGCAGGCGGTGGGTTTGCCTGCATAGTGGAATTCGCTGTCGTAGTCGTCCTCGATGATCCAGGCTTCGTTCTGTCTTGCCCAGTCGATCACGGCCAGCCGGCGGTCCAATGCGAGCGTGGCGCCGCTCGGGAATTGATGCGAAGGCGTGAGAAATACCGCTTTCGCCGATTGCGGGGCATCGCGCAGACGCTCCACGCGCATGCCGTCGGCATCCAGCGGCACCGGCACGCATTCGAGGCCCGCGGCCGCGAATGCCTTGCTCGCCCCGTGGTACATGGGATCTTCGACGAAGATCCTGTCGCCCGGATCGAGCAGCACGGTGGCGCACAATACGAGCGCTTGCTGCGAACTGGTCAGCACGAGCACGCGTTCGGGCGTGGCATGCGCGCCGCGTTCGAGGTTCACATAGTCCGCGATGGCGCGCCGCAACGGCTCCATCCCCTGCGGCGGGCTGTGCAGCAGCGCTTCGGTGCCGTATTCCTTCAACACCTGCCGCTCGAGCCGCTCCCAGGTCTGTAGCGGGAAGCTGCGTGTTTCCGGCACACCCGGGGCGAATGGGCGCGGCGCAAAAAAATCGCGTACGCCGCCGCCCTCGAATAGGGCACTGCCTCGCCGGCTCAGACGCGGCGGTGCGTCGCCAGAGATGCTCAGCCGCTGCGCGGAGCGCGGCCGGGTCAACTGTCGTGCCCGCTCGGACACGAAGCTCCCGCTGCCGACGCGCCGTTCGATGAACCCCTCTGCATGCAATTGGCCGTACGCCGTCTCCACCGTATCGCGGGAAACGCCCAGCGATCGGGCCAGGGCGCGCGACGCAGGCAGACCGTGGCCCGCATCGAGCGCGCCCTCGAGAATCAACTGCCTGATCGCGCGCTGGACGCGCGCGTGGAGTGGGAGTGCGCCATGAGCCGGATCGTCGATCCACGCTTTGACGGACTCGAGCCGCGCATGCTTGAACAATTGGCCGGTGCTCATGCTAAAAATTGGTGGGGCGCATCCGGCCATTCTAAAGCTATAAACGTGCTTTCCCGATGCGCTTCACCGGCCGCTTTTCAGGCGCCCCACTGCCTCGTTGGCTCGTTGCCTCGTTGGCTCATTGGCTGGCGCGTTCGATATCTTCCGCGAGCCGATGAACCGGCGAGCCGCGGCCCGCCAAGGAGTATCCACACGATGCCCGACGTATCAGAAACGGAAACACGGCACGACCAGCACGGCCGCTATCCGCAAGCCACCACGGTCGACGATTTCCGCAGCAATCTCGCCACGGTTCGGGCGCGCATCGATGCGGCCTGCCGGCGCGCCGGGCGCGATCCCGCAATGGTCCGTCTGCTGCCGGTCAGCAAAACCAAGCCCGAAGCGAGCTTGCGGCTGGCATATGCGGCCGGTTGCCGCATGCTCGGCGAAAACAAGGTGCAGGAGGCGTACACGAAATGGGAAGCCATGCAGGACCTGGCCGATCTTCGCTGGTCGGTCATCGGCCACTTGCAGACCAACAAGGCCAAGGTCGTGGCGCGCTTTGCCGCGGAGTTCCAGGCGCTGGATAGTTTGCGCGTGGCGGAGGCGCTCGACCGGCGCCTCCAGATCGAGGGCCGCTCGCTCGATGTATTCGTGCAGGTGAACACGTCCGGCGAGGCGAGCAAATACGGGTTGCCGCCAGACGAAGTGCAGGCATTCGTCGGCAAGCTGCCGGCGTTTTCGGCGCTGCGCGTGCGCGGCCTGATGACGCTCGCGCTGTTTTCGAGCGAGGCCGAACGCGTTCGGCAGTGCTTCGTCCTGCTGCGCAATTTGCGCGACCGGCTCCGACAGTGCACTCCGGACAGTGCGGCGTTGGACGAATTGTCGATGGGCATGTCCGGCGACTTCGAGATCGCCATCGAGGAAGGCGCGACCGTGGTGCGTGTCGGGCAGGCCATCTTCGGCGCGCGCGACATGCCCGATACCTACTACTGGCCAACCGGCCTCGATACAGAGGAGTCGCCATCGTGAAGACAGCCGTTGCCATTCGCCACGTGCACTTCGAGGATCTGGGAACGTTCGAGCCGGTGCTGCAGGCGCGCGGTTACGCCATTCGATATGTCGATGCGGCTCGGGACGAATCGGGTGTGCCCGATGTGCTCGATGCCGATCTGGTTGTGCTGCTCGGCGGCCCCATCGGCGCGTTCGACGACGACACCTACCCTTTCATCGTCGACGAACTTGCGCTTGTGCGGCAGCGGCTTGCGCATCGGCGCCCGACGTTGGGTATCTGCCTGGGCGCGCAACTGATCGCGCGGGCCATGGGGGCGAAGGTCGAACCGATGGGCGTAAAGGAGATCGGGTTTTCGGCGTTGTCGTTGACCGAGGCGGGCCGGGCGTCGCCGTTGGCCGAGCTGGGCGACGTGCCCGTTTTGCACTGGCATGGCGATCGTTTCGATATGCCGGCCGGCGCAGTCCGGCTTGCCGGGACCGCGGTGTGCGACAACCAGGCATTCGCGGTCGGCCACCATGTGTTGGCCTTGCAATGTCATCCGGAGGCCGATCCGCAGGAGATCGAGCACTGGCTCGTGGGGCATGCATGCGAACTGGCTCAGGCACGTGTCGATCCGCGTACCTTGCGCGCCGGCGCCAACGCATTGCGCACGCGCCTGCCGCTGGCGGCCAAGGCGATGTTTTCCGCGTGGCTCGACGGCATCGAAGGGACTGCGACCGGCGCGGCATGACGGCTCGCGGCGGCGTTGCGTCCGCAGTGTCCGTCCCCGCGTCCGTCACGGTTCTCGGCTGGACCCTCCCGCCTGTCGAGCGCTAGCGCGACGCGACTTTGCTCGAACCACCGAGCGCCTGCCACCAGTATCTCCCGGCGCGAATGTTCGGGTCGTTGATGGCGAGGTAGGTCGTGCTCCACAGCTGCGCGGCGTTGGCCTCCGTGGCATCCGCGCTATGCGTGCCGAAGGCTTCGGCCTGATAGGCGCCATTCGCATACGACCACGTCCACATTTCGGATGCGCGCATATCGGACGCATTCGAGATCACCTGCCAGATTCGCGAGCGTGCGTTCGTCAGCAGCGTTCTCACGTCGGCCGTCAGATCCTGGCGCGCCAACTGCCGATCGAGCCCCGCGACCCACATGGCCTGCTGCCAGGACCAGACTACGGTGCCGTGATACGCCGCGTTGGTGAAGAGCGGCCACAGCGACGAACTCGCGTAGGCGGGATTGGCGACGAGCATTCCCGCATCGGTGACGAGCCCCACGGGGAATGTCTGCACGGCAGCCGTAACGATGCGCGTGAGCACGTCGGCCGATGGTGTGCCGAAGAGCAGCGCAAAACCGCCATCCGAGTTCATCACCGGGATCGGATTGCCTTGCTCGTCGAGCGACAGCGCATAGAACGCAGTGGTCGAACTCGGCAGCGTGCCGGCCGGCACACCTGTTTGCGCCGCATACGCTGGGACCGCCGTGGCCGCCTGGGAAGGCGTGGCCGCCACCTCGAACAACGCCGGCGCGGCCGATTCCCACACCGAGGCTTGCTGCGCGGCGTCGGCGAGCGCGGCGCGCTGGTCCGTGCTCAAGTACGGATCGAGCAGGCCGCTGGCGAGAAAGCGGCTCGCGGCGCGCAGCGCGGCCGGAACGAGTACCGCGTTGACGTCGTAGGGATAGACGCCGCCGGCAAGGCCGTTCGTGCTGTCGCGCCAGTTGCCGACGATTTGACCGGAACGCAAATGAATCAGGTTCGAATAGACGCTTTGCTGCGAAAAGGCACGCGCCGTATTCGCCACATGCACGAGATTCGTGACGAAGCGGCTGCCGTTCGTCTGGCCACCGCCTTCCTGCTGCGCGAGATAGGTGGCCGCGCGCGCCGCGCCGCGCGCATCGTCGATGAGCCAGGCCGCCATGATGGGGGCCAGCAGATAGTCGCCGTCGATCATCTTGTAGTCGTAGGTCGGCGTGGCATCGTTGGGGTGGCCGTTGCGCAGGTTGTCGATGACCGCGAATTCGCCGATACCCTCTTCGTGCGCCACGATGCCGTCCGACGACAGGCGGCTCAGCACGGACGTCAAGCCGGCCTCGATGGCCGGCGCCTGGAGTACCGGCATCAGCATGCGCACGGAGATCAGCGTATCGCGGCCGAAGTAGGTGTCGTATTGCCACGAACCTGCCAGCAGTTTGTCCGCATAGCTGAGGAATTCGACCACGTTCTGGCTTTGCGTATCGGGGTTGACTGCTTCGGTGAAAAGATTCGCGTGCGTGATCGGCGTGAGCGGCGTCTCCCCGTTCCACGCGAGCACGCGCAGATGCAGCGTATTGCTGCCGCTCGCGGCTTGCAACGTGAGCGTGCCCGATTGATTCGACGTGACCGTGCCGCCGTTCGTTACCTGCACCGCAAGCGCGTAGCCCGCGGCGCCGTCGGCGCGGTTGCGCTGCCACCGGATCGTATTCCCGTCGATGAGAGGCTGCGTTTGAACCTCGGAAGGGGCGGGATAGCCGCCGTTGTAGTCGCGCAGAAAGCGCACCGAGGTCAGCAAGGCTTGCCGCAGCGTCAACTGACTGACGTTGACCGAGACATCGGCCGAGATGCCGTACAAATTGCGGCCCTGGATGTCGCGATTCATACTCGGCGCGAGCGGCGCATCGAGGCTCCAACTCACCGCTTGCGCGGTATCCTCGAACCAGAGGCCGGTTCCGCTATTACCGGCCGGAAAGATGACGAGCAGTCGGGGCTTCGTCGACGAGCGCATCAATAAATGCGCGGATACATTGCCTTGTCGATAGAACGCATTGGTTTGGCCACCCGAGTCCATCTGGAAGGCAAGCACGGCACCGCTGTTTTGCCCGCTGTCCGAGCCTGAACCGCCCGAGCAGGCGGCCATCAGGCTCGCGAGCCCGATCAGCAGGCAGAAAAGCCGCGTGGAAACGATCGCATTCACGAGTGTCTCCTTGTCTCTCGTTGTATATATCGGGGGCGTCGATTCGCCCGGGCGGCTGTCGTGCGCTGCTGGAGCCCGTTGTATTGGCGACGGCCGCCCTGACGGAGCAATCGCGGTGCCCGATGGGCGCGGTCATGCCCGCGGTTCTTGATGCAGTGAAGTTAAATCGCTAATAAACAAGTAGATAAGCGCGGGTGAATGCGGGGGTATGGCTGAGTCAATGCCGAATTGCGTGCGAAATAAGCGCCCGGGGAGAATGTATTTCGTGCGTTTTCGGCAGTTAATTCTTGTACGAAACGCCCATGCAATGAACGGGAGGTGGTGGGCGCAACGGCATTGGATTGCCGTCGCGCCTCGCGGACCAATCGATTCGCTGCTGCCGCAAGCGGCGCGATAAATGGACCGAGCGGATCGACCGAACGGACCGGTGGGTCCGTTCGACTACGGAAATGACTATTGATCGCTCGCGGGGGTCTTGCGCGGGCGACTGGAGCGCGCCCCCGATTTGCGTGGTGGTTTCGCCGCCGGCGCCTCGGTAACGGGGATGGCAGGCGACGGTTCGTTGCCGCCCATTTCCTCGCTAGGCACCGGTTGCGCAGCAACGCCGGCCTTTTTCCGTGGAGCGGTCTTGCGCGCGCGGCGCGGGGCGGAGGCCGGCGCCGGGGCCTGTAGCGCATCTGCCTGCGCCGCGGTTTCGGCGATCTCGGTCTGCCGCTCGGGCGTCGGCTCGCCGCGCGTTTGCCCGGCAACAATCGCCGGTTCTTGCGGGGCAGGCGGCATTTCTGCAAACAGCGGTGCTTGCTGCGCTGCTTGTTTGCGCGCGCTGCGACCTTTACGGCGATGCTTGCCGTTGGCTTGCTCGCCGACGGCTTCCGGCTCGCGTGCCTCGGCTGCAGGCGGAGTTGCCGACGCCTTCACCGGCTCGACGGGCGGGATCGACGCGGGGGCGGGACGGTAGACGAATGCGCCCGATTTGTCGTCGCGGCCCACTTCGAGCAAGCCGCGCGATTGTGCTTCATCGAGCAGATTGCCGAATGCGCGAAAGCCGTAATACGACTCGTTGAAATCGGGCTTGCGCCGCTTGATCGCGCTTTTCAGTACCGAAGCCCAGATCTTGCCGCTGTCGCCCCGCTCGGAAACGAGGGCCTCGAACGTCTCCACGGCGAGTGCGATGGCCTGCGCCTTGCGCGCCTCCATCTTCGGCTGTTTTTCTTCTTCGGCCGGGCGCTTCGGTGCGTTGGCCGCGTCGCGGGCTTCGCGCTTGGCCATGGCACGCTGCTGTTCGCGCACGAGATCGTCGTAGAAGATGAATTCGTCGCAATTCGCCACGAGCAAGTCGGACGTCGAATTCTTCACGCCCACGCCGATTACTTTCTTCTCGTTTTCGCGCAGTTTCGACACGAGCGGCGAAAAATCCGAGTCTCCGCTGATGATGACGAACGTATCGACGTGCGATTTCGTATAGCAGAGATCGAGTGCATCGACGACGAGGCGGATATCGGCCGAGTTCTTGCCCGATTGCCGCACGTGCGGAATCTCGATCAGTTCGAAGCTCGCTTCGTGCATCGCCGATTTGAAGGTCTTGTAGCGATCCCAGTCGCAATAGGCTTTTTTCACGACGATGCTGCCTTTGAGCAGCAGCCGTTCGAGCACGGGTTTGATGTCGAACTTCTCGTATTTCGCGTCGCGAACGCCGAGCGCGACGTTTTCGAAGTCGCAAAAGAGCGCCATGCTGACGCTGTCATGAGGTGACGCCATGGAATTCTCCGGCCGGTCCGGCCAACGATATAACGGGTGTCGATCTGCGCACATGATAGCCGCTCGCGGCCGGCAAGCCGCAATTCGGTGTGATTCGGCCCGTTCGGCCCGTTCGGCACGCTTGGCCGGCAAGGGCCCGCCCCCGATTCCACCTCGCTCGGCCTCGCTGCGCTTGCCGCTCGCGAGGTCCTTGCTGCCGGCGCCGGTAATACGGCTGACACCGTTCGCCTCGAAAATCGGCGCGCGGCGTGGCGTATGCTGGCGGCACGATGTTTTTCATTTGGGAGAAACGCGATGAAGGAAGAGGACCCGAGGTCCGACGCATATCGGCAGGCCGAGCGGCAGCGCCGGTTCGAGGAGGACCTCATCGACGCCTACGACGAAGAGCTCGAAATGGAGGTGGACGATCGCATGCACGATGGCGCGCTGGGCCTCACGGCCGAGGCGCGCGAGGTCCGCAAGCGCTATTTCCGCGAGCTCTTCCGGCTGCAGGGCGAGCTCGTGAAGCTGCAGGACTGGATCGTCCAGACGGGCCATCGGCTCGTCGTCATCTTCGAAGGCCGTGACGCGGCGGGCAAGGGCGGCGTGATCAAGCGCATCACGCAGCGGCTCAACCCGCGCGTGTGCCGCGTGGCGGCACTGCCGGCGCCGAGCGACCGCGAGCGCACGCAATGGTATTTCCAGCGATACGTGGCCCATTTACCGGCCGGCGGCGAGATGGTGCTGTTCGACCGCAGCTGGTATAACCGCGCCGGTGTCGAGCGCGTGATGGGTTTTTGTTCGGACGACGAGTGCGAGGAGTTCTATCGCTCGGTGCCCGAATTCGAGAAGATGCTCGTGAGAAGCGGCGTTCAGATCCTGAAGTACTGGTTCTCGATTACGGACGAAGAGCAGGAGATCCGCTTTCAGGCGCGCATCGACGATCCGCTCAAGCAGTGGAAGCTGAGCCCGATGGATCTCGAGAGCCGTCGCCGTTGGGAAGCTTATACGCAGGCGAAGGAAGTCATGCTCCAGCGCTCGCACATTCCCGAGGCGCGCTGGTGGGTCGTGCATGCCGTCGACAAGAAACGTGCGCGCCTGAACTGCATTCACCATCTGCTGAGTCAGGTGCCGTACCACGAGGTCGAGCACCCGGTCATTACATTGCCGGAGCGTGTCTACAACGAGGATTACATCCGCCAGCCGGTGCCTGCCGATTTGATGGTGCCCGAAGTCTACTGAGCAACCGGAGGCGAGTAGCGCGGCGAGGGGGCCGGGCGCACGGCGTGCGGCCCGGCCGGATGGAAATGCCCCTCAGAACAGGTGCCGGAATATCCAGTAGAGGCCGCCCGCCAGCACGATCGAGGCGGGCAGTGTCAGAATCCATGCGAGCACGAGGCTGCGCACCGTGCTCCACTGCAGTCCCGACCCATTGGCGGCCATCGTGCCGGCCACCCCCGAAGAGAGTACGTGCGTGGTGGAAACAGGCAGCCCGTACGCGTCCGCCGCGCCGATCGTCAGCATGGCGACAACTTCAGCCGATGCGCCCTGGCCGTAGCTCAGGTGCTCCTTGCCGATCTTTTCGCCCACGGTCACGACGATGCGTTTCCAGCCGACCATCGTGCCGAGGCCAAGCGCGATGGCGACGGCAACCTTGACCCAGGTCGGAATGAATTTCGTCGCCGTGTCCATCTGCTTCTTGAAGTTGTCGATCGCCTTTTCGTCGTCGGCTGCGAAGGCCGGTATCTTCGCCTTTTCCATGAGCCGGATCGCTTCGGAGGCCACGTACATGTTGTTGCGCACGTTGTCGACGGCTTCCCGCGGCACGTTCGCGATCGAGCCGGATGCGCCGACCTGCCGGCCGATCTGCAGGCTCAACTGCTGGAGCGCCGCTACGGTGTCGGGCGCCAGATGCCGCGTTCGCACGTACTGTTCGACGCCGGCACGCGCATCGGCGGGGGCGGCCACGCCGTTCGTGTACTTCGAGAGCACGCCGGCTGCCTGCTGCGAGACGGCGAGAAACGTCTGCGTCTGGGCCGGCGTGACGGCCTTGTTGAGCGCGTAAGCCGTGGGCACCGTGCCGATCAGAATCAGCATGATGAGGCCCATGCCTTTTTGGCCGTCGTTGGAGCCGTGCGCGAACGAGACGCCGGTGCAGGTGAGGATCAGCAGGCAGCGGATCCAGAACGGCGGTGGCGCCTTGCCCACCGGTTCCTTGTAGAGGGCCGGTGCACGGAGGAGCGCTTTCAACAGCATCAGCAGCAGGCCCGCCAGCAAAAAGCCGATGATCGGCGAGAACAGCAGCGAGCGGCCGACGCCCATTGCCTGGCTCCAGTCGACGCCGCTCGTGCCGGAGGGGCCGTGCAGGAGTTGATTCGTGAGGCCGACACCGATGATCGAGCCGATCAGCGTATGGGAGCTCGACGACGGCAGCCCGAAATACCAGGTGCCGAGATTCCAGATAATGGCTGCGATGAGCAGCGCGAAGACCATCGAGAAGCCGGCGCTGCTGCCGACTTGCAGGATCAGTTCCACCGGCAGTAGCTGCAGCACGCCGAAGGCGACGGCGCCCGAGGAGGTCAGCACGCCAAGGAAATTCCAGGCGCCCGACCAGACGACGGCCAGATGCGGCGAGAGCGAGTGCGTATAGATGACGGTCGCGACGGCGTTGGCCGTGTCGTGAAAGCCATTGACGAATTCGAAGCCGAGTGCGATCAGCAAGGCGGTGCCGAGCAGCAGGTACGGCAGCACGGACCCTTCCCGTATCGGCTGAAGATCGCTGACGAGATGGGTGGTGCAGTAGGCGAGACCCAACACCAGCACGAGCAGGAAGGTCCACAGCCCGATGCGCTGAGCCGATGAAGGAAGCGAAGGGGAGTATGAAATCTCCGGCATGGTCGGGTGCCCCGAAAAGAGTCGCACGAATGGCCGATGCTGAGCGGCGCGTGTGACGAAACGATGAAGACCGTGGCCGCGGCATGAAAGAGCGGCCGGCACGCGTAGGCGGCACCTTTGCCCGGCGCGGCCGGCGCCGGTTTCTTACGGCGGTGAAAGAAAGGCCGGCGCCCCGAGCGGGGCTCGCGCCGTGGCCATGCCGGCTGCCGTGCGCAGGCGGCATCCGCAATTGCCCGAATTCAAGTAGCCGGGCTTATGACCGATAACCGTAACGTCACCTCCGCAATGCCGGCGCCGGCAACGGATGCATGCGCCACCGGGAGGGGTAAGAGGAAACAGGATCGGGTGATTCGGGTATGTCAAGAGGAAGCGGCCACGGTTCCCGTTGCGGCAGCGCCACAGTGTCGGGTGGCCTGCCGCGAGCCGTGGCGGGTTTCCTCTGACGACATCCGCGTCAACCGATCGAGCCGTACAAACGTTTCACATGTCACAAGTTGCTATATCGATTGGCTAGCGGGTTGAGCGCTGGGTTCATCGACTGACGGCGGTCCGATCACCGCCGCCGCCGGTTTCGATGAGTAGGGCGCCGCGCAGGCGGCCAATCCTGGGAAAGATGCAAGGACGTATCGGGGATCATCTGCGAAAGGCTCGCTCCACCTTTCGCACCGCCTGTGGACGCCTCAGGCACATCGACTGCAAGCGACTGGTCTCGCCCGCGCTCGCGCTCGGCATTTGCGCGCTGCTGCTCGTGGCGGTTCAGCATTTCTCGCACAGCATCAACTACCACGCGGTGAGCCGGCAGTTGTTCGGAATCGATCCGGGCACGTGGCTCGCTGCCGTCGTCGCCACCGCGGCGAGCTTCGTCGCGCTCGTCGCCCGCGACGCCAATGGCCTGCGTCACGTGGACGCAAAGGTACCGCGGGCGCTGCTGTGGGTGGGCGCGACCGCAGGCTGTGCGCTCGGCAACGCGGCCGGCTTCGGCGCGTTGACGGGGGGCGCGGTGCGGTGCCGCGTCTACGGCGCCGTGGGCGTCACGCCGACGCAGGTCGGGCGTCTGACCGTGTTCACGAGCGTCTCGCTTGCCATGACGCTGCTGTTCGTGAGCGCGCTCGGCGCCCTTTGCGACGCGGCGCCGCTCGCGGCCATGATCCATGTTTCGCCCGACATGCTGGTGATGGGCAGTTTGTCGCTGATCGTGGCCTTCGTGGCCGCAATCGCCTGCTGCGGCACGAGCACGAAGCGTGTGAAACTCCCATGGCGCGGCCTCGCGCTCGACATCCCCGCCCGCTCGGATCTGATCGCCCAGGTCGCCTACGCGATCGTCGACATCGTGGGTGCCGGCGCCGCATTGTGGGTCTTCCTGCCGGACGCGCACGTCAGCTTCATCAGCTTCCTTACCGTTTATTCCGCCGCGCTTTTTCTCGGCATGGTCGGCCATACGCCGGGCGGTGTCGGCGTATTCGAGTCCGCGATGGTGTTCGCGCTCGGCGGCGATGTCAGCGCGCCGTCGCTCGTGGCGGCCCTGCTTGCCTATCGCGTCGTCTACTTCGGCTTGCCGCTGCTGCTCTCGGCCGCGATGCTGGCCGCCTTCGAGGGCCGCGCGCTGCGCAATCGCCTGCCGCTGCGGCGCGTGGCCGGGCTGGCCCAGCTTGCGCCGCTCTTCCTCTCGCTGATCACCTTCCTCGCGGGCTCGATGTTGATCATATCGAGCGCGACGCCCGCGTTCGCCCGCCGCCTCGCCATCCTGCGCCACCTCGTTCCGCTGTGGGCACTCGAAAGCTCGCAACTGCTGAGCAGCCTGCTCGGTGTGCTGCTGCTCTTCGTCGCCCGCGGTCTCATGCGCCGGCTCGATGCGGCATGGTGGCTCACGTTCTCGTTCACGGCGCTGAGCCTCGTGCTGTCGGTCGTCAAGGGCCTGGCGTTCGTGGAGGCGGGCGTGCTGAGCTCGCTGCTCGTTTTGCTGGCCTGTACGCGTAGCCGGTTCGGCCGGCGCTCGTCGCTTTTCGCCGAGCGCTTCACGTTCGGATGGTTCATCTCGGTCACGATCGTGCTGATCTGCGCGCTGTGGGTGATGTTCTTCGCCTACCGCAGCGTTCCCTACAGCAACGACCTGTGGTGGCAGTTCGCTTTCGACGAGCGCGCCTCGCGCTCGCTGCGCGCAATGCTGGCCTCGGGCCTGCTCGTGGCGGGTTTCGCGGTGTGGCAATTGCTGCGCCCGGATGCCGGCCGTTTCGTGCATCCGAGTTCGAAGGATCTCGACGACGCCGTGCAGATCATTCGTGCTCAGGAGCGCAGCGACGCGGGGCTCGCGATGATGGGCGACAAGAGCTTCCTCTTCTCCGATTCGCGCCGCGCCTTCCTCATGTATGCGAAGCACGGCCGCACCTGGGCGGCGCTGCACGACCCAGTGGGGCCGCGCTGCGAATGGGCGCAACTGATCCGCAGTTTCGTCGAACTCGCGCACAGTCACGGCGGGCGGGCCGCGTTCTATCAGGTGCGGGCCGATTCGCTGCCGCTCTACCTCGATTCGGGCCTCACGCTGATGAAGCTCGGCGAAGAGGCGCGCATCGCGCTCGATGCATTCGATCTCGGCGGGCCGAAACGTTCGGCGTTGCGCTATTCGCTGCGCCGCGCCGAACGCGACGGCTGCACGGTCGAAGTGATCGGCGCGGCCGATGTGCCGGCATCGCTCGACGTTCTGCGCGATATTTCCGACAGTTGGCTCGACACGCACGCGGGGCGCGAGAAGAGTTTCTCGGTGGCAGCGTTCAGCGACCAGTATCTGGCCGCGCAATCGATCATGCTGGTGCGCCAGAACGGCACGCCCGTCGCGTTCACGACGTTCATGACGACTGATCTGAACGTGGAGGCAACGATCGGCGTCATGCGCCATCGGCCCGAGGCGTCGGCTTACGTGATGGATTTTCTCTTCGTGCAGCTCGCCCTGAGCCTCAAGGAAGCGGGCTATCGCTTCCTGAGCCTCGGCGTCGCGCCGTTTTCGGGCGTGCAGCCGACGCCGCTTTCCTCGCCGCTTCACCGGATCGGCGCAATGATCTGGCGTTTCGGCGGGCGTTTCTACAATTTCCAGGGTCTTCGTGCATTCAAGGGCAAGTTTCAGCCGGGCTGGGAGCCGCGTTATCTCGCGGTTTCCGGGTGGGCCAGTGCGCTCCTGACGTTAGTGGATCTGTCAATTCTGGCGGGGGGGCGCCGTTCGTGATGAGGCATAGGACATTGCGTGGGTTTCGATGGCTTGCCGTTGCGGCGGGCATACTGGCGTCCGTCGGTGCTCAGGCGGCCGATTCGCGCATATCGGGCGGGCGCTATGGCGAAGTCGCCGTGGCTTGGCCGCAGGGCGAACTGCGCGGTTTCGTCGTATTGTTTTCGGCCGGTAAGGGCTGGACGGCTGCCGATCAGCAGGCGGCCGATGCATTGGCGCGCGAGGGGGCGTTGACCGTCGGTGTCGACACCGAGCGGTATGCGGCTGCGCTCGCCGCCGGCGGTCAGGCGTGCCGGCAACTCGTGGGCGATGCGGAAGCGCTCAGTCATCAGCTCGAGCGGCAATTGAAGTCGAGCCGATATTTCGCGCCCATTGTCGCGGGCACCGGCGCCGGGGCGACGCTCGCGCTGCACGTACTGGCGCAAGCGCCTTCGAACACGGTGGCGGGGGCGGTGGCCCTCGACCCCGCGGCGGTGCTCGACCGGCGCTTTCATCAGTGCCCGCCCGACCCGACCGTCACGCGCACGAGTGTGCTGCCGGGCTTCGTCGAAACGGGCGCAACGAGCGAGGCGGCCGTGGCCGCGACGCGGCAGGCCGTGCGCTCGGCAGTCAAGGAAGGCGCCGATTCGCCGGTATTCAGTCGTGACAAATCCGATTTGAGCGCCCCCTTTCTGGCGAAGCCGCCCCGGATGTTCGCGGCGAATGCGACGACCCGCGCCGATCGACTCGTCGGCCTCGTCCGCCCGCATCTGCTGACGGAGTCCGGCGGCGAGCAGGACGTTTCGGATCTGCCGCTGATCGAACTGCCGGCCGCGCATCCGAACGGCATGCTGGCGATCGTGATGTCAGGCGACGGCGGCTGGCGCGACCTCGACAAGACGATCGGCGAGGAACTGCAAAAGGATGGCGTATCGGTGGTTGGCTGGGACAGCCTGCGCTATTTCTGGAGCGAGAAGACGCCCGAGCAGGTCACGCGGGATCTGAGCCGCGTGCTGCGTACCTACGGAGCGCGCTGGCATACGAAGTCGATTGCATTGATCGGCTATTCGTTCGGCGCGGACGTCATGCCGTTCGCCTATAACCGCTTGCCCGCCTCACTGCGCGAAAAAGTCGCGCTGGTCTCGATGCTGGGCCTCGCACGCGGCGCGGATTTCCAGGTGCGCGTGACGGGCTGGCTCGGCATGCCGGCGAGCGACAAGGCGTTGCAGGCCAAGCCCGAGGTCG
Organism: Trinickia caryophylli; assembly: GCF_034424545.1. Taxonomy (NCBI): domain Bacteria; kingdom Pseudomonadati; phylum Pseudomonadota; class Betaproteobacteria; order Burkholderiales; family Burkholderiaceae; genus Trinickia; species Trinickia caryophylli. The sequence goes on along the minus strand of NZ_CP139971.1, from coordinate 1,143,552 downwards.
ATCGCCTCCCGGCTGGAATCGTCCAATGCTTCTACGGCGAGGGCGAGGAAGATACCTTATGCCCGACGATGGCGAGCCCGCGCGAGGTGATCAAGATGCCGGGTGGACATCACTTCGGCGGCGGCTATAGCGGCATGGAAGACAAGATCATGAATGCCTGGCAAAAGCGCCTGGACGCGGGCGGCAATCTCGCCGCGCGCTGATGCCGCGGCGCAGCCGGGCGCGTTCGTTTGCCGGCTTGCACGGCTTCGGGGCCGCTTCCGGGTCGCTTCCGAGGTGCTACCGAGGCGCTACCGAGCGGCTTCCCGCCCGCTGCGCGGATCGATGCCGGTTTCTCTGCGCCGGGCCTAGAATGAAGAGCGACGATGCGGCTGTGCATGCGCAGCCGTTTTCTTCCTCTTCGATCCGGGGTTGGCAGCCATGAATACTCGCGGTCTGCGTTCGTTTCGTCCGAAGTGCGGCGCGCTGGCCGCGGCCTTGCTTGCCACACTGGTCGGATGCAGCGGCAGCTTTTGTGTCGGGTCCGACGAGTGCGGCTGGGGGGCCGGGCCGCCTCAGCTCGCGTTGTCCGGCACCGCCGCAACAGGTGCCGCGCTGGCGAGCGCATCCGTTGCAATAACGTGCGCGGACGGGGCCGCCGGCGCCGTGTCCGACGGCGGCGGGCATTACGGCGCGACATTCGATGCCTGGCTTCCCTGCGTACTCACCGTGACGTCGGGCAGTGTGACCTTGCACTCGGCCGCCTTCGCGGGCGGTATCTTCAACACCACACCCGAAACCGAGCTGATGCTCGTCTACCTCGCCGCACAATTGAGTACGACGGTGGCCGGGCTCGTTGCGGGCCTGCCCAGCAACGCGCTCTTTCAGCAGGTGCTCGGCAACCCGAACTATGTGCTGGCCGCGCAATCCGCCGTCGTTTTCAACCTGCAGCAGCACTACGCGCTCACGCTGAGTACGCCGGCGTTTTTGACGACGCCGTTCGTCGTCGGGCAGCCGGGCGTCGACAGCGATCTCGAGGCTTTGGCCGCGGCCGGCGCCATCGACGCCAACGGCATGCCGGACGCCGCCGCTGTTTCGCTGCTGTCGGCGGCGGGGCAGGCGCAGCCGATTGCGAGGGCGTCGGCACGGTGATGCATGCCCGGGCGCTATTTGAGCGGAATTTGCGTGCCTGCCGGTATCGGCACGGCCGTAACGCTGTTTTTCGCGCTGCCCGACGTGATTCGGTCGCTATAGGTGAGGTAGACGAGCGTATTGCGCCTGGCATCGACGATGCGCACGACGTGGAGCGTCTTGAAGATGAACGACATGCGCTCGCTGAACACGTCGTCTTGCTGACGCAACGAGCCCTGGAAGCGGATGGGCGCGACCTGCCGGCACGCGATCGACGCTTCGGTCGGGTCCTCCGCCACGCCGAACGTGCCTTTGAGTCCGCCCGTGCGGGCGCGGGAAACATAGCAGGTGACGCCGGCGACCGCGGGATCGTCGTAAGCTTCGACGACGACCCGGTCCGAGCGCGGCAAGCGGAAGTTCGTATTGACGCTGCCGATCTCCTCGGCGCGCAGCGACGAGGCCAGTAAACTCGCTGCCGCGAGCGTGAACGCGAGGGTGGCCGCGAACCGGCCTGCTGCCGCGATGGGACGCGTGACTGTTTTCATGCTGGGTTCCGTTGGACCGATGGTGCTCCATTATCGGGGGAAACCAGCACGATGGCCGCGCTTGTCTGCTGACGCGTTGTCAGTCTTCGTGCGCGCCGCCGAGCGATGCGGGATCGATGGCGCGGATCAGTACCGTTTTGCCTTTTGGCAGCGTGATGGCAGCCCATATCGGTCTCTCGACTTTTACACTCCGCGTAGTGTAGAGAGGCTGGCAAACCCCGATCGCCCGGAAATGGAAACACTGTGGCGCGGAATGAAATTACAGCAGGAGATCAGAGGCGGACCGTGGGCATCAACTTCGACTTGAACGATCTGCAGGCTTTTCGCGCCGTGGTCGAACTCGGCAGCTTCCGCAAGGCCGCGGAGGCGGTCAATATCTCGCAGCCGGCATTGAGCCGCCGGATCGAGAAGCTCGAGCAGGCGCTCGGCGTGCGATTGCTCGAGCGCACGACGCGAAGGGTGGGCGTCACCGCAGTCGGGCGTGCGTTCGCAAGAAGCGCGGAGCAACTGCTCGACGATCTCGACCTCGCGCTGCTGGGCCTTCGCGACGTGGCCTCGTCGCGCACGGGTCACGTGACGATCGCCTGCGTACCCTCGATCGCGCATTACTTCCTGCCACCGCTCATCGTCGATTATCGGAAACGCTACCCGCGCATTCGCGTCGTGCTGCTCGATTCGAGCGCCAATGACGTCGTGAGCAGCGTCATGAGCGCGGAAGCCGATTTCGGCATCGGCTTCATGGGCAGCGAAGAACATGAAGTGGACTTCAAGGCGCTGCTGCAGGAACGATTCGTCGTGGCCTGCCGCCGCGATCACGTGCTCGCGAAGAAAAAGCAAGTGTCGTGGCGCGAACTCTACGAGCACGACTACGTTTCGGTCGACCGCACCTCCGGCAACCGGCTCGTGCTCGACCAGGCGTTGAACGCGGTCGTGCCGAAGGGGCCCAGCGTGTGCGAAACACGGCATGTCACTTCGCTGCTGCGGCTTGTCGAGGCGGGTATCGGCGTGGCCGCCGTGCCGTCCATGGCGATGCCCGCGCCCGAACAGTCGAATCTGACGAGCGTGCCGCTGAAAGATCCCGTCGTCACGCGGCGAATCGGCCTGATGACGCGCCGAGGGCGGCAATTGACGCCCGCCGCCGAAGCGTTCTATCGATTGATCGTCGGCAGCAAAGGCAGTGCGGCGCCGCGTTCCCCGAAAACGAAGGCAAGGCCATGAGGATGCCGCGCGTCGTCCGGCCGCTATACGTTCAGGTGCTCATCGGCACCGGGCTCGGTATTGCCCTGGGGCATTTTTCGCCGCTTTACGGTGCGACGTTCAAGCCGCTCGGAGACGCTTTCGTCGCGCTGATTCGCATGATGATCGCGCCGATCGTCTTTTGCACGATCGTGGGCGGCATCGGTTCGCTGCATGCGCAATCGAATGTCGCGCGCGTCATCGTCAAAGCCCTGGCGCTTTTTTATCTGCTGACAGCCGCCGCTCTGCTCGTCGGGCTCGCGGCGGCATTCGTCATTCGTCCTGGCATGGGGATGCACGTCGAGGCCAGCCGTTTGGATACGTCGGTGCTCGCACCGTATGCGACGCAGGCCGCCGTGCATGGGCTCGTTGCGTTCGCCTTGCATCTGATTCCACCCACGCTGACGGCCGCATTCGTGCAAGGGCATGTGCTGCCGGTGTTGCTCGTCGCGGTGTTGTTCGGCTTCGCGCTGCGCATGACAGGGCAGGCCGGCGAGCCCGTGCGGCAATTCGTCGACGGGCTCGCGCAGGTGTGCTTCGGGATACTGTCGATGATCATGCGGCTCGCCCCGTTGGGCGCGTTCGGCGCGATCGCCTATGCGGTGGCGCATCTCGGCATTCGTTCGGTCGGATCGCTGGGCATGCTCATCGTGTCGCTCTATTTGGGCTGCTTCGCATTCGTCGCGATCGTGCTCGGCTTTCTCGCGCGGCTATGCGGGTTTTCTCTCTGGCGTCTGATTCGCTACTTGAGGGACGAGATCGTGATCGTGCTGGCTACGTCTTCGACGGAGCCCGTGCTGCCGCGGCTCGTCGTGAAGCTCGAGCGGCTCGGCTGCGACAAAGGCATCGTCGGGCTCGTATTGCCGGCGGGCTACTCGTTCAATCTGGACGGCACGGCAATTTATCTGAGCCTCGCAACCATGTTCATTGCCAACGCCTGCGACGTGCCGCTGAGCGCATGGCAGATCGCGGTCATGCTCGGGGTCATGCTGCTCACGTCGAAAGGCGCGGCAGGGGTATCCGGAAGCGGGCTCGTGGCGCTGATCGCCACGCTGTCCGTCGTCCCCGATCTGCCGCTGGCCGGCGTGGTGCTGCTGGTCGGAATCGACCGCTTCATGTCGGAAGCGCGCGCGCTCACGAGCGTGATCAGCAATGCCTGCGCCGTGGTGGCGGTGTCGGTATGGGAGCGGCCGTCGGAGCGCGCGCGGCTCGCGCGCGCATTGCGCGCCGCGCCGGCACGCGGCGATTCGACACCGGACGCGCTCGATGTGCGTCCTTGAGCGCCTCAGTGCGCGACCGGATCGAGCCCGGTGGATTTGACTTCGGATTGCACCTGCGGCGACGCAAGATAGTCGAGCAGCGCCTTTGCTTCCTCAGGATGCTTCGCGCTGACGGGGATCCCGCCGGCAAAGCGCGTGACCGATTGCACCGAATCGGGAATTTTCCCCACGTAGGTGACGCCCGGCACCGGAAGCAACTCGCTCACCTGCTGAAATCCGATGTCGTATTGACCGTTCGCGACCACGGACGCTACCGGGACTCGCTCGATCATGGTCCCCTTTGGCCTGACCTGATCCTCGATGCCGAGCCGCTTGAACAATTCGCGCTCGATATAGACGCCGCTCGCGCTATCGGAGTAGGCGATCGACTTCGCATGCAGCAAAGTCTCTTTCAGGCCTTCGATCGTCGAGATATCGGGGCGCGGCGCACCGGCTCGCACGACCATGCCGATGCGCGAATCGGCCAGTTCCACGCGGGAATCGGGCCTGACCTTGCCTTCATGGATCAGCTTGTCGAGCGCGTAGCCGACCATGATGACCACGTCGGCAGGCTCGCCGCGCGCGAGCCGGTTCGGGATCGCCTGCGGCGAGTTGCCCATCGAGGGCCCGAGCGTGGTGTCGAGGGTATTGCCCGTCGCGGCGGTGAACTTCGGGCCGAGTTGCTTGTAAGCGGCGGTAAATCCACCCGAACTCATGACGTCGAGCTCGGCTGCGTGCACGCTCGCGCCAAGCGCGGCGCCGCCGACGAACGCGGCTGTACATAGTCTGAGGAATAGCGATTTCATCCGATGCGTCTCCTATCGTGTTTTTGTCGTAAAAAGAAGGGCGGGGAGCTTACTGCACGGCCCCGCTGAGTGCGGGCCGGCGGCGGTAGAGAACGAGCGTCGCGCTCAGCGCGCAGAGCGCGGCAATGCTCATCAAATAGCCGGGTGCGGCTTTGTCGTGCGTGGTGTGGATCAATGCGGTGGAGAGGGCCGGCGTGAAGCCGCCGAAAACCGCGGTGGCGAGGCTGTAGGCGAGCGAGAAACCGGCTACCCGTACCTCCACCGGCATCACCTCGGTGAGCGCGACGATCATCGCGCCGTTGTACATGCCATACATGAACGAGAGCCACAGCAGCGTGAGCAGCATATTGGCGAAGCTCGGCGCGTGCGCCAGCATCGACAGCGCGGGATAGGCCGTCGCGATCGTCAATGCGGTCATGGCGATGAGGACCGGGCGCCGCCCGATTCGGTCGGACAAGGCGCCACCGATCGGCAGCCAGATGAAGTTCGACACGCCTACACACAACGTCACGAGCAGGCTGTCGGCCGTGCTCAAGTGCAGTACGTTTTTGCCGAACGTGGGCGCGTAGACGGTAATGAGGTAAAAGCTCGTCGTGGTCATCGCCACGAGCAGCATGCCCGCGATGACGACACCCGCATTGCGCGCGAGCGCGGCGAAGCCTTCCTTCATGCTGGGGCGATGCCGGCGCTGAGCGAATGCCTGCGTTTCCTCGAGGCGGCGCCGCAGGATGAAAATCATCGGCAGGATCATGCAGCCGACGAAAAACGGCACCCGCCATCCCCAATCCGCAATCACCGCCGGGCTCAGCCATTGATTGACGGCATAGCCGAGCGCGGCGGCCACGACGATGGCCACTTGCTGGCTGCCCGACTGCCAGCTCGTATAGAACCCTTTGTTGCCGGGGGTCGCGATTTCGGCCAGATAGACCGATACGCCGCCCAGTTCGGCACCCGCGGAAAAGCCCTGGAGCAGGCGCCCGAGCAGGACGAGCGCCGGAGCGAGCAGGCCGATCGTGGCATAGCCGGGCACGAAGGCGATCAGGATGGTGCCGCACGCCATGATCGACAGCGTGACGATGAGCCCTTTGCGGCGCCCGACTTCGTCGATGTAGGCGCCAAGCACGATAGCGCCGAGCGGCCTCATCAGAAATCCGGCGCCGAATACGGCGAACGTCATCATCAGCGAGGCAAATTCGCTGGCCGACGGGAAGAACACGGCCGCGATATGCGTGGCGTAAAAGCCGAAGAGAAAGAAGTCGAATTGTTCGAGAAAGTTTCCGGCCGTTACGCGGAAGATGGCCGCGCACTTGGATTGAGGCGTGGCGTGCGGGCTTGCAACGGTATCCATCGAGGTGTCTCCGAGTTGATCGTGGGCCGGACGAGCGGCCGGCACTTGTTCCACGGATCTTCGGGCAATCGGGCCTGCGCGTTAAGTGCAATGTTCCGAACGATTGATGCAATCCCGTTATCAATCTTCGAGTTGTCCGGTTGTGCCGATGCAAGAGCGGGACGCGGCAGGCACGTGCAATGGGCGCTATGGCCCTGCGAAAAGTATCCTATGCTGGAAACCTTGCGTTTTCCCGATGCATCGAGCGGAGGTTCGTATGACAGCGAGGTTTGACGCCATCGTCATAGGCACGGGTCAATCCGGGCCGGCGCTTGCGGCGAGGCTATCGTCCGCGGGTATGCGCGTGGCTATCGTCGAGCGCAATCTTTTCGGCGGTACATGCGTGAATACGGGCTGCATCCCCACCAAAGCGTTGGTGGCCAGCGCGTATGCCGCGCATGTCGCGCGTCACGCCGGGGATTACGGCGTGACGATCGGAGGGGCCGTCGGTGTCGACATGGCGCGCGTGAAGGCCCGCAAGGACGAAATCTCTCTTCGGTCCCGAAGCAACGTCGAAAAATGGCTGAGGGGGCTGGAACGCTGCACGGTACTGCAGGGCCATGCGCGCTTCGAGTCGGGCGATACGGTGCGCGTGAACGGCGAGCGCTATAGTGCCGAGCGGATCTTCGTGAACGTCGGCACGCGGCCGTTCATCCCGCCGATGCAGGGGCTCGACCGCGTCCGCTATCTGACCAACTCCACGATGATGGATATCGACTTTCTGCCCGAGCATTTGATTATTGTGGGCGGCAGTTATATCGGGCTCGAATTCGCGCAGATGTACCGGCGTTTCGGCGCGCGGGTGACGGTGATCGAGAAATCAGGGCGCTTGATTGCGCGGGAGGACGAGGACGTGTCGCAGGCCGTGTACGACATCCTCCATGGAGAAGGTGTCGGCATCGAGCTGCGAGCCGAGTGCATGGCGGCGGCAATGCGGGGCGAGCAGATCGCCGTCACGCTCGATTGCGGCGGCGACGGGGCGCGCGAAGTCGTTGGTTCGCATCTGCTGATCGCGGTCGGCCGCACGCCCAACACCGACGACCTCGGTCTCGATCGGGCAGGGATCGAGGTGGACGAGCGAGGTTATATCCGTGTCGACGATCAATTACGCACGAGTGCGCCGAATGTTTGGGCGCTGGGCGATTGCAACGGGCGTGGGGCGTTTACGCATACGTCGTACAACGACTACGAGATCGTGGCTGCGAACCTCTTGGACGGCGAGCATCGCAGCGTGCTCGACCGCATCGTGACCTACGGCCTTTTCATCGATCCGCCGCTGGGGCGGGTGGGCATGACGGAGAATGAAATCCGCCGCTCGGGCCGAAAGGCCCTGGTCGGCATGCGGCCGATGGCGCGCGTGGGCCGGGCCGTGGAAAAAGGCGATACGCGCGGCTTCATGAAGGTCGTCGTCGATGCCGATACGAAGGAAATCCTCGGCGCGGCCATATTGGGCGTGGGCGGCGACGAGGCGATCCATTGCCTTACCGATACGATGTACGCAAAGGCGCCCTACACGGTCGTGCAACGCGCGGTGCACATTCATCCGACCGTATCGGAACTGCTGCCGACCGTGCTCGGCGAACTCGAACCGTTGGACGGCTGAGTGCCGGCCCGCATGATGTGACGCGACCGGGCATCCGCCTCAGCGCGCCGGCCGCCTCACGTTGGCGCGCAGCGCGGCAACGAACGTCAGTGCCCATGCGGCCACGGCCACCCAGAGCATCACGCGGGGAATCCACTGCAGCGGCGGAAAATCGGTGGCGAGCGAGAGCCGGTAGGTGGTCAGCGTGTACATGCCGAGCGGAAACACGAGGCTCCAGTACATCGGGTGATAGGTGATCGGTACGCGTCGAATCACATGCTTCCAGAAGCCGAGTACGACGAGCAGCGGCGTCCACCACGTCGCCCACGCCCAGAGAATCAGGGTCGTACCATCGACGAACGGCCGCATGGCCAGCAGGAACGGCATCGGCGGGTTGGAGAGGATCAGCATCGAGCCCGCATTGGCGCCGATGGCCGATGCGCCCATGACCACCCACAGAAGGGGCGTGACGTCGCTGGCGTCCACGCGCAAAAAGAAGAGCCGATGGCTGAAAAGCGTAATGAAAATGCCGTACAGCACGACGCCGACGCCCCATAGCATATGCGCGCCGACGAAAATTACGGCCGACAGCTCGGGCCCGAAGCGCGGCGCGAGCATGGCGCCGAGCACCGTCAGCGATTCGGTGCCCACGATGGCGATGAGCCAGCCGCCATGCACGATATCCGCGCCGCGCCGGGTATTGATGAACATCAGCACGCTGAAGCTGAAGTAGCTGAGGAAGATCCAGGCGGCCAGGGCGAAAAGCCAGAGCGCGAGCGCCGCCGTGGTGAAGCCGCGCAGGAAGCACTGAATGCCGAACACGTCGGCGGCGGCCACGACGGTGAAAAACGAGAAGACGAGCTTCGGGTCCGTCAGATCGCGCCAGAGGGCCGCCCGGTAATGGAGCGCTCGGGCGGCCAGAACGATCAGCAGCAGCGGAAAGAGAAACACGTTCAGTGCGAAGAGGAAATCGGACAGCACGCCGAACCCGAGCGCTCCGGCGCTGTTCGAGACGATGCCGGTCGCCATGATCATGGCGAAGTAGCCAGGGTAGGCATCGCGGATCAGGGTGCCGATGCGGCCGGGGGCGACAGGGGAAGACGCGTGCAGGCTCATTGACCGATTGTTCGCGGGAAAAGGCGGCCCGGACGGGCCAAATCGGGAAAGAGTAAAGGCGAGGGCGGCCGTGCGCAAGGTCGCGACGGAGTAAGATGCGTTTTTTGCGCAAACGCTATTTACCATGACTACGTTCGTCGAACGTCCTAATACCGCGCTCGTCGTAATCGACTTGCAAAACGGGGTGATTGCGAACGCGTATCGACGCGACGAAGTGCTCGATACCGTCGACATGCTGGTCGAGCGGGCGCGCCGCGCTGGCGTACCGGTCATTTGGGTCCGGCATGTCGACGAAGATTTGCAGGCCGGAAGCGAGCCGTGGCGGATCGTGGCGGAACTGTCGCCCGCGCCTGATGAGGCGATTGTCGAGAAAAAGTATCGCGACGCATTCGATGACACCGAACTCGAGAACGTGCTCGCACGGCTGAGCGTCGGCAAATTGATCGTCACGGGTGCCCAAACCGATATGTGCATTCGCTCGACGCTGCATGGAGCCGTCGCGCGCGGCTACGACGCAGTGCTGGTGGGCGACGCGCACACCACGGAAGACCGGACGCAAGACGGGGCGCCTTCCCCGGCGGCCGTCATTAGCCACACCAATCTTTATTGGCGCAATCAACGCGCACCGGGCCGCTCGGGAGGCGTTGTCATGAGCGCGGAGATCGATTTCGGAGCGCAGGCCGCGAAGCGGGAGTGAGCGAACGGCCGGCGTGGCTGCTTGGGCTCGAGTAGTTTTCCTCCGCTCGGCGCCCCGTCGATTCGCCCGCATTTGCCCTGCCGCGGCTGCACAACCCCTATCCGTTCAGGTTTTCTCTTTCCGTGCCGTTAACCACGGCGTGCCGGCGCGATGCGCCGAGCGCGGTGCACGGTGATCTTCCTGACGAGAGAAACGAATCCGATCATGCGAAGCGTAAAGTTGACGGCTGCGTTTTTGCCATGGCTTTTCGTTTCTTTCCTCGCTTCGCCGCACGCTGCATGGCCGTCGGAGCGCAGTGCCGAACCCGAGGCGCCGCTCAACGAGAGAATCTTTCGCGTGCCTGTTCAGGCGTCGCCGCCGATCAGCCTGGAGGTGACCGTCTATATGCCGGCGCACTCCCCGCGCGGTGGCCCTTTCCCGCTCGCGCTCATCAATCACGGCGCCTCGCACGACCCGGCCAATGCACCGCGCGTGGGCGATCAGTTTATTCCCTGGTATTTCCTTTCGCGGGGCTACGCCATCGCCATACCGATGATGCGCGGCTATGCGCATTCATACGGCTATACCGCTCCCCATGGTTGCGACGTGCTTGCCATCGGTGCCGATGCCGCGCAGGACATCCGCAAGGTGCTCGATTACGTGAAAGATCTTCCCGGTATCGATGCTTCGCAGATCGTCATGGTGGGCAAGAGCATGGGAGGCTGGAATACGCTGGTGTTCGGTGCGACGAATCCCCCGGACGTGAGAGGGCTGCTCAACTTCGCGGGCGGCGTCAAAGAGTCCGATTGCAGCCGGCCTGACGAAAGTCTGATTTCGGCGGCCGGCGAACTTGGCGCACGTACCCGCTTGCCTTCGATCTGGTTCTACGGCGAGAACGACCAGACGTTTTCCAACGCGACATGGCGCGGCATGTACGGCCGCTATACGGCGGCGGGCGGCCATGCCCAACTCGTGGACTATGGCGCGTTTCAGAAAGACGCGCATGCGATGACGGCATCCGGCGCGGGGCTTCCGCTGTGGATGGCGAAGGCCGACGCCTTTTTGGCGAGCATCGGCATGCCGAGCCGGGAGGTCGGGCCAGAATATCTTCCGCGGCCCGCACCGAAAGCCAGCGGGTACGCCACGATCGACGATGTCGATGCGATCCCCTATCTCAGCGCGCGGGAGCGGGCGTCGGTTCATGCGGGCTACCTTGCGGCGCCCGCGCCCAAAGCGATGGCCATCGGCAGTACGAACGGCACCTGGGCGTCGGGCGGTTTCGATCCCGCGCGCTCGGCGATGCAGCGATGCTGGTCGACTTCGCGGTATTGCCGGCTCTATGCCGTCGACAACACGGTGGTATGGCCGCGCCAGGCATCGGCACCGCCGCGCACCGATTTCGCGCCGCTGCGGGACGTTGCCGCAGTGCCGTATTTGCGGACCGATGGGCGGCGCGCCTATGCGCAGTATCTTGCGGCGAGCCGGCCGCGGGCCTTTACGATCGCGCCAGACGGTGCGTGGGGGGCAGCATCGGGCGTCGATCCGATCAACGACGCGTTGGCGCAGTGCGCCACCGGCCACGCGGGATGCCGGATTTATTCGGTGGACGGCGATGTGGTGTGGGCGGGCAAATAACCGTGGTCAGCTAAAGGCGGGCATCTCTGCCCAGATACGCGGCCACTGCTCCTGTCAGCGCGATGCCGCGCAGTTCTTCCGGCGATGCCAGATGCACGGCCACGATCTCCCGATTGTCGAGCCGTAACTCGGGCAAGTCGTCGAGATGCAGTTCGAAGAAATACACGCGGTCTTTTCGTCCGTCCCATATCCCATAGACGCTGCCTGCCGGTACCAGCGGATACGACGAGAGCCCGATTTCCTCTTCCATTTCGCGCTGCGCCGCTGCATCGGGCGTTTCTCCAGGGTGGATACTGCCGCCCGGGAGGCCCCACTCCTTTCGGTACGACGACTTTACGAGCAACAGCGCACGCCCGACGTAGATGGCGACCAGTGCGCCTTCGTGGCGAGGGTGCCGAATATGCCACCGGGCGCGAGCAAGACGAAAGCCGAGGCGAAGCGCCATGCGCCAAAGCGCATCGATAACCCGATCTTTCGTTGCAGACATTGCGCGCTCCTCTTGGCACCGAGGCGCTATGTTATCAAGTGCGCGCGGCTTCCCCCGCCGAATCGTGCCCGTTCGCCCGCACGTTCGAGGCTATTTGACCGGCGTGGTCAACGCCTTGTCGTCGGTATCGACCACGAACACCGCGAGCAGCTTCGCGGGTCGAGTCTTGCTCGCGTTGCGGCTCACACGGTGAAGGGCGCCGGGCTCCTCGAAAAAGCTCTGGCCGGCGCGATAAATCCGCTTGGGCCCATCGTTCACTTGCGACTCGATGGCGCCCGAAACCACATAGGCATAGATGAAAGCGGACTTCGCATGCTCGTGCGAAGGCGACGCCCCGCCCGGAGCATAATCGACGACCACGGCGGTCACCGATTTGCCGGGAATGTTGGGAATGGCATGCTCGAAGTTGGGCGTGACGGTCGCACCGCCGCCTTCGGCGGCAGCCGGCAGTGCGATGACGAAAGCAACGGCGGCGCAGGCTTTGGCAACTGCAGATCGAACGTTCATGACGGTCCTCCTCTCCTTGAGATGCTCGCATTCTGCGTTCGCGCGGGCGCAGGGAACAGAACCAAGAATGGACGTTTTTTCTATGCCATGCCCCGATGTACCGGGGATGGCCGGCCGATGCCCCGCATTCTCGGGCGTTCTCTTGCGGTCAACTGCAAGAAAAACTCGACGCGGAATCGATGTCGCCGCTCCGATACCGCGCAACTTTCGGATAAGGGCACAACGGCCTCGTTCTTCCGGCGCCCCAATCGGCGGGCACTTCGCTGTTCGGTACGGCATTGCTCGAATCGCGGGCCGTCGCGATCACTTTGTCGGGCGCCTGACCGTGCTCCACCCAGGCCACCAGCGGGGTCAGCATATCGAACTGGTCGGCCGCTGGCCCGCCTGAGCAGTGGTTCATGCCCGCCACCGTGTAGAACCGCGCGAAGTTGCTCGCATCGCCGCCGTTTGCCGTCATCAGCCGCTGATACCAATCGGTCGTATCGTTCGACGAAAATACCGGGTCGCTCGTGCCGTGATAGACGATCAGTTTTGCGCCGCGCTGCTTCAATGCGCTCAGATTGGTTTCGTCCGGCGGCGTCATGAACGACCAGGAAGACTCGGCATAAGCACCGCTCGTCGCGAAAATCTTCGGTGCGTCGGTGTCCATGCTGAAGTTGAACGCGTAGGCGGACAACTGGCTCAGCAACGTGGCGCTTTGCGGCGGCGTCGTAAACGTGAACGCGGCGGCGGCCGGGTCGAGCGCGATCGAATTGCTCAGCTTCCACTGCGCCCAGCCTGCGCCGCTCACACCTGCGTCGTACGGAAAACTCGCATAGAGCGCCGTGCCCGCGCTATTGCGTGCACCGGAGAAGACGTTGCCGATCGCAGCCTTTTGCGCAGCCGTAAGGCAGGTGCCGTCACGCGTGCCCGAGCATGTGGGCACATCGTTGGGGAGGCTGAAGTTCGCCTGACAGGCTTTGATGTCCTGCACCATGCCGTCGGCCGCACCGTCGAGCGCATCGCACTTCGCAACGATCCGCGAGGCCAGGAGTTGCCGCTCGGCCGCGGTAAAGCTCGTCGTGATGTCCGGCAAGCCGCTCGAGGTCGTGGCGGTTGCCACCGTGGCGAACTGCTGCGCGCCCCACATCTCGCCGATTGCCGCTTTCGGCAAATGAAACCCCGGATCGCCCGCGATGATGCCGTCATATTCCGCCGACGATCGGGCCGCCGCCACCATCGCATGGCGTCCGCCGTTCGAGCAGCCGCCGAAGTAGCTCCGATCGGGCGCCTTGCCGTACGCGGTCTTGATCACCTGCTTTGCCATCGGCGTGAGCGTGGCTACGGCGTTGTAGCCGTAATCGATGCGCGCCTGGGGATCGAGGCCGAAGAGCGGGTTTTGCGACGAGGCGTGGCCCGCGTCCGAGCTGATGACCGCAAAACCCATGTCGAGCGCATTGTCGAGCGGTCCGCCCCCGCCGATGCCGCCCGTGGCCGTCGCCACATTGCCGTCGAGACCGCCGTTTGCCTGATAGAAGAAGCGTCCATTCCAGGCAAGCGGCAACCGCATCTCGAAGCCGATGGCGTAGGTGTTGCCGTCGACTGCGCTCACGCGCTCGTTCATCCGTCCTTCGATCACGCAGTGCTCCGGGACAGGCTTGCCCGCCACCGTCAACGTTCCCGCCGGCACATCCTGCACCGATGCGAACGTCGTGTTCGCAAAAGCGAGCTGGGCGGCAAGCGTCGTACAGTTGCCGATCAGCACCGCGGGTGTGGCGGCGCTGAGCTGCGCAGGCGCCGGTCCCCCATTGTTCGACGATCCTCCGCACCCGGCGAGCGTCACCGAGACGCAGGCAGCAATCGCAGACTTCCTCATCCGACGCCTCCGTTTCGCTTAGAACATGTGCTTGATCCCGACCATCACCCCGGTTTGCCCCATGCCCGCACCCGGCGTCGTGCCGCTACCGCCGCCGCTGACCGCATAGCGCGCCTTCGCGCTATTGGCGAGGTAAGCGACCTGCGCGTATACGGACGACCGCTTGCTGAGCAAATAGGTCGTGCGCAACGTGCCCATCGTTGCCCGCGTGTCGTGTTCGCTGTTGACGATTCGATAGACCTCGCCGTCCACGACAAGCGTCGGCAATACGAGGTAGGAGGCGCCGACGAAGAACAGGTTGGAGCGCACGTCCGGCACGGCCGGCGACTGCGTCACCACCCGGCGCCCGACCCAGCCCGCGCCGATCTTCGCCCCCGCATATTGCGCATAGGCGCTGAGGTGGGCGCGCGCATCCTTGTCGGCGGCACTGGTCAGCACCGTCGGCGTCACGCCGTCGAAGAAATTGGCCGCGGCATTGGTGCCGCCGCGCTCCTCTTCGTAAGAGGCGGCCACGCCGAAATACTGCGAGTCGTACTTGAGCATCACCGACCAGTCGCGGCATTCCGTGGCATGGCCCGGCACGGAGCCCGCACAGGTGCCCTGGCCCGGCGAGTTGCCCGTGCCGGCCGAATCGCGCCCGAACGAATAGCCCAGGCCCAGCGTGAAGCCCTTGTAGCTGCCCAGGTAGGTCACGGCATTGTCGGTGCGCGCGTTCGGGATATAGGCGTCGAGCGATCCCATGCCGTAGATATCCGGGCCGATGATGTCGGCGCCTTGTATCGCCAGATAGGTCATCGCGTACTGCCGCCCGAACGCGAGCGTGCCATAGGTCGTGCTCTTGAGGCCGACGAACGCCTGCCGGCCGAACAACCGCCCACCCTGGCCCGAACTGCCGTCGCGCATGTTGAAGCCGCTTTCGAGCGTGAAGACCGCGCTATAGCCGCCGCCGAGATCCTCCGTTCCACGCAAGCCCCAGCGCGAAGGGAATTCCCCCGTCACGGCAGGCATGCGGATTACACGGTCGCCAGCGGCATTCGCGTGCGAGACGTATTCGATACCTGTATCGACAATGCCGTAAAGTGTGACGCTCGATTGCGCGTATGCGCTCGTGGTGAGCGCGCAGAGCGCGCCGCACAGGGCCAGGCGGGTGGTTGCTGCTTGCATTTTCTGTCTCCGAATGTCGTATGTAATTGTTTGAAGCGGCCAATCAACTGGTTGCGCGCGGGCGGCGGATCAACAGCAGCGCGGCAACCGCAGCGATCAACGTGACCGGAATGCTTGCGCCGATCACGGTGGACCCGCTGCGTCCCATTGCAAGCAACTGGCCGGCAGCCAGCGGCCCGACGACGGACCCGATGCGGCCCACGGCCACCGCTGCGCCCACGCCCGTGCCGCGCATCGCCGTGGGGTAGAAGACCGCGGCGAGCGCATAGAGCACCGACTGTCCGCCCACCACGAACATTCCGGCAAAGAATGCCGATACGACGAGGGCCCCGAAGCCCGGCGCGATCGACAAGGCTGCCAGCGAGACGATGATGCCGACGTACATTCCGGTTACGACCACACCGCCCCGCAGCCGGTCCATCAACATGCCGATGAAGAGGGCGCCGAGGCCCGCTCCGATGTTGAAGAGGATCTGGACGATGCCCACTTCGGCACGCGCGAGTCCGCGCGCGGCCATCAGCGACGGCAGCCAGTTGAGCAGAAAATACAGAACGATCAGCGTGCAGAAGTAGCTGATCCAGATCTGCAACGTGGACAACCCGCGGTCCGATCCGAACAGCACTTCGCGCACGGGTGCCACCTGTGCGTTCGCGCGATGCGACGCTTCGCGAAACGCGTCCGACTCCGGCAGGAACGCGAGCAGCAACGGCACGAGCACCAGCGGTCCCGCCCCGCCGACATAGAAGATATGCCGCCAGTCCGCATCGCCAACGCTGAGCATGCCGATGATCGAGGCAATCACGCCGCCGAACGGAATCCCGCAATACATCACGCTCACCGCGGTTGTCCGCGCTTTGGGCGAGACCGCCTCGGACGAGAGCGCGATGAGGTTCGGCAGCGCGCCGCCGAGTCCGATGCCCGTCAGCACGCGCACCGCCACGAGCATGCCGAAGCTCGACACCATTGCGGTAGCGATGGACAGCAGACCGAACAGGCATGCCGAAAGAATCAGCACGCGCTTGCGCCCGATGTGATCGGCAAGGCGCCCGCCGAACATGGCGCCCGGCAGCAGGCCAAATGTGCCCGCGCTGAACGCGAGCCCCATCTGCGCGACCGTAAGGCCGAATTCGCGAGCCATGCGCGGCGCCGCGACGCCGACCGATTGCAGATCCAGCCCTTCGAGCAGGGCGACGGCGAAACAAAGGGTCAATGTCATGACGGCGCCCGTGCTCGCGGCGGGCTGCGCCGTCATGCTGTCTCCTGCCAGTGCAGTTTTGGTGGATTTCATGGATGTCACCTGATTGTCGTATCGATATCGACAGACGGTTCCGCCGGCCCTTATATCAGGTAGCCTGACATGGTGGGCAAATAAAAGCGCGCCCGCTGGACGCGCGGCAGATCGTCGCGATGCAGCGCATTTAATATCAGGGCACCTGACAGTGCAAGGCGAATGTCTTTGGTGAATACCCGAAGGGCATGGGCGTGCTTCACGCATGACGAGGCGCGAAGGCCCTCGCCACGCCACGCCCGCGCGGCGTTTGCGGCACACGGCCTGGCCGCGGTAGGGGTTTTCACCGAGGATTGGAGGATTGTTAATCAGGCGCCTTGATAATAGACTTGATATCAGGCTACCTGATACATAAGCGTACCGGGTGACTCGAATGCACAAGCATATTGATACGCGCGCGAGGCGCTGGAGTGACGAACATGGCAATTTACGAGGCTCGCTGGAAGACGGTCGACGTCAAGGTCGAGGGGGGTGTCGCCTGGGTGACGTTCAATCGTCCCGACAAGCGCAACGCGATGAGCCCGACGCTCAACAGCGAGATGGTCCAGGTGCTCGAAACGCTGGAGCTGGACGCTGACGCGAAGGTTCTCGTGCTGACGGGCGCGGGCGACGCCTGGACGGCTGGCATGGACCTGAAGGAGTATTTCCGCGAGATCGATGCCGGCCCCGAGATTCTCCAGGAGAAGATTCGCCGGGATGCATCGCAGTGGCAATGGAAGCTGTTGCGCATGTATTCGAAGCCCACGATCGCGATGGTGAACGGTTGGTGTTTCGGCGGCGCGTTTTCGCCGCTGGTGGCTTGCGATCTCGCCATCGCCGCGGACGAGGCCGTATTCGGTCTTTCCGAGATCAATTGGGGCATTCCGCCCGGCAATCTCGTGAGCAAGGCAATGGCCGATACGGTCGGACACCGTCAGGCGCTCTACTACATCATGACGGGCGAGACGTTCACCGGAGCGGAAGCCGCCGCGATGGGCCTCGTCAACAAGAGTGTTCCGCGCGAGCGGCTGCGTGCCGAGACGGCTGCGCTGGCCGGGAAGCTGCTCGAGAAGAATCCCGTGGTGCTGCGCGCCGCTAAACATGGCTTCAAGCGTTGCCGCGAGCTGACCTGGGAACAGAGCGAAGACTATCTGTACGCGAAGCTCGATCAGGCACAACTGCGCGACCCGGAGAAGGGCCGCGAAGAGGGACTGCGGCAGTTTCTCGACCAGAAATCGATCAAACCCGGCCTGCAGGCATACAAGCGCGCCGAATGACGCTGCGCGGTGCCCGGGCCGGACAGGCGCCGGGCTGCGCAGGGCATGCCATTCAACAGAAATAAAGATCTGGCAAGGAGACAGCCATCGTGAGCGAAGTAACGATGTTGATCGGCGGCAAGGACCGTCCGGCTTCGAACGGCGCGACGTTCGAGCGCCTGAATCCCGTCACCGGCGCGCGGGCTTCGCGTGCGGCCGCGGCCACGCTCGCGGACGCCGATGCGGCCGTCGATGCCGCGGCCGCGGCTTTTCCCGTGTGGTCCGCGCTGCCGCCCACGGAGCGCCGCGCGCGTCTGCTCAAAGCAGCCGAGCTCATGGAGGCGCGCGCCGGTGCGTTCATCGAGACGGGGGTGGCGGAAACCGGGGCGATGGCGAACTGGTACGGCTTCAACGTGCATCTTGCGGCGAACATGCTGCGCGAGGCGGCGGCCATGACGACGCAAATCGACGGCAGTATCGTGCCGACCGACGTGCCGGACAACCTCGCGCTCGCCGTGCGCCAGCCATGCGGGGTCGTGCTCGGCATTGCGCCCTGGAACGCCCCTGTCATTCTCGGTACGCGCGCGCTGGCGATGCCGCTCGCCTGCGGCAACACGGTCGTGCTCAAGGCCTCGGAAGCGTGCCCCGCCGTTCACCGGATGATCGGCAGCGTGCTGCAGGAGGCGGGGCTCGGCGACGGCGTCGTCAACGTCGTCACGAATGCACCCGAAGATGCCGCCGCGATCGTCGAGCGGCTGATTGCGCATCGCGCCGTGCGGCGCGTCAACTTCACGGGCTCGACCCACGTCGGCCGCATCATCGCCATGCATGCGGCGAAGCACTTGAAGCCCGCGCTGCTCGAGTTGGGCGGCAAAGCGCCCGTGCTCGTGCTCGACGATGCCGATCTCGACGCAGCCGTGGATGCCATTGCGTTCGGCGCTTTCTTCAACCAGGGGCAGATCTGCATGTCGACGGAGCGCGTGATCGCGCACCGCGGCATCGCCGATGCACTGGTCAGCAAACTGGTCGAAAAGGCTCGAAAACTGGTAGCCGGCGCGCCGACTGCCCAGGGTACGGCCGTGCTCGGTGCGATGGTGAGCGCCCAAGCCGCACAGCGTGCGACGGAACTCGTGCAGGACGCGCGCGAGCGCGGCGCAACGATCCACGCGGCGGGGCCCACGGACGGCGCGATCATGCAGCCGACCATCGTCGACGGTGTGCGCCCGGACATGCGGCTCTACGCGGAGGAATCGTTCGCACCGGTCGTGACGATGTTGCGCGTCGATAGCGACGACGAAGCCGTGCGCATCGCGAACGACAGCGAGTTCGGGCTTTCGGCGGCCGTGTTCAGCCGCGATATCGCGCGTGCGATGCAACTGGCCAGGCGCATCGAATCGGGCATCTGCCATATCAACGGGCCGACCGTGCACGATGAAGCGCAGATGCCGTTCGGCGGCGTGAAGGGCAGCGGCTACGGGCGCTTCGGCAGCAAGGCGTCGATTGCCGAGTTCACCGAACTGCGCTGGATTACGATACAGACGGGCCCGCGTCATTATCCGATCTGAACACGCTTGCGTAAAAGCGCCGTTCGTTCATACCAATCGAAGTCGGGCGCACTTCGCACAAGACGAAGGCCGAGCGTCGGGCGGCGACCCGCCGCGCGAGCGAGCCCATACAGGAGACGACAAGTTGATTTCCGAGCCGACGCAACCCGGGGGCGATCGAGAAGCATCCGTGCGCTACCGCGCGGTGCTGATCGGTTCGGCACCCGCACATGTGCGCCGTGAGGGCGACGTCTGGTACATGGAGTCGGGTGCCGAGCCCGGCGTTTACCCGAGGCGCCTGACCGACCGGCTCGTAAGCGGCGCGCAGGCGCACCCCGACCGCTGGCTCGTGGCACGCCGCGGCCCTGACGGTGCGTGGCAGGGGATCAGCTATGCGCGGATGCTCGAGCACGCGCGCTCGATCGGCCAGGCGCTGCTCGATCGCAGGCTTTCGGCCGAGCGGCCCCTCGCGATCCTCTCGGGCAACGATCTCGAGCACCTGATGATGGCGTTTGGCGCGATGTGGGCCGGGGTGCCGTATGCGCCGATTTCGCCCGCGTATTCGCTCGTGTCCAGCGATTACGGCAAGCTGCGTCACGCGCTGGGCCTGCTGACGCCCGGCCTCGTGTTCGCCTCCGAGGGCGATGCGTTCGCCGCTGCGATCGCCGCCACCGTGGGCGGCGACGTGGAAGTGGTCACGGCCACGGGTTCGTGCGGGCACCGCCGCGTCACCCCGATGTCCGCATTACGGGCAACGGTTGCGACGACGGTCGATGCCGCACACGATGCGATCGCCCCTGACACCATCGCCAAATTTCTGTTCACTTCGGGCTCGACGACGCTGCCGAAAGCGGTGCCGACGACCCATCGCATGCTGTGCAGCAACCAGCAGATGCTGCTCGAGACGTTCCCGCAGTTCGGAATCGAGCCGCCGGTGCTCGTCGATTGGCTGCCTTGGAACCACACGTTCGGCGGCAGCCATAACGTCGGCATCGCGCTTTACAACGGCGGCACGCTCTATATAGACGACGGCAAGCCCGTGGGAACGAAGTTCGACGAGACGGTGCGCAACCTGCGCGAGATCGCGCCGACCGTCTACTTCAACGTTCCGCGGGGATGGGAGGAATTGACGAGCGCGCTCGAAACCGATGCGCCACTGCGCGAGACGTTCTTTTCGCGCGTGAAGATGTACTTCTTCGCGGGTGCGGGCCTTTCGCAAGCGGCGTGGGACCGGCTGCAAAGCGTCACCGAACGGTATTGCGGCGAGCGCATCCGCATTATGGCGGGTCTTGGCATGACGGAAACTTCTCCGTCGTGCATTTTCACGACGGGGCCGGTGAGGGGGGCGGCTTACCTGGGCGTGCCGGCGCCTGGTTGCCAAATGAAGATCGCGCCCGTGACGGGCAAGCTCGAAGCGCGCTTCAAGGGGCCGCACGTCATGAGTGGTTACTGGCGCATGGATAGCGCGAGCGCCGCGGCCTCGTTCGACGAAGAAGGCTACTACCGCAGCGGCGACGCGGTCAGGTTCGTCGATCCGGGGCGCCCGGAACTCGGCCTGATGTTCGACGGGCGCATCGCCGAAGACTTCAAGCTCAGCTCGGGCACGTTCGTGAGCGTCGGGCCTATGCGGGCACGCGTGATCGTGGCGGGCGCCCCGTACGTGCAGGACGTGGTCGTGACGGGGATGAACCACGACGATATCGGCCTGCTCGTCTTTCCGCGTATCGAGGATTGCCGGCGGCTCGCGGGTTTGTCCCCTTCCGCGAGCGCGTACGAGATTGTCGCTGCGCCGGCTGTGCGGGCATTCTTTGCCGAACTGATCGAAAGGCTGAACGGGGAGTCGACGGGCAGCGCGACGACGATCGCACGGCTACGGCTGCTCGATGTGCCGCCGTCGCTCGATCTGGGGGAAATCACGGACAAAGGCTCGATCAACCAGCGCGCCGTATTGACGAACCGTGCGGAATTGGTCGACGCCATGCATGATCCGCGATGCCAGGATCCGGCCGTCATTCATGCCGGGCATGGCCGGCGGTGATGCTCGGGCGATGTCCGGCCGTCGTGCGTCTTCCGCTTCGGGAACGGCGCGCGACGCTCACGGCACGGTAACATTGCGTCTTTCACGACAGCATCCGGTCGATGGCATGACGGGCAAACCTCGAGCGAAGACAACGAAGACAACGAAGGCAACCGGCGCGGCGGCAGCGGCCAAGGCCGCACCGATTGCGCCAGCCGCAGCAGTCGCGCCGGCTGCCGCCACGCGCCCCCGCGCGGCCCCCAAGGGGCGCAAGCCGGCCGTGCGGCCCCGGCTGACTTATCTCATCGGCAGTCTCGACAGGATCCTGCGCCGCAAGATGACCGATACGCTCGCGCCGCTCGGGCTGACGCTCGCCCAGTTCACCGCGCTGTCCGTGCTCGAAGCGCGCGGGGAGGCGTCGAACGCCCAGCTTGCCGAGCGGTCGTTCATTACGCCGCAGTCGGCCAACGAGGTCATGAGTGCGATGGCGTCGCGCAACTGGATCACGCGCGAGCCGGACCCGAACCATGGGCGTGTGGTCGTGCTTCGCCTGACCGACGAGGGGCGCGATATCCTGCGCCGGTGCGTGGACGCCGTGCGCGTGCTGGAAACGCAAATGCTCGCCGGGGTCGATGCTCACAGCGTGGAAGCCGTGCACGCCACGCTGGAGGTATTCGCGCGGAATCTCCGCGCCTGAGCACGTCGCGGGAGGGCGTTCACGTGAGCTGAGCGGGGCTCGAAACAATCCGTAATGGCGTTCCGGGAAGGGGTTTTCGAGGTTTTTCGGTAAGATTCCTCGATGCGCGCGAGCGATCGCGCGCGCAACCCTTCAACTTCCTGTCGACATGGCAACTCACTCTACGGCGACGACCCGCGCGGATTCGGACGCACCGCTGTTTTCGATCAAGCCGTTCCGCCTGCTGCTTGCGATTCGCGTACTGTCCACGCTCGGCATCCAGATGTTGCTCGTGGCCATCGGCTGGCAGATGTACGCGCTCACGCACGATGCCTGGGCGCTCGCGCTCGTCGGCCTGTATCAGTTTCTGCCCGTCTTGCTGTTGACGCCGCCCGCCGGCTACGCGGCGGACCATTGGCGCCGCACGCGTATCGTTTCCGTTTCGCTGGCTATACAAACGGTGGCGGCGGCGGGGCTTGCCGTCGCCACTTTCCGTCATGGCATGACGCGCGACGCGCTGCTCTGGGTCTCGCTGCTGCTCGGCGCGGCGCGTGCGTTCCAACTGCCCGCCCTGCAGGCGCTGGCGCCGTCCACCGTTCCCCCTGCGCAATTCAGCCGCGCGATGGCCGTGTTTTCGATGGGCTCGCAAACGAGCATCATCGTCGGGCCCGCGCTCGGCGGCTTTTTGGCGGTGTTCGGGCTTGGCCTTGTCTATGCGGTGTCGGCCACTGCGTTGTTCGTCGGCATGGCAATGGCAGCCCAATTGAGCGTGCATGGCCAGACGGCGGTGCAAAAGGGGCCGCTGCTCGAGGCCCTCGTGGGCGGCTTGCGCTTCGTGTGGCAAAAGCCGATCGTGCTTGCTGCCATCAGCCTCGATCTCTTTGCCGTGCTATTCGGAGGCGCGACCGCATTGCTTCCCATCTACGCCGGCGACATCCTGCATGGCGGCCCGGCGATGCTCGGGTGGTTGCGCGCGGCGCCCGCCGTCGGCGCGCTGGCGATGTCGCTCTGTCTCGCCCGGCGTCCGCCGCGGCATCGCGTCGGCGTGACGCTTTTGGGCGCGGTGGTCATCTTCGGGCTCGCGACGGTCGTCTTCGGCATTTCCACGAGCTTCTGGCTGTCGGAAATCGCGTTGATCGTTTCGGGCGCGGCCGATGCCGTCAGCGTGGTGATCCGGCAGACGCTCGTGCAACTCGAAACCCCCGATCACATGCGCGGCCGCGTGAGTGCGGTGAATGCCGTTTTCATCGGGGCCAGCAACCAATTGGGCGAGTTCGAGTCGGGCGCGGCGGCAAGCTGGCTCGGACCGGTGGCGGCGGTGGTATCGGGCGGCCTGCTCACGTGCTTCGTTGCGGTGATGTGGGCGTGGCGCTTCCCGCAACTCACGAAACGGACCTCGCTCGAGGGCTGAACTCGGCGCAGCGGGGGTGCGGGCGGAGGTCGCCTGCACCGTCTGCCGCATGTGCCCCGCGGTTCGCCGCCCGTTTTTCCCGTTGTCGTCCAGCGGCCCCAAAGTCCCCCTAAAGTCCCCTAAGGCTCGCTCGTACGCTTCCTCTTCGCATTTGTTGATATTCATCGATGCCGGCTTCGATGGCATTCGTTATATTCTGCTGTATATTACGCGTCCGAGAAGCCGTATGAAGCGCACGTGCCGCTGCTTGCCTGCCACGGCTCGATTCGAAGAGGGCTGATATGAAAGAAGGGGAACCGGACGAAGAAGGCGATCGCGCATGGGCGTTGTCCACGCGAATCGTGCCTTTGCGCAAACGCGAGGACCGGCAACGCGCGGAACTCGTGACGGACGTCGTCGATGCTTTTGCCCGTTTGCGCGCGAGCACACTGCGTTTCATCGCGATGCTGGGCGGCGGTGAAAACGAACTGTCGCGGATCGAGGCCGGCGGTGCTTGCAGCTTCGACGAACTGCTCGCATTGCTCGGCGCGTGCGCCGAACGCGCGCGCTTTTGCCGATTGGCGGACCTGCAGCGCGTGCTCGAGCGCGCAAGGCACGCGCAACGGCACCGCGACGTGATCTTCGCTCAAGCACCCGTGGCCGAAGAGGCGACGCTGCGCGAGGCAGCCGCGGCATTGGTGCGGCTCGATACCGCGCTCATCGGCTTGAGCATCGAGCACGTTCTTGAACGCCACGCGGCCGGCGTACCGGATGCCGCGATATCGCCCGCGCCGAACCGGGGCTGCCGCGGCGTTTCCGCATTTTGTCTCCGGCACGGCTAGGATTCGCCCACCGGCACGGCCGCGCGTGCGCGGCGCGCGAGCGGGTTTCGGTGCGAGGGCCTACGGACGCATGAGTTTCGTGAGGCCCGCGATCTGCGTCGCGCAACTGGCTTCGGCAACGCTCTCGATCTCGCGGTAGAGTCGCACGATTTCCTCGCCGACATCGGTCAACAGGCAGCCCCCGCCGCTTTGCCCGCCTTGCTCGGAGACGGTTGCGGGCGACTTCAGCGAACTGTTCAGCTCGTTGACGAGCAGCCACGCCCGCCGATAAGACATATCGAGGCTGCGGGCTGCCGCCGAAATCGAACCATGCGTACGGATCGCTTCCAGCAAGGCGATTTTGCCGGGGCCGATCGCTACCGTTTCGCCACGATGGACGCGCATACGAAAGCGCACGAGCGGTTTTGTGGAGACGGCGGGTTTATTTGCGCGTGAACGGCGGCTGATCATGGTCGAGAGCATACCTCAACGGGTCGGGCGGGACGCCGCCCCCGGGCTCTTTCTCAACGCCCGTCTGCGGGTGGGGCGGCGGGCGTGCGCGCTGCCGGCTCGGCCGATCCCGAGCCGCGGAAGCGGATATGCGCGATGCGCTTCAGGAGCCACGCCGCGCAGAGCGCGGCGATGCCTGCCAACCCGATGCCGATATGAATCGAATGAACGAGCAGGCGCCGCGTGCTTTCGATCAACGCCGCGCCGTCGAGGCCGGCTGCGCGCAGCTCGCCGAGCAGGGCGTCGCGCAGCGTTCCGTCCACGAGCACGCGCGGATCCGCGAGGCGGGACAGCCAATGGGCCGCGGCGTCGGGGCCGAGCACACCCAGCGATGCCGCCACGCCCGTCGCATAGCTGTGATTGACGATCGTCGCGATGATGCTCGTGCCGAGCATGCCGCCCACCATGCGCGTGGACTGCAGCAGCGCCGTGGTAATGCCGAAGCGCTCGCGGCCGGCGATTTCCTGCGCAAAGATGTTCAGATTGTTGAGGATGAAGCCGAGCCCGATGCCGACCGCGCCCATCGCGATCTCGAGCCACCAGTGGGGCGTCGTGCGCGTCGCGAACGCGAGCGCCGCGGAGGCGGCGACGAGCAGCCCGAACCCGATGGAAAGAATCAGCGTCGGACGCGGAAGGCGAATGACGATGCGCGTATTGATGAAGCTGCCGAGGGCGATGCACGCGGCGATCGGAGTGGCCAGCAGCCCGGCCTGCTGGGGCGTGAGTCCGAAGCCGCCTTGCAGCAGCAACGGCGCAAAGAAAATCAGCGAGAACATGACGAAGCCGGACAGCGTCGAGAGCGTAAACAGCGTGACGAGTTGCCGATCGCGAAAGAGGTCGAGCGGCACGATCGGGTGCGTGGCGCGCCGCTCGCACACGAGCAGCGCGGCTGCGAAAAAAACCACCGCACAGGCGAGTACGACGTTGCCCGTGGTGAAGCCTTTTTGCGGTACGGCTTCGATCAACGTCTGAAAGCCGCCGAGCATGAGCGCGACGAGCAGGGCGCCGAGCCAGTCGATGCGAACCTGCCCATGCCGCTCGTGCCGATAGCTCGGCAAGTGGCCCCCGATGAAATAGAGCGCCAGCGCCCCCACGGGCAGATTGACGAAGAACGTCGAACGCCAGCCGAAGTGCTGGCTGAGCCAGCCGCCGAGCGACGGGCCGGCGGCGGTACCGATTCCATAAGCGGCCGCCATGACCACCTGCCACCTGACGCGCGCCCGCGGGTCGGGGAACAGGTCGGGAATCGATGCGAAGGCCGTGCCCACCATCATGCCGCCGCCTACGCCCTGTAGCGCGCGAGCGACCGCCAGCATGCGCATATCGGTGGCGAGCCCGCACAGTACCGAGGCGGCCGTGAAGACGATGACGGCGGCGATGACGAAGCGCTTGCGGCCGAAATAGTCGCCGAGCCGCCCGAACACGGGCACGGTGACCACCGAGGCGAGCAGATAGGCGCTGGCAATCCACGCGTAGTACTCGAAGCCGTGCAGCTCGGCGACGATGGAGGGCAGCGCGGTACTGACGACGGTCTGATCGAGCGCGACCAGCATGTTGACGAGGCCGATGCCGAGCATCGCAAAGAGCGCGTCGCGAAACGGCAAGGGGGAAGCGGGGGCAGGGCTCACGGCGAGGCGGGGGCGCGGCGGTACCGCGCGTGCAAAAAGACGTCACGATAGCCCGATGGCATGCCGGGTGCAACCGCTGGCCGGGCCGTCGCGCGGGCTTCGGGTGCCGGATGGCCTCGAACATCCCGGGGGCGGGTGTGAAAAGCATAGAAAAGAATATCGTTTGGCTCCGCGAACAGCGGTGGCTAGCATTGTCCGACGCGCTTCCCCGACTCAGCTATTGCCACCATGTCCCCCGTTGTCATCCCGGCTCTGGCCGCTATCGAAACATGCTGCCGTCCCGCATAGCAATTCGCCGTTGTCACAAGAAGGAAACCGGGCTCGCCCGGCGAACACGAAGGCTGGCTGAATTCGTGCCGATCAAACGCAGGAGTGCAATGAAATGAGCAAACGATTGAATGTGGTTGCCGTATCGGGGGGGCTGCAGCGTCCGTCGCGCACCTTGTCGCTCGTGCAGGGCTTGCTGAATGCGTTGAGCGATGCGCTGCCTGTCGATACGCATCTGATCGAACTGGGCGATGTCGCGCCGCGGATCGGCGCGGCGCAGCGACGAGATCAGCTTGCGCCGGACGCGCAGGCGCAGATCAAGCGGATCGAGCTGGCGGACTTGCTCGTCGTGGCGACACCGGTCTACCGCGGCGCATATACGGGGCTTTTCAAGCACCTTTTCGACTTCGTGCATCACGAGGCATTGATCGACGTACCCGTGCTGCTCGCGGCTACGGGGGGCAGCGAGCGCCATGCGCTCGTAATCGATCACCAATTGCGGCCGCTCTTCAGCTTTTTCCAGTGCCGCACGTTGCCGCTCGGTGTGTATGCGTCGGAGCGCGACTTCGACGGCTACGAGATTGCCGACCCGTCACTGCGGGCGCGCATCGATCAGGCGATTGCGCGCGCCTTGCCGCTTCTGGGGTTGCCGCGCGCCAATACCGCTGGCGCGCGGGCGCCGCTTGCGGCGTAGGCCGGACTCGGACAAGGCGGCTCGTACTTGCCGCGGCGCAAAGGGAGCGAAGGCGCAGGGCCGGGATGTACAGGCCGCCGCGCTGGTACCGCGCAGGACCCGTTGATAGCCGTCAGGCGGGCAGCTCGAAGCTTTCCTGGTAGCAACGCGCCAACCGCTTGGCCGTTTGCGCCAGGGTGCGGGCGTCGGCAGCCAATGCGGCGCTCACGGCGTGATGGATGTCGGGTATCCCGACAACGGTGCCCGTTTCGTCGTCCTCCCAGGTTGACGCGAACGCGGCCTGCTTTGTGGCTGCAATCGTCTGGCGCGGATGGGAGAAGTTGACGCGAGGCAGTGCGAAAGCGAGGGCCACGATTCGGCCGTGCAGGCTGCTCCCGCAGTAGACGCGGCTTCGAGCAATCAACGCGCAGATGTCCCAGATGTTCAGGGAACCAAAGATGAAGATCTTCGCCTTCGGGCTGCGCATCCGAACAGCGACGCGCTCGTAGCACGCGATATCGTCATGCCAGGGCGCGGTGCCCGCACAGAAGAACGCGATGCCGAGCCGGCACGATTCGGCGACGCGATCGAGCTGCCGGGCGAGGGCGTCGAGCGTTTCGTCGTCGCCGAAGTCCGCGCTGAACTGCACGGCCGCATAACCGCCGGGCAGGGCCTCGAGCACCTCCCGCACGGCGCCGCGCGACGCGTGTCGAGCTATTCGGGCACCGAACAATGCTTCGATCATGACCGCCGGGTCGGGCCGCAACGGCGCGGATATCCCTGCCGGCTCGAGCATTGCTTGCGTGCGGCGGTCACGCACACTCACGGCGTCCGCCGCTTTCAATGCCGCGAGTACCTCTGCCTTGAGGGCCGGGGCGCGCGCATCGAGGTCCACCCCGCCCACCGCATTGAAGCTGACGTGCTTCAGTCGCAGGCGCGGAAACGACGATCTCGAAACGACATAGGGCGCAAGCGTCGGATAGCCGAGCCGCGCGCGTGACCAGGCGAGTCCGTCGTTTCGCCACTCGCGCTCGCTCGCAATGTTTGCCTGAAGCTGCTCCGGCGACGACAGCATGACCACCGTTTCCCAACTGTCGCAGGTCAAGAGCTCGCCGCCGACGTGAAGGAGGTCGACTCTCGTTTCGCCCAGCTCCGCCGCGAGCCGCGCGAATGCGGTGACGCGATGTCCGCCGAACGGGCGCAGATCGCGCGTGGCGGCGCCGGCGAGCAGGATCCGGCGCCGCGGCAGCATGCGCATGACGACATGCGGGAAGAGCAGGTCGCCGAAATTGTGCCGATCGAATGCGCCGAGGAGCACCGTCGCATCGTTCGCTGCTTCGCCCGTCATGGTCGGTCTATACGGTACGGTACGGTACGGTTCGGTTCGGTTCGGTTCGCGGTCGTGCCGTCGCGTGCGGCGGTGGGGGCCGAACGGTCGGGTAATTCGATGCAGGATGCAATCGAATTACTGATGCCGGCGCAAAGCGACAGTTTATCGCCGCCGGCGCCGCGCTTGGCGTCCAATGGCGCCGTACCGCCGCGGCCCGCTTTTAAATGCCCCCGACTCCATGATAGATTTCGCCGTTCGCCAATGCGAAATGACGAGTTTATTTCGCGGCAATACCCAAAAGATGGCAAAAAGATGGCAATAACGAACCTGGGAGCGCGGTCGATGCGGAGCGGCAAAGTCAAACAAATGCGTAAATGGACGGCCGTTGCGGCGGTGGCGCTCGGCCTCATGGCCGCCGCCGTTTGGCAGGCCGATGCGGCGCGGGTGACGCGCGTTTCGCCGCAGGGCCGTGTGGCGCAGGTTCGGCAGGTCGTCGTGAAGTTCGACGAGGCCATGGTGCCGTTCGGTGCGCCCGACCTTGCGGCGCCCGCGCGCGTGAAATGCCGCGACGCCGGGGCCAGCGCCGGGCAAGGGCGCTGGGTGGACGAGAAAACCTGGAGCTGGGACTTCACCGCGGATCTGCCGCCGGGCGTCGCGTGCGTCGTCGATCTCAACGACGGACTCAAATCGGCGGCGGGCAAAGCCGTGACGGGGCCGACGCATTTCGCATTCGAAACGGGTGGCCCGTTCGTGCAAAGCATCGAGCCGCGCCTCGGCCAGATCGAAGAGGACCAGGCGTTTGTCTTGCGGTTGAATGGGCCGGCAACCGACGCGTCGGTTCAAGGCAGCATCTGGTGCGAGTCGAGTGGGCTCGGCAACCGCATTCCCGTGAAGAACGTCGATGCGGCCACGCGTACAGCGCTGCTCAAGCGCTTCGGCCTGCAAAAAGAGGCTTCGCGCGTCCTGACGCTGCAATGCCAGCAATCGCTGCCGTCGGGCACGAAGGCGCAGCTCGTCTACGGCAAGGGCGTCGCGAGCCCGAGCGGGATCGCCAACGACGTCGAGCGGCGCTTCAACTACAAGGTGCGGGAGCCGTTTGCGGCCAGCTTCAGCTGCGAACGCGAAAACGCGAAGGCGCCGTGTACGCCGCTGCGTCCGCTGCGGCTGCAGTTCAACGCGCCGATCTCGCGCGCCGATGCCGAAAGGATTCGCATCAAAGGACCGGGCGGCGACATCAAGCCATCGTTTTCGCCGGACGATCACGACCCTCAAACCGAAATCGTGGAATTTGCCGCGCCGCTGCCCGAGCGGGCCGATCTGACGATCGAGCTGCCGGCGGGCCTGCGCGACGCGAGCGGCCGGCCCCTCTCGAACGGCAGTCTCTTTCCGCTGAAGACCATGACGGCG
The DNA here is from genome assembly GCF_034424545.1 of Trinickia caryophylli. Classification (NCBI taxonomy): domain Bacteria; kingdom Pseudomonadati; phylum Pseudomonadota; class Betaproteobacteria; order Burkholderiales; family Burkholderiaceae; genus Trinickia; species Trinickia caryophylli. The sequence continues at coordinate 1,113,401 of NZ_CP139971.1, read as the reverse complement.
CCGTTGCCGCCGCTCGCGAAGTTCTCGTCGGGCACGTTCGGCATCATCGAGCGCTATGCGGAGCCCGACATGCCAGCCGTCGTCCCCGTGACGCTGCGCAACGTCGAGGCGGATTTGCACATCGCGGGGCTTAATGCGGGCAATGCGCAATTCACGAAGATGCGCGTGGACGCCGATAGCGATATCCGCAGCTGGATGCGCAACGTCGATCAGTTCGACGGCTTCGCGATGACGCGCGATTGGATCGACGAGCGCATGCCGCAATTGCTGGCGCACAACCCGCATCCGGTCATCGTGCGACGCACGGGCGATGCGTCGGAGGCGGCGCAAGACCGCAAGAACCCGCTCATCGACGTGCGCTCGCTCTCGCTGCTCGCGGGCCAGCCGAACGTCGAGGCGCTCGTGTTGCCGAAGGCCGATCCGAAGACGCTGCGCCCGTTCGAGGTGGTCGGCGTGCCGGTGACGAAGCCCGGCTTCTACGTGATCGAGCTGCGTTCGCCCGCACTCGGCGCCTCGCTGCTCGGCAAGCAGGCGCCGATGTACGTGCGCACGGCCGTGCTCGTCACGAACCTCGGCGTGCATTTCAAGCAGGGCCGCGAGAACAGCCTCGTCTGGGTGACGACGCTCGACAAAGGACTGCCGGTGCCGAACGCCGACGTGCACGTGAGCGACTGCAACGGCGACGAAGTGGCATCGGGCAAGACCGATGCGCACGGTCTGCTGACGATTCCGGGCGCGCTCAGCGCGCGTGCGGAATGCAAGGATGGCAGCTTCGGCGGCTTTTTCGTTTCGGCCCGCATCGACGATCCGAAGACCGGCCACGACATGGCCTTCGTACTCTCCGATTGGAATCGCGGCATCGAGGCGTGGCGCTTCAACGTGCCGACCGATACGAGCACCGACTCGACCGTGCGTGCGCATACGGTCTTCGACCGCACGCTTTTGCGCGCGGGCGAAACCGTCTCGATGAAGCACATGATTCGTGTGGAGACGATGCACGGCCTCGCGTTCCCGTCCTCCTATCCGACGCGGCTCACGATCCGCCACATCGGCAGCGGGCAAACGTGGCATATGCCGCTTCAATGGGCGGCCGATCACACGGCCGATTCGACGTTCGCGATTCCGGCCGCCGCGAAGCTCGGCGAGTACGACGTATCGCTCGATGACGGCAAGGCGGGTGCCTCCGCGAGCGACGACGAAGAGAGCGCCGATGCGCCGCGCCACGTCTACGAGTCCGGCAGCTTCCGGGTCGAGGAATTCCGCCTGCCCGTCTTCAAGGGCGTGATTGCCGTGCGCGACGAGAAGGCCCATCCGCTCGTCGCGGCGAAGGAGGTCCCCCTCACGCTGCAGGTCGATTACATGTCGGGCGGTGGCGCATCGGGCCTTCCGGTGCAGGTCTCGGCGCTGATGAAGAGCGCCGCGCCACCCTTCGCCGATACCTATCCGGAGTTCAGTTTCCGGCCCTATGTGAAGCGTAACGAGCGCGGCGGCGGCGAAGCGTCCGGCGACGACGAAAGCGAGCCGCAGTTCGATGAAGAGACATCGAAACTGATTGCCGACAAAGAAGGCGTCACGCTGGATCGCAACGGCTCGGGCAGCCTGACGCTGAAGGACGTGCCGGCCGTCGACGCGCCGAAGCACCTGGCACTCGAGGCCACGTTCGCGGATCCGAACGGCGAGGTGCAGACCGTGGGCGGCAGCGCCACGCTGTGGCCGGCGGCCGTCGTCGCGGGCGTGAAATCGGGCCAGTGGGTGTCGGTAGGCAACACGGTGCCCGTCAAGGCGCTCGCCGTCGATCTGCAGGGCAAGCCGCGCGCCGGCGTGCCGCTCGAGGTGCGCGGCGTCGCACGCATCACGATCACATCGCGCAAGCGGATGGTCGGCGGCTTTTATGCCTACGACAACCGTACCGAGACGAAAGACCTCGGCACGCTTTGCAGCGGCAAGAGCGACGATCACGGGCTCATGACCTGCGACGCAAAGCTGAAGGAAGCGGGCAACGTGGACCTCGTCGTGACGGCGAAGGACGGCGACGGCCGCGCATCGACGGCAACGACGTCGGTCTGGGTCACGCGCGAGGAGGATCTCTGGTTCGGCGGCGAAAACACCGACCGCATCGACGTTCTGCCCGAAAAAACGGCCTACGAGCCCGGCGAAACGGCCCGCTTCCAGGTGCGCATGCCGTTTCGCTTCGCGACGGCGCTCGTCGCCGTCGAGCGCGAGGGCATCGTCGAAACGCACGTGGTCAAGCTCGACGGCAAGAACCCGACCGTCGAGCTGAAAGTCAACGAAGCGTGGGGGCCGAACGTCTACGTTTCGGTGCTGGCACTGCGTGGGCGTATCCACGAGGTGCCCTGGTATTCGTTCTTCACCTGGGGTTGGAAATCGCCGATCGAATGGGCGCGCGCCTTCTGGTACGAGGGGCGGCGCTACGAGGCGCCGACGCCGCTCGTCGATTTGTCGAAGCCGGCATTCCGCTATGGCCTGGCCGAAATCAAGGTCGGCACCGCTGCGCACAAACTCGCGGTGACGGTGACGCCCGATGCGAAGTCGTACACGGTGCGCGGCAAGGCTCACGTGAAGATCCGCGTGCAGCTGCCGGGCGGCAAGGCTGCGCCGGCGGGTACGGAGATCGCGCTGGCCGCCGTGGACGAGGCGCTGCTCGAATTGATGCCTAACAACAGCTGGGACGTGCTCGATGCGATGCTGCAGCGGCGCGCCTATGGCGTGGAGACGGCCACCGCGCAGATGGAGATCGTCGGGCGCCGCCACTTCGGGCGCAAGTCGGTACCGGCAGGCGGTGGCGGCGGCCACGGCGCCACGCGCGAACTCTTCGATACGCTGCTGCTGTGGAATCCGCGCGTGAAGCTCGACGCAAACGGAGAAGCGTTCGTCGACGTGCCGCTCAACGATTCGCTCACGAGTTTCCGTATCGTTGCGATCGCGGCGGTCGATGCGGGCAGGTTCGGTACCGGCAGCGTGTCGATCCGCAGCACGCAGGATTTGCAGCTGATCTCGGGCTTGCCGCCGCTCGTGCGCGAGGGCGATCAGTTCCGCGCCCAGTTCACGGTTCGCAATACGACGTCGCGCGCGATGAAAGTGGTCGTGACGCCCGATGTGCCGGGGCTCGGCTTGTCCGCGCAAACGGTGCAGGTGCCGGCGGCTTCCTCGCGCGAGGTGGCATGGACGGTGACTCCGCCCGACGGTGCCTCCGAAGCCCCGCTGGCGGCGCTCGTCTGGCGGGTGGCGGCAGCCGAGGAAGGCGGCCCGTATGCGAAGGATGCGGTGAAAGTGAGCCAGCGCGTCACCGCGGCTGTCCCCGTCACGGTGCAGCAGGCCACGCTCACGCAGGTCGACGGCACGTTCTCGCTGCCGGTGGCCGCGCCGGCGAATGCGGTTGCGACCCACGCCGGCGATCTGCGCGGCGGTATTGCCGTATCGCTGCAATCGAAGCTTTCCGACGGTTTGCCCGGCGTGCGGCGCTGGTTCGAGCAGTATCCGTACAGTTGCCTCGAGCAGCAGACCTCGCGTGCACTCGGCCTGCGCGATGCGGCGCAATGGCAGGGGGTGGTCGCCCGGATGCCTGTCTATCTGGACCGTGACGGCCTGGCGAGCTACTTTCCGCCCGGCGACGACAGCGGCAGCACCGGCAGCACGGCGCTCTCCGCCTATCTGTTGTCCGTGACCGACGAGGCGGCGAAGCTCGATCCGCGCTTTGCGTTGCCCGACGATCTGCGCGCCAAGCTCGAAGGCGGGCTGGCGGGCTTCGTCGAGGGGCGCATTCAGCGCGACGTGTGGGCGCCGCGCAAGGATCTGGATTTGCGCAAGCTCGCCGCGATCGAGGCGTTGTCGCGGCATGGTGCGGCACGCGCGAGCATGCTCGATTCGATCGAGATCGCACCCAATCAGTGGCCGACGTCGGCCGTGCTCGATTACTACGCCATCCTTTCGCGCATCAAGGCGATTCCGCAGCGCGATGCGAAGCTGGCCGAGGCCGAGCAGATCATTCATGCGCGGCTGACCTACCAGGGTACGCGGCTCACGTTCTCGACAGCGGCCAACGACGAGCTGTGGTGGCTCATGACGGGCACCGAAACGAACGCGGCGCGCACGGTGCTGACCTTCGTCGAGGCCGCGGGCTGGAAGGACGAGATGCCGCGGCTCGTGGCGGGCCTGCTGGCGTTGCAGCACAACGGCGCGTGGCAGACGACCACGGCCAACCTCTGGGGAACGCTTGCGGTGCAGCGCTTCTCGCAGGTGTTCGAGAGCGTGCCCGTTGCCGGTCAGACGAAGCTGCAGTTCGGGCCGACGTCGAAGTCGATCGCATGGAATCAATCGGGTGCCGCGCCTGCCGCCGCCAGCGTGCCGACGGCCGCATCGGCAACGGCGGCGACGAAGACAGCCGGCGCGCGCAGCGTGCTGCTGCCCTGGCCCGCCGAAGCACGCACCGCGCCTGTTCCGCTTACGCTGACTCAGGAGGGTACGGGCAAACCGTGGGCGACGATCGAAAGCCTCGCGGCCGTCGTGCTGAAGGCGCCGTTTGCGGCGGGCTACCGGATCACGAAGACGATCACGCCCGTCGATCCGGCCGTGAAAGGCGTGACGACACGTGGCGACGTGTGGCGTGTGCACCTGGACGTGGATGCGCAGACGGACATGACGTGGGTCGTCGTCAACGATCCCGTACCGGCCGGCGCGACGATTCTCGGTTCGGGGCTCGGGCGCGATTCGGAAGTGGCCACGGAAGGCGAGAAGTCGCAGCGGGGAGCGTGGCCCGCGTTCGTCGAGCGCGGTTTCGACGGCTATCGCGCGTATTACGAGTACCTGCCCAAGGGCAAGTTCTCGATCGAATACACGGTTCGTCTCAACAACGTGGGCACGTTCGGTTTGCCGCCGACACGTGTGGAGGCGCTCTACGCACCGTCGACGTTCGGCGTATTGCCGAATGCGCCCGTAATCGTGCGGCCGGCCGCGGGCGCGCAGTGAGCGGGCGGCGATGAGCGAGTTTCGCGCGCACGGCCGCGGCGGCCTCGGTGACCTCGGTGGCCTCGCGCCGAACCGGGCGGGCCGCCGCGGCTGGCGCTATGTCCTGGCCGCATGCGTCGCAGCGCTGCCGCTCGCCGCATCGGCCTTCCCGTCGTTCGACGAGGTGCGCGAACAATGGCGCAGCTCCGATTGGCTGCTGCTCGCGCGCGACGGCACGGTGCTGCAGCGCACGCGCGTCGATGCGCAGGAGCGGCGCGGCGAATGGGTGACGCTCGCGGACGTTTCGCCGGCGCTGCGCGAAGCGATCGTCGTATCGGAAGACAAGCGCTTTTACGAGCATAGCGGTGTGGATTGGCACGGTGCAGCGGCGGCGGCATGGGGCAACCTGTGGAACACACGCACGCGCGGCGCGTCGACCGTCACGATGCAATTGACGGGGCTGCTCGACGAGCGGCGGCAACGCTCGGGGCAGCGCTCGATCGTCGAGAAGGCGAATCAGGCGGTGAGCGCGCTATGGCTCGAGCGCCGCTGGCGCAAGGACCAGATTCTCGAGGCATATTTGAACCTCGTGCCGTTTCGTGGCGAAACGATCGGCCTGTCGGCGCTTTCGATCACGCTCTTCGGCAAGGCGCCGTCGGGCTTGAACGAGCGCGAGGCAGCCGTGGCGGCCGCGTTGATCCGCTCGCCCAACGCGCCTTATACGAAGGTGAGCGCGCGTGCATGCCGGATTCTGCGAGATATGAAGGCGCCCGAGCGATGCGCCAATCTCGCGCCGTTCGTGCAACTCGCGTTTGCACGGCCGATCCCGGCTGTATTGTCCGTCTCGCCCGATGTGCCGACCGTCGCGCCGCATTTCGCGCGGCGCATCGCCGCCGAGGTCAAGCCCGGCGCGGGGGGCCGGGTGGCGACGACGCTCGATGCGCGGCTGCAGCGTTTCGCAACGGAGACACTCACGCGCACGCTCGTCGAACTCAATGCGCCGGCGCATCCGCGCAACGTGCACGACGGGGCGGCCGTCGTGCTGGACAACGCGACGGGCGAAATCCTCGCCTGGGTCGGATCGTCGGGCGGATTGTCGGGCGCGCGCGAAGTGGATGCCGTGCTCGCGGCTCGCCAGGCCGGCTCGACGCTGAAGCCCTTCCTTTATGCGCAGGCGATCGACGAGCATCGGCTCACGGCTGCGTCGTTGCTCGACGATGCGCCGCTCGATCTCGCGGCCGGTGGCGGACTCTATATTCCGCAGAACTACGATAAGGATTTCAAGGGCTGGGTCAGCGTGCGCACGGCGCTGGGCTCGTCGCTGAACGTGCCCGCCGTGCGCACGCTCGTGATGGTGACGCCGCATCGCTTTGCCCAGACACTCACGTCGCTTGGTTTGCCGCTCACCCAAACGGGCGACTACTACGGTTACTCGCTGGCGCTCGGCAGCGCGGACGTGACGCTGCTTTCGCTCACGAACGCTTATCGCGCCCTGGCGAACGGCGGCGTGGCGACCTCCGTCCACGATCTGCCACGGCGGGCGGCCCGTGCCGCTTCGGGTGCGGCGGCGAGCGACGCCGCATCGCCCGCGCCGCGGCGCGTGTTCAGTGCGGACGCGACCTACGTCGTGACGACCATTCTTTCGGACAACAATGCCCGAACGCGAACCTTCGGCTTTGACAGCCCGCTTGCCACACGCTTTTTCTCGGCGGTCAAGACCGGCACCAGCAAGGACATGCGCGACAACTGGACCGTCGGCTTTACGTCGCGCTATACGGTTGGCGTGTGGGTGGGCAATGCCGACGGGCAGCCGATGTGGGACATCTCCGGCGTGACAGGGGCGACGCCGATCTGGGCGGCCATCGTCGGCTATCTGCACCGCCGTGTGCCGAGCGTTGCGCCGCAGGCGCCGGCCGGTGTCGTGCGCACGCGCATCGCGTTCGAGCAGAACGTGGAGCCGGCACGCACCGAATGGTTTCTGAACGGCACGCAGGTGCGGACGGTGGCCTTGGCCGCCGAGGCGCGCGATGCGTCGTTGATACCGGCTGCGGCGCGGGCGTCGAACGGGCCGCCCCGTATCGGCTCGCCGACCGATGGCACGGTGTTCGCGCTCGATCCCGACATTCCCGCCGCGCGTCAGCGGATCGCATTCGAAAGAGCGAGCGGTTCGTCGCGGCGCAGTAGCTGGCGGCTCGACGGCAAGCCGCTCGGCCACGACGACCGCGTGCTTTGGCTGCCTTGGCCCGGACGCCACGTACTGGAACTCGTCAATGCGGATGGCTCGAGCGCCGATTCGATTCGTTTCGAAGTGCGGGGCGCGGCAGTGGCGGCGCAGCGGCCCACGCCCGCCCGGGCGGGCGCGGCGCCCCCCGCGGCGCGGCGGTAGCGCCGCGGACGGTACCCGAGACTTTCGTCACGCCGCAGGCTTTGGGGGCTGCTTGCGCGCGGCCGAGCGCGGGAGAATGCGAATGCAGGGCCGCACCGGAACACGCTTAATGCAGCCCCGGGACGAACACGATGCGATCGTGGCGGCCCGCGTCGAGCCAGTAGTCACCGAGTTTGGCAAGCGGCACGGCGTGGGTGTCGACCTGCAGCGCGCCTTGCGCGACACCCTCGAATACAGATCCGATGCTACGCAAAAGTGCTGGCTGCGCGACACTGCCGAGCCCGCTGCCCATCAGCTCGACGGCGGCCGCTCGCAGTACGGCGGCTGGCAGCGCGATATCGGGCGCGCTGATCGAGCCGATTTGCACGAAGCGTACGCGGCGGCCCTCGGCTGTCGCCCTGGCCGCTGAGGTCAGCAACGCCGACGCGCTCGGGCCCCAGAGGTAATCGAGCACGACATCGACGCCTTGCTCGAATAGCGCCTCGAACGCGCGACGCAAGCTCGCTTCGTCCTGCTGCAGCGAGACGGTGAAATCGGCGCCCGCGGATGCGAGCGCGTTTTCGTTGCGCCCGGTGGCGACGATCCTTCCCGCGCCCAGGCGCCGCGCGATCTGCACGGCCAGCCGCCCCGAAGTGCCGGTTGCGCCATTGACGAGCACCGTCTCGCCTTCGACGAATCGTGCGCGCTCGATGAGGGCGGCCCATGAGGACATCCCCGGAATGGCGATGGCCGCCGCCGTCACATCGTCGATCGCGTCGGGCAGCGCGACGATATTGCTTTCGGGCACGACCGTGCGCTCGGCCATTGCCCCGAAGGGGGCGGCCGGACCGAAGAAATAGACGCGTCTGCCATCGTCCAGGCGGCCCGTGCCGTCCACGCCCGCCACCATCGGCAGCGAGCCGCCCGACGAGTAATGCGATCCTGCGGCTCGGCCGCGCGCGAGATGGCTCAGCGCCGACGCGCTCACCTCGGCCAGAACATGCCCAGGCCGGGCGGACGGGGTTTCGAAATCGGCATAAACGGGCGCTTGGCCCCACACTCGTACGACGGCGGCTTTCATGGCGACGGCAGTACCTTCGAGAAGAAAGAGGGGACCCGGCCAGCGTGCGTTGCCGACCGACCAGGGCGTAGATACATCGAACAGCGGTCAGTTTAGGCGTGCCGGCGCGGCTGGTCTCCGGTATAAATGCCATTCGATACGGAGATCCAGCCATGCCGACGCCCATCGTTCGCCCGGAATTGATGAGTTCGCCCGAGAGCCCTTTTCTGGTCGCGGGCGAACTCACGCAGAGCGAAGTACGCGAAGTGCCGCCGCACAGTCACGCGCGCGGCCAGATCATGGCCGCGCTGGGCGGCCTCGCCTCGGTCGGGGTCGACAAGCACCGTTGGGTGGTGCCGGCCATTTATGCCATCTGGATCCCACCGCATTGGGTCCACTCGGTGCGTTCCTATGGGCCGTTTTCGGGGTGGAGCGTATTCATCGCCGAGCACCGTTGCGCGACGCTGCCGGCGGCGCCACGCGCGATCAGGACGACGCCGCTTTTGCGCGAGGCTGTTCGGCGCGCCGCGAGCTGGCCCGGTGGCGAACTCGATGATGCACAGTTGCGGATTGCCGAAGTCATCATGGACGAGCTTCGCGGTGCGCCTGCTGAATCGCTTGGACTGCCGCGCCCCGACGACGCCCGGCTGGCGCGGATCACCGACGCCCTCGCGAACGATTTGTCCGACGATCGTCAACTGGCTCAATGGGCCGCCTGGGTCGGCTTGGCGCCCCGTACGCTGAGCCGGCGCTTTCTTTCCGAAACGGGCATGACGTTCGCGCAGTGGCGCCAAAAAGCGCGCTTGCTTCGGGCGCTCGAACTCGTGGCCGACAGGGTGCCCGTAACGGCGATCGCCCTGCAGCTCGGTTACGACAACGTGAGTGCTTTCATCGACATGTTCCGGCGTGCGTTCGGAACGACGCCCGGGCGTTATCTGGCATCGCAGCGCGCAACCGGCGCGGATGGCGCCTGATCGCTCGCGTAAGTCCGCGGTGCAAATGCTCGCTGCAGGTATTCACAAGAGCGGGCACTGCGCGTTCCTCTCGACAGATGCCCGCCGGGCGAGCGCGCGCCGGTGGCTCGGTACGCGCGCCGGCGTACCGCAGGAATCGATCAAGGGAGCATGGATATGGCTGGCGACAATTCCTTCAAGCCTGGCGAAATCGTCAAGACGTCCGGCATTTATTCGGTCGTGCACGATGACGGCAAGGGCACGTTCGAGGTCACCTGCGTGGAAGGCGAGCATTTTCCGCCGACGCGTAGCGGAAAGGGCGCGCACTACGTACTGAAATACGCGGCCACGCATGCGCACAAGCATGGCGAACTGAAGGGCGAAGGCGCACGCTGAGTGCCGGCGCGTGCCGCGGTGCCCGGGCGTTACCGGGTTACTGCAGGCTTCCCCAGCGGGCGACAGCCGGCTCAGCCGACGCCCACTGCCAGCCGCCGGGTTGCCGGCAGGCCGCGGCCGTGTACCAGTGCTCGGGCGCATTCGGCTTGTCGCCGTCCACGACCGAGAAGAGGAACTCTTTGCACGCCGCGAGCGGGTTGATCACGTCGCGCGTGACGCGCACCTCGCCGTGCCCGTTTTCGATGGGCAAGGTGTGCTTGACGCGCCAGGCGCGCGCTTCGCCGACATTCATCGTGCCCGCGAGGGCGGCGATCGCATCTTGCTGATCTTTGTGCATGCCGCGCATGTAGCGCTTTACCGCTTCGTCGGTCGCGGCCTGAACAGCGATGCCCACGCCGATGCCCACGCCGGGGTTCGCCGTGACGAGCCCGCTCGCGGCTCCGGCGACCGCCCCCGTCGCGGCGCCGATCGACGCGCAGCCCTCGAGCAGCAAGCCGGTGCCGGCTACGAGCACGCCTGCCGCAACGATGCGCAACCGCATCGCGAGATCGAAGCGCTGCATCATTGCAAGGCGCCCCAACGTTCGGTGGCCGGCTCGGCCGACGCCCACTTCCAGGCGTTGCCGTCGCGGCAGACATCCGCAACGTAAAAGGAACTCGATGCGGGCGCATCTTTCGTGGCGGGCCGGTCTACCGAAAACACGATCTCTTTACAGTCGAGCGTGCCCTTGCTGACGATTCGGCTGACCGTCACGCGTCCGCGCTCGTCCGGCTCGATCGGCATGGCATGTGTAGTACTCCAATTGCCCACTGCGCCGACGTCGAGCGGCCCTGCTACTTTCGCGATGCTGTTCTGCGTTTCCTCATGGACGACTCGCTGCGAGTACTGCACGCCCGCCCGGGCGGCTGCCACGGCGCCCAGGCCGATACCTGTCGCAACGGCGGCATTGTCGGTGACTTTCGCCGCCACGGCGGCGCCGGCAATGCCGGCGCCCGTCGTGGCGCCTTCGGAATAGAGCGAACTGCAGCCGCCCAGGGCCGAGCAGCCGGCCATCAGGGCAAGCGCCGCGCGTGCGAGGGCGAATGGCGCACTGCGGCGGGAGCGTTGTTCTTTCAGGCTTTCCATGCGTTTTCTGTTATTGGATTGCGACGCATGCCGGTCACACAAAGAACGCCCGTGCGCGTCATGCCGTCTTGCGCAGCGATAGTACAAGATGACGCGCCTGAAAATGCCATAAAAAATGCAAAAAATTGCAAACGGACGGTCAGGCAAACGCGACCCGGGTCGCCTCGCCCCCGCAATCGCAGGCGCGCGTCTGACGGCTATCGAGCGGCTATCCGGTGGCTATCGGGCGACTACGGATCGCGCAATTGGCGAGCACAAAAAGCAGGACGCGAACGGGCAAAACGCAGTCGGAAACCCGCTTTCGCGCGGGCGCGTCCGCCACGATGGCCACGATTGCGGCCACGATTGTCATTGCATTGGCTACGCGTTTCCTTACAATCTTTTGCGGGACGCCTGACGTAAATGGACGAAGGCATCGGCCGTATACCGAAGGTGGGGTCCAATAGCCCGCTTGCCTTTTCGCGGTGCGCGTGGATGCTTGTCCCGATCCATTGTTATAGGCCAATGGCGCATACATGAACAACGAGACCGAAAGCCTGGTGACGCGGTTGCTGAGCTTCGCCGATTTGACCCATGATATGGTTTCGCGCTTTGGCGCGGAATTGATGATTCAGACGCAGTTCATCGAGGCCGTATTGCCGAACCTCAATTCGATACAGCGCCGGCAAGTGGCAACGACCTTTCGGCAGGGCATAGAACACGTCATGGCGTATACCGACGATGTGCCCATGCCGGCCGAATATCATGCCGCGCTGCTGAAACGGGCCAATGCTTTGTTGGAAGCACTCGATGCGCCCAGCCCGGTGCGACATTAGGCAGGGGATCGGACAGTCCTCGCGGGCCCGAGGACATCGTGAAAAACTGGAGCGGAAAAACAGAATGAAACGCCACTTCATGTCACGCGGGGGTGCCGTCGCCTACCTCCTGGCACATTGCGACTACCTGGGCCGCGAATCCGACAGCGCGGGCACCGAGACCGAGCGCAAGCGCGCCCGCCAGGAGATCGACTCCACCAGACAACTGGTGCTCGACGTGCGCGCAGGGCGCGTCAACATGTTCAGCAAGGACGACGTGGAAATCGTCGTCAAGGTCTAGCACGCGACGCCGTTCGCTCGATCGGGGGCGGTAGCAGGCCTTGGTGTAGTGTTTGACGCTGCCGTATCTGGTGCTACCGGTGCTTGCGATCGTGCCGGTGATCGTCTTTGCAGCCATGCGCTCACTGTGCATCAGGCGGAATCGGTTCGCCGAGCCATTGCAAAATCCTTATGTTCCTCTCTCTTGCCAATACGTTTGTCTTTGGACTGCGCAGGATACGGAGAGCATTCGACCTGGGATTATTCTGGCTCGATACGTAGCCGAGATCGTTCGCCAGTTGGTAAACGCTAGAATAATTCTTTAGCTGGCGCGCCGTCACACCCCGAGCTTCGAGTACGTCAATAAAATGATTCAGCTTTAAGCCTGGGTCGGATAGCGGGTGAGCACGACTCATGGCTTCTTGATATATCTGATCGTACTCGTACACAGGGGGTGGAGGCGCAGCGGCCGAATTCTGCGCGGGTGCTTGCGCGACGTTTGATGTTGAAGGCTGTGAATTCGCGGGCAGCGTAGCGTTGTCATCGAAGGTTCTTGTCGATGTCCATGGCGTTTCCACGTATCCGTCACCTCGGCCGCGTAGTGTCGGAAGGAGCGTTCCCATCGGCATCTGACGACGGTCATGGAGCCCAATGACTGCCTGATGGCTCGTCGGCAAAGGCTCTGGTGCCTGAAACATTTGCGCGTCCTGAGCCATATCGCTCGCCAATTGCCGTATCTCGTTTTGCGCCGCCCCAGCAGTAGTATTACCCGCCGTTCGCTCGCTCGCCTCTACCGCGTTTATCGCATCGAACACGTCATTCATTGCGTCATCGAAGGTGGATGCCTGCATATGCCCGCTCGGATCAATCAGATTGATCGGATCATCGGTGCAATAGACGTAAGGATGGATGCCCCCAGGACCAAACGGGCTCAAGTTATCGGGTGCGCTGAAGCGCATCAACGCCGGTAAGTACCAACGATATCCGTGACCGAGCGGATAACCGAAAGAAACCGGATCCCGATAGGCACCCGAAAAGCCCGGCGAGGTGATCGTACTCATGGCGTTCTCCCAGCCAAGGGGCGAGAAATTGCGGACCTGCGTCCCGTGACTATAAACGCGATGGCGCGACGTCGAGCCCATCACTTCTAGTAGCGCGATGGGCCATGGTTTGCGGTACGTTTGACCGGCATGGGCTACCAGCCTCAATGAAATAGTGGCTGGTCAAGCACCCTCGATTCGAAATGCGCTTCACGCCCGCCTCCGCGCCGTGGTCGAACATGGTCGAGCGCTTCTTCCGCGATATCACGACGGAGCGCTTGCGCCGCGGCATATTCACCAGCGTGCTAGAACAGCTCGGGGGGCTTTCGGTCGACAAGTTCGCGCGGGGCCGTTTCTCCCAGGGTGAACTCGATGTGCGGCAGATCGTCGAGCAGCCCGCTGAAGCGCGCTTCGCCCTCGCTCGTAAAGAGGCCATCGAGATAGTCGAAGCCGAGCATGGGCGCCAGCGCACGCAGTGCCTGCTCGGGACCGGGCTGAGGACCGGTTTCTATTGCATCGACGTCGAGACGAATCGAGCACGCATTGCCGTCCGTGCAGTCCATCGTGCCGATATCGATGACCTTGCCCGCGGCGTTTTGGGCGAGCACGCGCGCGCCGGCCGCGAAGAGCCGGAAGGGGCGGTCGAATTGCGGCAACGCCGTCCTGGAGTCCGTCGCCATTTTTCAGCACTCCTGAAAAGTATCGCGTCCGCAGGCCCATGCTGCTGCCTGCATGTCGAAGCGAGTGCCGCAATTCGCGTGCCCCGATGCTCAGGCGCGCGCCGCCACCTCGTCGAGGTGCTCGAGCAGGCCGGCGGGGTCTTCGTACACCCGCAGGGCGCCGGCTTTTTCGAGTTCGTCGGTGCCGTAGCCGCCGGAGAGCAGACCGACGCCGAGCGAGCGGCAGCGGCGCGAGGCGAGCATGTCCCAGACGCTGTCGCCGACCACCACCGCGCTTTCGATCGGCACGCCGAGACGCTCGGCCGCCGCGATGAAGAGGTCCGGATCCGGCTTCGCGTGCTTGACTTCGTCGCGTGTGACCACGACGGCCTTTGCGGGATCGACGCCCAGCGCTTCGAGATTGAATTTCGCGGTTTCCATTCTGCCGCTCGTGGCAATGGCCCAGCGGATGTTGGCACGGGTCAGCGCGTCGAGCAGTTCGACGGCGCCCGGCAACGGCCTCACCTGATCGCGCATGCGCTCGTATGCTGCGGTATGTGCATACCGCAGCCGCTCTACGCGGTCTTCGTTGAATTCGTCATGCGTTTCCCTCAGCAACTGATTGACGAAGAGCCCGCCGCTCATGCCGATCTTGCGGTGAATGCGCCAGACCGAGAGTGGAATGCCTTCCGCGTCGAGCGCTTCCTTCCAGGCCAGTACATGCTGATAAACGCTATCGACGAGCGTGCCGTCGAGATCGAACAGAAATGAAGTCTTGCTGCGCATTGAAATCCTCGATCGGGAAGCGAAATGGCGTAAGCGCGCGGCGCTTGGGAATCGGCATAAGGATACGCCTTCCGGCACCATGCGGCACCCGAACCGCCTTTCGCCAATGCGCTTTATCGTGGCGGCGGCCCAGGCGTACCCGGTCGTTCGTCGTCTTCCCAGTCATGCCATTGCACGTCTTGTTCATTCAGATAGCGATCGACGGCACGCCCTATGGTGGGCGAGAAACGATCGGCGCCGATGCGTTCGAAAATGCCATAGCGCTTGAGACTGTCCTTCACGGGCCCTTTGAGTTCCGCGAAGCCGAGCTGCACATGCGCTTCGTGCAATTCGTCGAGAAGGCGCGCGAACATGTCCGCGGCGGTTACGTCGATGTCGGTTACGGGCTCCGCGGCGATGACGATCTCGCGTGTGGGCGTGGGGGCATCTTTGACGACTTGCATGACGCGGTCGTGAAAGATTTCGGCGTTGGCGAAAAAGAGCGGCGCGTCCCAGCGAAACAGCACGAGCCCGGGTATGCGCCGGGCATCGGGGTGCCGCCCGATATCGTGGTACCCCTTGACACCGTCGATGCGGCCGAGCACGGCCGTATAGGGCCGCCATGCGCGCCAGACGAACGCAAGCAACGCCAGCGCGAGCGCAATGCCCACGCCATTGACGACGCCGAGCGTCACGACCCCGAGCGTGCAGACGATCGATTGCACGAATTCGTTGCGCCGCAGGCGGTAAAGCCTGAGTACCGATGCGATTTCGAGCAGCCCGGCCGACGCAGCTGTGACGACCGCAGCGAGCGATGCGAGCGGCAGATGCCGCATGATCCGCGGCGCGAACAGCAGGAGCAGCGCGATGATGCACGAAGCGAATATGCCCGTGAGCTGGGTCTTCGCTCCGGCTGCCTCGGCTACGGGCGTGCGCGATCCGCTTGCGCCGACGGGAAACCCATGCGCGAACGCGCACGCCATGTTCGCGACGCCCAGCGCGATAAATTCCTTGTTGCGCTCGACCGCATGTCCGGTCCGCAATTCGTAGGTACGCGAAAGCAGGCTGATATCGGTGAACGATACGAGTGCGATGGCGGCGGAGGTGCCGGCCAGCGCGAGCCAATCGTGCGGTGCAACATGCGGCAGGCCCACTCGCGGCAGCCCTTGCGGCAATGCGCCGACGACTTCGATGGCACCGTGGTCGGCAAGGCCGAGCGCGGAAACGGCCAGCATCGCCCCCACGACCGACACGAGCGCACCGGGCACGCGCGGCGCCCAGCGTCTCAGCGCGACGATAATCGCAAACGAAAGGGCACCGATCATGAGGGCAATGAGATTGACGCGTCCCTCGGCGACCCCTTTGAAGATCGAGCGGGCCTGGTCCACGAACGACGTTCCCTGTGCCGAAAAGCCGAGCATCTTCGGCAGTTGCGCGATGGCGATCGTGAGCATCGTGCCGTTCAAATAGCCGTATCGAATCGGTGTGGAGAGCAAGTCGGCTACGAAACCAAGCCTGAGCAGACCAACGGCAATGCAGATGACGCCGGACATCAACGCGAGCGCGCCGCCGAGCTCGGTGGCCTGCCCCGCCCGGCCGGCAGTGAAGGCGGCGCTGGCGGCGACCAGCGCGATCAGCGCCGAGTCCGGTCCCAGTATGAGGATGCGGCTTGGACCGAAGACGGCATACGCGAGCAGCGCAGCCAGCGAGGCGTAGAGCCCGGAGACAGGGGGCATGCCCGCGGCGGCCGCGTAGGCGAGGCCAGACGGAATGAGCACGGTGCTCAGCGTCACACCGGCGAGCGCGTCGTGCCGCAGCCACGACAAACGATATTGCCGGAGCGCGCCGACGCCCGGCAGCAGCCGATCGAACCGGCTTGCGCCCGGTTCGTCGGGGAAGTGTGGCATGGCGGCCTCATGGGCGAATGACGACAACCGCGGTGGAGGGCATGGATGATCCCGGGTGGGCGATCTCGTCCGATATGGCGGATGTCGTCGGTATACGAATGCGCAGGATACCGCAGCCGGGCGACCGCAACGCCGGCCACACCGGCGTTGCGGTCGCGCCGGCGAGACGCCTCGCGCCATTCTGTCCCGGGGCGATCGCAGCGGCTTTTTCGCATCGGCGGCGGCTGGTGGCGAACCCCATGGGCCATGCGTCTTCGCCGCTCGATGCGGTACTTCGCATGGACCGAGCCGCGCGCGTCCGGAATGCTGCTAGCCTCCGGCCTCAAGGGTGCCACGCTTCGTGGGCCGAAGCGGGAGAAACCTCATGCGTTGCGTACGCCTCGACGCCAAACCGGCGCTCGCGCTGTTGCTGGCGGTTACATGCACATGCGTGTGCCGGCTCGCACCGGCTGCAACGATGGAGCCCCCCCTTCAACCTGCGCCGGGCGAATCCGACTTCCGGGAAAAATGCTATTGGCGGGCTCCGGCACCCGACGGCAGATCCCCTGACTGGCGCGCATGCGAGCCGAACCCGATGCGGCAGCAGCGGCTATGGGACGAACGACCGCGTGGGCAGCGAGTGAGCGAGCAGCGACTGCGGGAAGAACGTCAGCGCGAAGAACGTCTGCGGGAAGAACGTCAGCGGGAAGAGCGTATTCGTCAGGACCGTCTGCGCGAGCAACGCTCCCGCAAATAGCGCTTGTGTTGCCATGAAGGCACGCGTGCGGTTTCTTCACGGAACTTGCGTACGCTGCGTGCTGTCATTGAATCAATTGCTGATATAGCGTTATAACCGGGAGCATGCATGGAACGCCGCACATTTATCGCGATGACCAGCGCCGTATTGGCGTCGAGCGGATTGACGCTCGCGGGATGCACGACCACACCCGCATCGTCGAACGGCACGCCGGGGGCCAACGCGGCGAAGCGCCAGGAGATCGACGGAGGTGTCGATGCAACGCTGACGCGTCTTTTCTCGACGGTGAACGGTTCGCGCGAACTCGTCGGCAACGCGCGTGGCGTGCTCGTTTTTCCATCGGTGCTCTCGGCGGGATTCTGGTTCGGCGCTCAGTACGGGCAGGGTGCGTTGCGCATCGGGGGGCAGACGAGCGGTTACTACAGCATCGCAGCTGCTTCGTTCGGCTTGCAGATCGGCGCGCAATCGAAAGCCATCGTCATGCTTTTCATGACGCAGGAAGCGCTCGATACCTTCACCCGCAGCCAGGGCTGGGCAGCCGGCGTCGACGCAACGGTCGCCGTGCTGCACGTGGGCGCGAACGGCAACGTCGATACATCCACGGCCACGAGCCCGGTGCAGGCGTTCGTACTCACCAACGCGGGATTGATGGCCGGCGTGTCGCTCGAAGGCACGAAGATCTCGCGTCTGATCGTCTGATCATTTGATCCGGTGCGGTAAGCCACGCGCGTTTCATCCGTGACTTCCGGGTAAAGCCCGGACCTGGGGGCCGGCCGGACGAAGGCGATGCCGTCGTGCCGCACCGCCTCAATGCGGCGCGAAGCGCTCGCGGTACGCTTGCGGCGTAGTCGAGAGCATGCGCGCAAAGCTGCGACGCATCGTTTCCTCCGAACCGAAGCCGCAGCGCAGCGCGATGCGCTTGATCGGTAGCGCAGTCTCGCTAAGCATCCGCTGCGCCGCCTCTACCCGAAACTGCTCGACCGCGCGCGCGGGCGTACGCCCCGTTGCCGCGCGATAGTGGCGCATGAACGTGCGCTCGCTCATGGCCGCGCGATGGGCGAGCACCGGCACGGAGAGGTCGGCGGCGATATGCTCCGCCATCCACATATGAAGTTCGCCGAACCGTTCGGGCACGTTCTGTGTGGACAGCATCGCGCTGAATTGCGCCTGCCCGCCCGGGCGTTTGAGGAAAACGACGAGGTCGCGCGCCACCTCGAGCGCCACTTCCCGTCCGAGGTCTTCTTCCAATAGTGCGAGCGCCAGGTCGATACCCGCCGTGACGCCGGCGGACGTCCAGACGTTGTCCTCTCGAATGAAGATCGGGTCCGCCTCGACGTGCAGTTGCGGATACCGGCTGGCGAGTTCCTCGCAGTGCCGCCAGTGCGTAACGACCCGCCGCCCGTCGAGCAGCCCCGCCTCCGCCAGCAGGAACGCGCCCGTGCAAACGGACGCAACACGCCGGGTTTTGTGCGCCTGCCGCCGAACCCAACTCAGCAGGCGTGCGTCGCGCGACGCGTCATACACGCCTTTTCCGCCCGCGACGATCAGCGTATCGGCGGGCCGCCGCACGCCGGCGAGCGAATCGGCGAGCAGCGTGGCGCCCGACGACGTCTGCACCGCGCCCGCTTGCGCGGCTACGATACGCGGCGCGTAAGGTGCGGCCATTCCGCGCTCGCGGGCGAATTCGTTTGCGGACGCGAACACCTGGAGCGGACCGGTAATGTCGAGCAGTTGCGCACGGGGGAAGGCCAGAATCAGCACGGAGCGGACGAAGTCGGGCATGGCGATGGATGCGGTGACGGCGGAAACCGTAATGGCGCGCGTGGCGGAAATCGTGGGTTAAATGGCATTCTAGCCAAACACTACCGCCATAGAATCGGTTCTGTCCACACCCTGTTCACACTTTCTCGAGCGTGAGGTTCAACGATGACGTGCCATATCGGTTTTCTCGTCTTTCCGCAGGTTCAGCAACTCGACCTCACGGGGCCGCACGATGTGCTCGCCATGTTGCCCGACGCGAAGGTCGACCTCGTTTGGAAGACGCTCGATCCGCTCGTCTCGAGCAACGGTCTCACGCTGACGCCCACTTGCACCTACGAGCAGTGCGCTCAGCTCGACATCATCTGCGTTCCCGGTGGCACGGGAGTGTCCGCGCTGCTCGAAGACGAACAGACACTCGCCTTCGTGCGTCGGCAGGCGGCTGGGGCACGCTATGTCACATCGGTTTGTACCGGCTCGCTGCTGCTTGGCGCAGCGGGGCTGCTGCAAGGCCGCAAGGCTACGACGCATTGGGGCTTCCACGCGCTGCTGGAACCGCTCGGAGCGCAGCCCGTGCATGCACGCGTGGTGCGTGACGGCAATCTTTTCACGGGTGGCGGCGTGACGGCGGGCATCGATTTCGCGTTGACGATCGCGGCCGAGGTGGCCGGCGCCGACGAGGCGCAGGCAATTCAACTGGAGCTCGAATATGCGCCGGCGCCGCCGTTCGATGCCGGCAGCCCGGACACGGCGCCGCGTGCAATCGTCGAGCGCGCGCGTGCGGACATGTCGCGCAGCTTTACCGCGCGCGAGGCGGCTGTGAACCGGATCGTGGCGGCACGTTCGCGGGCGGTGTCGGCGCAATAATGGCGCGTCATGCAATCGAGTGCGGGGAACTTACATTGAACGTTATCCGTAGCAAGGCATTTCGAGCGGCGCGTGCATGGGATGCCGTCGACGTGGCCAATATCGACGGCGTCACGGTGCGGCTGCATTGGACGGACGAGCCGTATCGCTGGCACGTCAACGATGGCCAGGAAGTGTTCGCCGTGCTGGATGGGGTGGTCGATATGCATTACCGCGAGAATGGCGTCGAGCGGATAGCGACGCTCGAAGCGGGTGACATCTTTTATGCCGGCACCGGCTGCGAACATGTCGCCCATCCGCGGGGCGAGGCGCGCTTGCTCGTGGTTGAGCGCGAAGGCTCGCTTTAGCGCGCGGCTTCGGGCGTTTCGATCGTGTTGGCCGGGGCGCGGAAGGCGGTGCGGTTACGGTCGGTCGCGCGTTTTGCTATGCCGCGAAACGGCGTTCCCGATTGGCGGAAACGACGAATTCCAGGCATGCGTCGCCCGCGAGGGGACGGCTGAAAAAATAGCCCTGGAAACGATGGCAGCCGAGTGCGGAGAGCCGCGCGAGTTGCCATTCTGTTTCCACGCCTTCGACCACGAGGGAGAGGTTGAGCGTGCGGCTCAGATCGGCAATGCTCTTGACGATGTGTTCGTTGACGCTGCCCCGGCTGACATCCGCGAGCGACCGGTCGATTTTGACGGTATCCAACGGTAGCAGGCGCAGGTAATGCAACGACGTATGGCCCATGCCGAAATCGTCCACGGCAACCTTGACGCCTGTTTCGCGCAGCCGTTTCAGGTTGCCGAGGGCATTCACGTCCGGCAAAAGGATGGTCGACTCCGTAATTTCGAGTTCCAGCATGGAGGGCAAAACGGCCTCCCGGCGCAGGATGTCCATCACCTTGATGTCGAAATGAGGATCGAGTAATTGACGAGGAGAAAGATTGACGGACATGACGAAATCGTCTGGAAGCGCGTTGCGCCAGATACTGCGTTGGCGGCACGCCAGCGAGAGGATTTGAAGGCCCAAAACGTCCGTTTGATCGAGCTCGTCTGCGAGTGTGATGACGATGGGAGGTGCCACGCGGCCCAGGGAGGGATGCTCCCAGCGCAGCAATGCCTCCACGCCGAATATGCGGCCGGTGCGGGAATCCACCTGTGGCTGAAATTCGAGAAATATCTGGCCTTCGGTTTTGAGGGCGATCTGAAAGTCACCGGCGAGCGACGCCGCCAGCCGGCCCGGGTCCCCCGCCAGTCCGATATAACGTGCCGCGTGCGGGCTGCGTGGCGGAGCCTCCGCAATGTCGAGAAGCGACACGAGCGCTTCGCGTTCGCGCTTGAGCGCGAGATGTTCGGCCATGCGGACAAACGGAATGTAGATGACGGTTCCCGCGGCGAGCGCAAGGGCCTGCACGAGTGTGCCCGAAAGCGAGCCCGTGACGGCATAGCCGCTATAAAGCGCCGGCGTAGTCCACGCAATCGCGAACCCTGTCTTCGGCATCAGATGGGCCGCCGTCGCGGCATAGGCAATCAATATCTGCACGACGGGCGTGAGGATGAAAGGGATCGCATAGACCGGGTTGAGAACGATCGGCAATCCGAAGAGCACCAGTTCGTTGACGTTGAAGAGTGCCGGCAGCATCGCGAACAGCGCCAGTCTGCGCCCACGCTCGGCACGGCCCGCAAGGACGAGCGCGAAGACCAGGCTCAGCGTGCCGCCCGAGCCGCCCATCCGTGCGAAGGCGGCAAAAAATTCGTAGGTGAAGACGAATGGCGGGGTGGCGCTCGTCGCCGCCGCCGCGAGATTGGCTGCGCCCGCGGGCGCGAGCACCTGTCGCTGGATCTCATAGAGCGCATTCGGTCCGTGGATGCCGAAAAGCCACAACAGCTGTGCGACGCTCTCGTAGCCAGCGCCGAAAAAAGGATTATTGGCGAGGCTGGCAAGGGGGGCGTCGAGTTGCGCGTGGGAGAACGAGAGTGCATCCGGCCAGCCGTACCACGACCATATCGTCTTCAGCGTGGCGAAGATCACGATCGTCAGGATGGCGGCCGGCATGACCGTGAACGTATCGCCGATAAACGGATCGTTGCTAAGGTTGTTCATCGGAATGCGCAGGAAGCGCATTTCCGATAGCTTGATGAAAAGATAACCGCCGAGCGATGCGACGACGAGCGCACCAAAGAGGCCTTCTCCCAGATAAAGCGATGCAATGGCCGTCGTTTTGCCGTCCGGCGCGATGCAGGTGAAGAAGCACGCGGTCACCACGATGACCGCGATTGCGCGATTGACGGCATGGCGGCTGTTCCGCTCGTTGTGAAGGCTGGTCAGGGCGTCGGTGAACCCATATAGGGCGACGAGCGCGCCAATGCCGAACGTGCCTGCGAGCAGGTTGTCGCAAAAAGCGAGGAGGTGCGGACCGAACGCGTCGATCAGGCGTTGCTGCAGCGCGGGCGATGGCGGGTAACGCACAAGCAGGGCGAACGCGCCGGTCATGATGAGCGGCAACGGTAATGCCAGCCCGCGGCGGATGGCGATGAAGTAGGCCGTGCGATCGATGCGCTCGACCCATGCCCAAAGACGGTGCAAGCGCGCGGGCGCTACCGCGGTCGTTCGGCTCGAATAGGATCGGCGTTGCATCGGCTCATCTCGTTGACCTCGAATCGGGATATTTCCGCGCTACCAGAATGTTTACGGCTCATGTTTCCGGAACATAAGCGCCACCGGTATAGGGATTTCCTGAAACTGATGTCGGAACCCCCGGGGTATATCGGATATCGAATCGATCGGGCATTGCGAGCGTAAAAAGCCTCTTTCTTTCGCTTAAGGTGGGGCAAACGTTTGCGAACGTGCTTGGCACGGCAGAGCAGCGCCGCTCAGCGCTCGCCGGCCCGCCGCGCAAGGCCCTCGAGCAGTGCTTCGTGAAACGCTTGCGGATCCTGCATTTGAGGCGCGTGGCCAAGTTCGGGAAATTCGACCAGCGTGGCTTGCGGGATTGCGCGCGCGGCGAGCTTCGCGAGCGCGGGATAATGGCCGAGCTTTGCGCGGACGTCGGGCGGCGAAACGTCCTTGCCGATCGCCGTCGTATCCTTGTCGCCGATGAGCAGGAGCGTCGGCGGTTTCAATTGCCCGAATTCATAGACCACGGGCTGGGTATAGATCATGTCGTAGAGCAGTGCCGAATCCCACGCCACCTGCTCCTTGCCGGGGCCGCGATACATGCCCGCGAGCATTTGCACCCACGGCTCGTATTCGCTGCGCCATTGGCCGGCGTAATACGTATCGCGCTCGTACCGACGGATGCGATCGGCCGTGGTGCCGAGCTCGCGTGCATACCATTCGTCGACCGACAGCGAGGGCACACCTTTCGCTTTCCAGTCTTCGAGCCCGATCGGGTTGAC
This sequence comes from Trinickia caryophylli, assembly GCF_034424545.1. Lineage (NCBI taxonomy): Bacteria > Pseudomonadati > Pseudomonadota > Betaproteobacteria > Burkholderiales > Burkholderiaceae > Trinickia > Trinickia caryophylli. Next base: position 1,090,352 of record NZ_CP139971.1, on the reverse strand, counting down.
GAGCACGAGCTGATCGGTTGCTTCGGGATACATCAACGCATAACGCACGGCGAGCATGCCGCCCGTCGAATGGCCGATCATCGTTGCATGCGCGACCCCGAGCGAGGCCAGCAGCGCGTGCGTATTGCGGGCAAGCTGCTGAAAGCTGAATTGATAGTGCTGCGGCTTGCTCGACTTGCAAAACCCGATCTGATCGGGCGCCACCACGCGATAGCCGGCGTCGGTCAGGCGCCGGACTGTCGTGTCCCACGTCGCCGCGCAGAAGTTCTTGCCGTGCAGCAGCACGACTGTGCGCCCGTTCGGGTGCGGCGCCGCAACGTCCATATAAGCCATATGCAGCGGCTGGCCCTGCGAGACGAACGAAAACCGCCGCACCGGCTCCGGGTAGCCGAATCCTTCGAGCTCGGGGCCGTAGGCGGGGCCGTCGGTGCCCTTCGCGACATGGGCTGCGTTGGCCGCACCGGTTGCGGGCGGGGCGGCCATGGTGAGCGGAGGCGTCGTGCTCGAGCAGGCTGCCGTCACGGCGGCGGTCAAAATCGCGAGGGCAAGCGTGCGCTGTTTCACTGTCATGGCGAGGGTATCCCGCGAGAGAAAGTCGGCAAAGGCCGCTATGGTGCGCCAAATGCCCCGATCATGCAGCGCTGTGCCCCGTCAGATCGTCGCCTTCAATGCCGCGGTGGCCAGTTCCACGAACGCCGACGCCAGATTGGGCAAACGCTGCCCGTTCGGCGTGGCGAGGAAGACATGGTCGCGGATCTCCGGCGCAAACGGCCGGACGGCCACGCGCGGCGCGGCGAACGCGGCCGTCACCGGATCGATGAATGCCACGCCGGCTCCGTTGGCGACGAGCGCGACCACAGTCTGCGAAAGCTGCGCTTCAAGTACGAGCTGGCGCGAAACGGCATGCTGCGCAAAGACGCGGTCGATTTCGGTGCGCGCGACGAACGCATGTGGAAACGAAATGAACGGTTCGTCTCGCAGATCTTCCGGCCGCAGCATGCGTTTTCTGGCAAGCCGATGCGCGGGCGGCACGATACAGCGCATCGGCGCGTCGACGATGCATTCGAGCCGCACCGCATGATGCGGTACGGCTTCGGCGACGAAGCCGACATCGACGCGCTCCGACGCGACCATCTCCACCACCGTACGCGCGCTGTGCGTGAGCAGCGTCACGTCCACACCGGGGTGTCGCGCGATGAAATCCGTTACCGCGCGCGGCAACAACTCGAGCGCCACGGCCGGGGAGCCGGCGATGCGCAGCGAGCCGCGGCGCATCGCGCGGATCTGCTGCGCCGCATGTGTGATGCTGTCCATGCCGACGAAGGCGCGCTCCACCTCGTCATAGAGCAGCCGTGCCTCGGCGGTGGGCACGAGGCGGCCCTGCTGTCGGTCGAAAAGCGTGAAGCCGACACTGGCCTCGAAGTCGGCGAGCAGGCGGCTCACGGCGGGCTGCGAAACATGGAGGGCAAGCGCCGCACGCGTGACGGTCTGGCGCTGCATGAGCGCACGAAACGCTTCCACCTGGCGGATCTTCAGATCGGAGGATGACATAACATTTGCGTATGGTGCCTGCAAAAAATGGCATTTGACGCGTTATTCTGCCAGCCCGAAGCTTTCAAGGTGTGCTAAATCAAGCCTTTTTATCGGTGAAAGCAACGAATAACAACCTGGCATCGACACATCGGTGCGGAGTGCTGCGATGACCGCGCGCGCATTCGACGCGATCGTGGCCGGCGGCGGCCTCGTAGGAATGGCGATCGCCTGGGGCTTGGTGCGGCTGGGGCAGCGCGTGGCCGTCTGCGACGGCGACGATACGGCGCTGCGCGCCGCGCGCGGCAACTTCGGCCTTGTCTGGGTTCAAGGCAAGGGCAGCTGCTGCCTGCCTTACGCGCGATGGTCGCTGCGCTCGTCGGAGCGCTGGAGCGCTTTCGCCGCGCAGCTCGCGCGGGAGACGGGCATCGATCCTTGTTTCGAGCGGCCCGGCGGCTTCGAGCTGTGCGAAACGGCCGCCGAGCTCGAAGCCGGGAGCAGGTTGCTCGAGTCGATACGGGTGCGCGACGCGGGGTTCGATTATGAAGTGCTCGACGCGACCGAACTGCGACGGCGCATTCCTGGCGCCTCGGGCGATCTGGCCGGCGCGCTCTACTCCCGCCACGATGGGCACGCGAGCCCGCTCTACGCGCTGCGCGCGCTGCAACAGGCGTTCCAGGCACGCGGCGGCATCTATCTGCCGCGGCACGAGGTGAAGCGGATCACCCCGCACGCGAGCCGCTTCACGGTCACGACTCCGCACGGCGTGCTCGAAGCGGGGCGCGTCGTACTTGCGGCTGGGCTCGGCAATGCGGCGCTGGCTCCGATGGTGGGCCTGCAGGCGCCGATTTCGCCGCTGCGCGGGCAGATCATGGTGACGGAGCGGCTGGCGCCGTTTCTCGCCTATCCGACGCTCGTGGTTCGGCAAACGCGGGAAGGATCGGTGCTGCTCGGGGATTCGGCGGAAAACACCGGTTTCGACGACGGCACGACGACGAATGTGATGGCCGATATCGCGCGCCGCGCGCAGACGGCCTTTCCGTTGCTGGCCCACGCGCGCATTGTCCGGGCCTGGGGTGCGCTGCGCATCATGACGCCGGACGGGTTGCCCGTCTACGAGGAATCGCGGAGCTGCCCCGGTGCATTCATTGCCATCTGCCACAGCGGCGTGACGCTCGCCGCGGCCCATGCGGACGAACTGGCGCCGTGGATTGCAGGCGGTGTGCGCCCGGTGGGGCAGGAGGCCTTCGAAACCGGCCGGTTCAATCTTTCCACTGTCACCGAACATGTTTGAACGCCTTTCGCTCGTTCCCGCTCAGACCGTCTCGATCGATATAGATGGGCAAACACGCCGCGTGCCGGCCGATTTCACAGTGGCGGCTGCGCTCCTCGACGCGGGGCGTGTCGCGTGCCGCCGCTCCGCTGTCGGCGGTGCACCCCGTGGGCCCTTCTGCATGATGGGCGTCTGCTTCGAGTGCCTCGTGGAAGTCGATGGCCGGCCCAACGTACAGGCGTGTATCGAGCGTGTAAGGGATGGGATGAAGGTGCGCGCGATGCACGGCAAGGCGAGCATCGAATGAGCGAACTGCATTGCGACCTCTTCATTGTCGGAGCCGGGCCGGCGGGCATGGCGGCGGCTATCGCGGCGCGCGCCAAGGGGCTTTCGGTTATCGTCGCGGACGAAGGTGCCATGCCGGGCGGGCAGATATATCGGCGCGCCGGTCGCTCGCCGCTCGTCGATCCCAATGTGCTCGGCACGGACTATCTCGAAGGCGGCGGCCTCGTCGCGCGTTTCTTGTCATGCGGTGCGCGGTACCTCGCCGCCACGCTCGTCTGGCAAGTGCAGACGGCGCCCGAGATCACGGCGTGGCTCGCTCCCAATGGCGCCGGCGAGGCGGGTAGCGACCCGTGTCCCGCGCAAGTAACGGCGCGCGCGATGCTGCTCGCCACGGGTGCACAGGAGCGGCCGTGGCCGGTGCGTGGCTGGACGCTGCCCGGCGTCATGGGCGTGGGCGCGGCGCAAACGTTGATGAAATCGGCCGGGCTCGTTCCCGGCGAAGACACCGTGCTCGTCGGCAGCGGCCCTTTGCTGTGGCTGTACGCGTCGCAGTTGATCGATGCGGGTAGAACGGTGCGTGCACTGCTCGACACGACGCCGGGGAGAGCATGGCGCCGCGCGCTGCCGCATCTGCCCCGTGCATTGCTGGCGGCGGATACGCTGACGAAGGGCCTGCGCATGATGGCCAAGGTGCGCCGCTCCGGGATCGAGATCCATCGCGGCGTGCGAGATGTCGAAATCGCGGGCGAGACGGCCGCGCATGCGGTACGCTTTCGCGCTGGCGCGCGGCAGCAGGAAGTACCCGCGAGCCTCGTGTTGCTGCATCAAGGCGTGGTGCCGGGGACCAATCTGGCGCGCGCGCTCGGCTGCAGGCATCGTTGGGACCGTGCCCAGGCCTGCTGGCATACCGAGGCCGACGCGTGGGGGCGTACCAGCGTTGCCCGGGTGTGGATTGCCGGCGATGGCGCGGGTATTGGCGGCGCGCAGGCCGCGCGATGCGCGGGTGAGATCGCGGCTCTCGACGTTGTCTATCTGCTGGGTCATATCGATGCGGCTGCTCGCGAGCGCGAAAGCGGTGCGGCGCGCCGGCAACGCACGCGCCATCTCGCGGCTCGCCCGTTGCTCGACGCGCTATACACGCCGGAGCGGTCCTTGCGCGTGCCCGCCGACGATGTCGTCGTTTGCCGTTGCGAGGAGGTGACGGCCGGCGAAATCCGCAGGCTCGGCGCGTTGGGCTGCACCGGTCCCAATCAGGCCAAGGCGTTCTCGCGCTGCGGCATGGGGCCTTGCCAGGGTCGCTGGTGCGGCATCACGGTGGGCGAACTGCTGGCCGAGGCCGCCGGGCGCCCGGTGTCGGAGATCGGGTATTACCGCATACGCCCGCCTATCAAGCCGGTCACGATCGAGCAGATCGCGGCGGCCGTGCCCGAGGAGGGCGGCGGAGTGCGCGCGGATTTTCCAAGCTGAGTCGGCCCCGCGGCGGGCGCCTCGAATCGAATCGAACGGAGTCGAATCGTGTTGCCGCCCCGGGGTCTTCGTTTGTCTGCCTACCGGAGTCGTGAACTATGAAAGCTCGCTTCAAAGCCGGCGCATCGGCCCTCGTATTTCTGCTGTCGTCGGTCGTTGCGCAATGCGCGTCAGCAAAAGACTGGACGACGATCCGCATTGGCGTCGATCCGACATATCCGCCGTTCGAATCGGTTGCGAAGGATGGCTCCCTCGTTGGTTTCGACATCGATCTCGGCAATGCGCTTTGTGCAAAGCTGAACGCGAAATGCGAGTGGGTTCAGACGAGCTTCGATGGCCTGATTCCCGGGCTCAAGGCGCGCAAGTTCGACGTGATTCTTTCGTCGATGGCGGCAACGGCGAAGCGGCGCGAGCAGATCGACTTCTCGGATCGGCTTTATCGCAATCAAACGAAGCTGATCGTGCGCAGGGATTCGGGCCTGAAGCCCGAGAGTGCGAGCCTGGCGGGCAGGAAGGTCGCCGTGGAGCAGGGCACCGTGCAGGAAACGTATGCGCGCACCAAGTGGGCTCCCGCCAATGTGCAGGTCGTGTCATATCAGAACTACGATCAGGCCTATGCCGATCTCGCGAATGGGCGCGTCGATGGCGTGCTGATGGACGCGGTGCAGGGGAAGATCGGCTTCCTCGAAACGCCGCGCGGCCAACCGTTCTCGTTTACGGGCGACGCGCTTTATGATCCCGTCATCATGGGCGATGGCGATGCGGCTGGCGTGCGCAAGAGCGATCGCGATCTGCTGACGGCGCTCAATGGCGCCATCGCGCAAATACTGCGCGACGGCACCTATAAGCGCATCGAACGGAAATACTTCGACTTCGACATGTACGGCAAATAAGGTGGGCCGCCGGAGGGCATTGTCCGGCGCATGACGCTTCGCCGGATGGCGAGACCCCCTTTCTTGCGGACGTGGATGCATGTTTGCGCTGCTCGTGAGAGGATGGGAGCGGCTTGATGCAAGTCATCGAAGGGGCTTCATCCGGATTCGACAATAGTGCGATGTGCGATTGTGCGATGCGTCTTTCGGAGGTCCACCATGCTGATCGGCGTTCCCAAAGAGATCAAGAACCAGGAGTTTCGCGTCGGCCTCACGCCGGCGAGCGTCCGCGAGCTGACGAGCCGCGGTCACGAGGTACTGGTCGAGGCGGCAGCGGGTGCCGCCATCGGCCTGCCCGACGAGGCTTACAAGGCGTCCGGCGCGACGATATGCGGCAGTGCAACGGAAATATTCGCGCGGGCCGAGATGATCGTGAAGGTGAAGGAGCCGCAGGCGGTCGAGCGGGCGATGCTGCGGCCCGGCCAGATTCTTTATACCTATTTGCACCTCGCGCCCGACCCTGAACAGGCCGCCGGGCTGATCGACTCGGGCGCCGTCTGCATTGCCTACGAGACGATCACGGGTGTGGGCGGCGGCCTGCCGCTGCTCGCACCGATGAGCGAGGTGGCCGGCCGCATGTCGATCCAGGTGGCCGCCGCGCATCTCGAACTGCCACGTGGCGGCATGGGGCTCCTGCTCGCGGGCGTGCCGGGCGTGGCCCCTGCGCACGTCGTGATTCTGGGCGGGGGCGTGGTGGGCACGAATGCGCTGCAGATGGCCGTCGGCGCAGGAGCGCGGGTGACCGTGATCGATCGCGACGTCGACCGCTTGCGCCACCTCGATCTCGTATTCGGCAACCGCATCGCCACGTTGCATTCCAACGCGCACACGATCGAAACCTCGGTGGCGGATGCCGATGCCGTAATCGGTGCCGTATTGATTCCGGGTGCGGCCGCGCCGAGGCTCGTCACGCGCGCGATGATCTCGCAGATGCGAAAGGGTGCGGTCGTCGTCGATGTCGCGATCGACCAGGGCGGATGCTTCGAGACTTCGCATGCGACGACGCATGCGCAGCCGACCTTCGTCGTGGACGGCGTCGTGCATTACTGCGTGGCCAACATGCCTGGGGCCGTGGCGAAAACGTCGACGTTCGCGCTCAACAACGCGACGATCGACCATGCCGTCGCGCTGGCCGATAAAGGATGGAAGCGGGCGTTGGCCGAGAATGCGCACTTGCGGGCGGGCTTGAACGTTTGCCAAGGGCATGTGACGCACAAGGCCGTGGCGCGGGCGCTCGGGTTGCCGTATCGGCCGGCCGAGGAGTTTGCTTCGTAGCTTTTCCGGGAAACGCGATGTGTGCCCGAGGCCATCCGAACGCCGCGGCCCGGATGCCGCGGCACCGGCGCCGCTGTGCTCGTGTCCCGGCCGCTCAGAGGTCGACGACGGTCGGCACCATGGCAGCGAGGCCGCGCAGGTGGCCGTTGTCGTCGGTCAATTGCCAGAGCGTCGCATTTTCGATCCAGAATTTCTTCCCCGACTTGGCGATGCGTACGCCGCGATAGCCGGTTGCGTAGCCCTTGCTCGTCACACTTTCGATGAATGCGCGGCGCTCGTCCTGATCGGGCGTATCGGCGGAAAGGCGCGATGGGAGGCGGGTCAACTCGTCCCAGTCGTAGCCGAACTGGCGTTGCGCGGCGAGATTTCCGTAAACGAAGATCGGATCGGCCGCCGTGTTGTGCGCGAGAAGAACGAATGGCGCTGACTCGTAGAGCCAGTGCGCGGCTTCCTGTTCCTCTTGTTCGTTCGCGCACTGCGCGATGTCGGGCGGGATCAGCGAAGTGCCGAGCAGGCGGCGGTAGCTGTCCGTAAGCAGTCTGAAGAAGCCGGTATCGGTGCGGTTATCCATCCTTTCTCGCTCTGTGCTTGCCTCGGAAGGCGCTTATTAAAGCAGATGCGCCGTGAGATTGCAGCGACGGTCGGGGTAAAGCAAGCCGAGCGCCGCAGATCGCAGTTGCTCGCGCAGGCGGCGGACGAGTGCATCCCGGGTACGTCAAAGCGACAGGTAATGGACGGGCGTTCCAGCGCACAACGGTCCTTGGCCGGATGGCGCCGCAATGAGGGCATTGGCTTTCGCAAGCGCGGCGAGCCCCTCGACGGGCTGCGGGTATGGCGCGCATAGGGTGATCTGGCCGCCGGAGGTGACGATCGCGTTGCCCCAGAGCACTCGATGCGTGTTCGCATCACGGCCGATTTCGTGGCTGAGTTTTCCGGTCCGCCAATAGGGTCGAGGATGCGATACATGCTCCAACTCGTCGACGATGCGGCGAACAAACATGTGCATCAGGACGCCCACATTGCTGGTGAATCCGGGAAGATTGACGAGGACTGCTTGATCTTCGTAAAGGATTCGTTGCAGAGCTGCTGCCGAACCGTCGGCACGGTAGTGTTTTCTCAGTTCGGATCGCGGTGGGGAGCGGTCCTGGCTGCGACCAAAGCTGAAAAGACCTCCGGGCCGTTGTGCAACCTGTACGGGGATAGGGCTTAGGAATCCAGGGCATGACGCGAGGCCGCTGACGCCGCCGATGCTGCGCTCAGGCATACCGGTCCCGATGATCAGGTCGTAGCTTGCCACGAGGCGCTTCAGTTCTTGGACATACTGCCTGAATGTGCTGTGGGAGACAGGCTCAGGTAGCCACGAGTTGACCAATGGCAGATATTCGACCGCTGGCACTTCATAGCCCCATCTTTGCAATAGAGATCTGATGTATGGGCCGTTGGAATCCGGGCGTTGCCAGGCTTCCCTCGCATGGTCGATTGGTAGCAAGTCGCAGCTGGCGACAGCTACGATAATGCGTGGACGTTTCACTACGCGCAGTGTGCGGATACCTGCGGCGATTAAAATGGCTTGCGCCTCGGGCGTGATGCGCTCGCCGGTGCGAACAAGGGTTGTGCCGGCCTCATAATCCTGGCCGGGCATCAGCGCGCCTTCTCCGGACGGAATGGAAGCGGTCAAGACGAGCGAGTCAAGTGCCGGGCCTTCGTCGTAACGGCGGGGATGAGGGACGATTGCGTCGGCTTTCCCCGGCAGCGGCAAGCCGGCGCAGGGCAAGTATTCGGCCCACCCGGGATCCAACGGTCGCAACGGTTGGTTCGCGCCGAACTTGAGCAACGCTTCGACGTCGACCTTGATGTCGAAGCGCACGGGTGTTTCCGGCGACGCACCAGCTGTTTGCTCCGACCGCAACGCCAGCCCTCGTGACTCCGAATATGGCACCCTCGGCACGTTCTCGGGTGCGACGATGGGCTCGGCCGCAACACGCATGCAGGCGTGATCGACGGAGATCTCTTCTGAGCGGGCTGCACCCGGCACGCTCAGTTTGCATACTCTGTATGCACTACCGAGCCACGAGGGAATTCCTGTATGAGGTGTCATGTGAGCGTGCGGAATGAGCGTGGAAATGGTGCGCTGGATTTTGCATTATCTTGCAGCCCAAGGTCGTCTATTCGTCTATGGAAACATAGAAGCCTTCGTCATCCAATACACGTTGTCCCGCATAAAAGTGTCCCAACCGGCTACCTGTACGTCGGTTGTCACTACTGTCTATTTTCTTTACAGATGCGTCCGAACGCCGCGAAGCGCCGTCCTGAGTGGAGGCAAAAGGATATTCGTCGCAGTCGCAGGCCGTGGGTTCGGCATCCGGGTCATCACTGACTGTGCAAGGTTCCTTTAAATCACCGAAGTTGGCTATACATTGCTTAAGTGCGTCTCGGCGATTGAGTTTCACTAGCTCCACATCGCGGGTCCGTTTCAGCTGCTTCGACTCAGACAGTTGTGCAAATCGGCGATATATCTGTAGCACTCTCCGCGCGTGCCGCGGATCCGATAAAAAGCGTGCTGAAGCCTAGCCAATACCAAATGATTGCGCTCGTCTTCATGTCGTTCTCCGTATCGATTTGCCCCCAGCGGTGGGCACCAGTGACAATATCGACGGCGGGTATGAGCGCGCGGTGGATGTTGGAATTTCGGACTAACTTACGGTGCGATTGCACGAAGGCCAGCGTGCTATCGATTCAAGGACGAAATGGCATAGCGAGTTCGCGATCGGCATGCACTCGCCGATGCCGAACAACGCATAACGGCTGAGACGGAGCGGCGTGCCGCCTTCCGAGCAGGCACTGCGCTCCGAATGGTGACGACTCTTTCGGTGCGGACAACCCTGTCGATTATCTCCGTGGCATCGGCGCGGAAAAATGAGCGCGTCCGCTACGGATATCGCGCGATCGGCGGGATTTCTCCTCGTACATCGTTTCCAGATTGGTGCCACCTCAGCCGGGCAAGGCCTGTCGCCGCCCTCCCCGGCAGGCCGTCGTGCCTCCAGCACTCAGCGCGGCACCATCTCCACGAGCCAATACGCCTGCACGAGCGTCATGACGCCCACTACCGCGGCAAAGAGGATGCTGTGCTTCACGGTGAATCGAAAGAGCGAACTCTCCTTGCCGACGAGCCCGGTAGCCGCGCAAGCCACGGCGATCGATTGCGGGGAGATCATCTTCCCCGTTACTCCGCCTGTCGTGTTCGCGGCCACGAGCAGCGTATCGGGTACGCCGATCTGATGCGCGGTCGTGCTCTGCAGGGAGCAGAAAAGCGCGTTCGACGACGTGTCCGATCCCGTGAGAAACACACCGAGCCAGCCGAGCAGCGGCGAGAAGAACGGGAACGCGGCACCCGTGCCGGCGAGCAGCAGGGCGAGCGTCGACGACATTCCCGAGTAGTTCGCGACGAAGGCGAAGGCGAGCACGAAACCGATCGACACGATCGGGCGGCGCAGTTCGACGATGGTCTCGACGAACGTCGATACGAGCTGGCGCGGTTTCATGCGCAGCAGAACGGCCGAGACGAGCGCGGTCAGCAGGATCGCCGTGCCCACCGCCGAGAGCAGATCGAGTTTGAAGATCGCGTCGTACGCTTTCGGCGCACTGACGATCGGCGCCGTCTTCATGACCAGCCGATGCAGGCCCGGAATCTCGAACGGCAGCACGGTGGCATGCAGTGCGCCCTTGGCACCGAACAACGCCTTGAACGCCGGCAGGCTCCAAACGGTGACCACCGCCGTGAGAATGGCGAACGGTGCCCAGGCGCGTGCTGTTTCGGCCATCGAATAGGGCGATGCCTGACGGCTCGCAGCCGCGAAACGCGGTGCGTCGCCCGAACCGGAGCCGAAGCCCGACAACGCGGCCGTGCCGCCGCCGGTCGCGCCAAATGCCGTGCGGGCCGCCGTGCGCGGGTGCCAGACTTTCAGAAAGACGGTCAGGCAAACGAGGCTCACGAGGGCAGACGTAATGTCGGGCAGCTCCGGGCCGATGTAGTTCGAGGTGAAGTACTGCGTCACGGCGAAGCTGCCGCCGGCCACGAATGCCGCGGGCCAGGTTTCCTTGACGCCGCGTACGCCGTCCATGATGAAGACGAGCCAGAACGGCACCACGAGCGAGAGCAGCGGCAGCTGGCGGCCCGCCATGGCGCCGATGTGGAGCGCGTCGAGCCCCGTGACTTGACCGGCCACGATGATCGGAATGCCCATCGCACCGAACGCGACCGGCGCCGTGTTCGCGATCAGGCAGAGCCCGGCGGCGAGCAGCGGCTCGAAGCCGAGCCCGACGAGCAGGGCCGCGGTGATCGCCACCGGCGCGCCGAAGCCTGCGGCGCCTTCGAGGAATGCGCCGAACGAAAAGCCGATGAGCAGCAACTGCAGCCGCTTGTCATCGGTGATCGAAAGCACCGAGGCGCGAATGATTTCGAACTGCCCCGTTTTCACGACGATCTTGTAAAGGAAGACGGCCGTGACGATGATCCACGCGATCGGCCACATGCCGTACGCAAAACCATAGCCTGCCGCGGCGAACGCCTGAGCGGCAGGCATGCGATACGCGACGATCGCGACGGCCAGCGAAAGCAGCAGCGTGACGGCCGACGCGACGTGACCTTTCATTCTGAACACGGCCAGCGCAAGGAAGTAAAAGACGATCGGTATGGCTGCCGCAAGCGACGACAACGCCAGGCTGCCGAGCGGTGTATAGATCTGACTCCAGGGTTGCATATCGGTCTCCTCCGAGAATGCGAAAAAAAATCGTCAGGACCGCGAACGATCGCCGGCGGCAGCCTGCGCGTCGCGCGGCCGCTCTCGAAGCCGATCGTCGGGTCGCAATATGTCGTTATTCGGGCTGTCCGCGCTCGCGCAGCAACTCGGACAGGCTGCGCGCCGCCGGTGTCAACGGCACGCGATGTTGCGTCCACCCCATTTGACGCCGCGGCGCCCACTTTCTGAAACGCGTCGCGAACCAGCGAAACACGCGATAGGCGCGCGGATGAGCGAACGCGCCGCTCCAAAAGCGCCAGACGATATGCTCGCGGCGGTTGTAATTCGCGCCCTGGCCACGCAGTGGGTGCGCAACGGCTTCGTCGGGCGAACGATTCGCCTCGGTGCGCAGGCGCACGAGCAACTGCGGGATCGGGATGCGAACGGGGCACACTTCGCCGCACGCGCCGCACAGGCTGGACGCGGTCGGCAGGTCGGCGGTGGCCTCCAGCCCAAGCAGGTGCGGAGAGATGATCTTGCCGATCGGCCCGGGGTAGGTCGTGCCATACGCCTGCCCGCCGATGCGGGTGTAGACGGGGCAATGATTCATGCACGCGCCGCAGCGGATGCACTGCAGAGTGGCTCGCAGTTGCTCGTCGGCGTAGGCCTGCGTGCGGCCGTTGTCGAGCAGCACGAGATGCAGTTCGCGCGGCCCGTCGAGCTCGTCCGCGCGTCGCGGGCCGCTGATCAGGTTGAAGTAGGTCGTGATCGGCTGACCCGTTGCCGAGCGCGTGAGCAGGCTGGACAGCGGCACGATGTGCTCGAGCTTCGCCACCACCTTCTCGATGCCCATGATGGCGATATGCACCGGGGGCACCGTCGTCGAAAGCCTGCCGTTGCCTTCGTTTTCGACGAGCCACAGTGTGCCCGTATCGGCCGCGGCGAAATTGACGCCGGAAATACCGATATCGGCATCGACGAATGCGTGACGCAGTGCGTGCCGGCCCATCTGGATCAACTCGTCGACGTCCTCGGTATAGGGCGCGTCGGGAATGTTCTCTTCGAAGAGCCGGGCGATCTGGCCACGCGTCTTGTGGATCGCGGGCATCACGATATGCGAGGGCTTTTCGCCCGCGAGCTGGACGATGTACTCGCCCATGTCGGACTCGAGGCAATCGATGCCGCGTTCGGCGAGGTAATGGTTGAGCTCCATTTCCTCGCTGGCCATCGATTTGCCCTTGATGACCTTGTGCGCGCGATGAGCCGCGGCAATGCCGTGGATGATCTCGTTGCCTTCTTCAGCTGTTTCGGCCCAGTGAACCTGCACGCCCGCAGCCGTCAGTTTCGCTTCGAGGGCGGTGAGCAGATCTGGCAACCGGCCGAGCGCGTGCTGGCGTATCGCTTCGCCGACGTCGCGCAACGCTTCGAGTTCGTCCTGGTCGGGAAACTGGGTCGCGCGCTTGGACTGGAGAAAATCCATTGCGCCGCGGAAACTCTGGCGCAGGAGCGGATCCGCGAGCGCTTCTCTCGCCCGCGCCTTGAAGTCGGCCGGCGGGACGAACTGCATCGGTGTGTCGTTCATTGCAGGGCTCCCGTATCGGCGCGCTCGCCGGTCACGATGACGACCCACATCCAACGCGGGCCATGTGCGCCGTATGCGAGCGTTTGCTGAATGTCGGATGTTTTCGAGGGGCCCGACACGAGCACGAGGTTGGTCGGCATACCGTCGCTCCAGTGCTCGTGCCGCGCGGCGGAATGCAGATCGGCGTGCAGCGTGTCTGCATGAACGAGCGCCACGTGCAGCGGCGGGACGAGCGAGACCGTACGCGGGCTATTGACGTCGGGAGCGAGGATCAGCGTGCCCGTGGCGGCGATGCCGGAGCGGGCGACGGTGAAACCGGCGTCGATGGTGTCGAAGAGCTCGCCTTTCCACGCCTCAATGGGCCGCGCGTAGCGCAGCACCTCGATATTGGGCGGGAGCGCCTTCATCAGCGCTGCGCCTTCCTCGCCCGCCGTATCGAGCAACAGCCTGCGCACGCCAGCGGCGGCGAGTTTCTGTGCGAGTTCGGCAGGCCACGATGCGGCATCGGCGCAGATGACGCCAGCGTGCGACGCCGCCAACGTTTTGCGCATCGTCTCGACGCGCTCGCTTGTCGACATGGCTTGGGTGGCCGCTGGGTGAGCCTGATAATGCGCGTCGATGCGTCGATCGATGTCGGATACGCCCGTGGCGGGGCGGGCGGCCGCCGCCCGGAGCCTGCCCAAGATCCGTTCGCGTGCACCGGGCCGGCTCATGCGGGCTCCTTGCAGCTTTCGGCGGCTGGCCGCGCGTCTTCACGAGCACAGTCTTGCTTGCGGCCGTTTTGGCTTGCGGAGTTCGCTTCGTTATCCGTACCGTTGGTGTGTCGCCAGAGGAAGCTCGCGAGGTGTTCGACCGTCAGCGGAGCCTGCCGGTGCGCGGCGGCGTGGCCGATATTGAGCAGACAGCCGCAATCGGCCGAGACGAGGCGGTCGCAGCCGGTGGCACAGGCCGAGGCGATCTTGTCCTGCACCATTGCGCCGGAAATGTCGGGATGCTTGAGCGAGAAAGTGCCGCCGAAGCCGCAGCATTCCGATTCGCGTTCGTGCTCGATGCGAGCGACGTCGGGCAGTGCGTCGACGAGTGCCACACCGTGCGCGCGCGTGCCCATTTCGCGCCGCGCGCTGCACGAAGTATGCAGCACGACGCGTTCGGGCGCGGCTGGGCCGTTGTCGGGCCGGTACTTCGAGAAATCGACCTTGAGCACGTTCAACAGGAACTCGCTCAACTCGTAGGTACGCTGTGCGAGTTCGCGAGCCTGTGGTCCGGCCACTTCGTCGTCGGCGAACAGCGCCGGCCAGTGGTGGCGCATCATGCCCGCGCACGAACCGGAGGGCACGACAATGGGCCACGGCTCGGGAAAAAGCCCTAACTGCGAACGCGCAACGGAACGGGCCTGCTCGGGATTGCCGCTGCTGTAGGCCGGCTGGCCGCAGCAGCTTTGCGCGCGCGGATAATGCACGGTCAGCCCTTCGCGTTCGAGCAGCTTGATCGCGTCCACGCCGGCCTGCGGGACGAACAGGTCGACGAGGCAGGTCGCGAACAAATAGACGTGGCGGGGCGGGGCGGCGGGGTATTGCCTTTCGTGCATGTCTCTCTCCAAGGGCCGACAACGCGCGGCGGCGAGCGGCTTTTGGCGCATAATTGCCTCATTTGCACGGCGGTTCAAATTGGTTGGACCAATTGCCGTGGGCGGCACACGCCGGGGGCCGTCATCGGGGTGAGGGACATCATGGCTACGAAGGAGCGCGCAGCGGCGCGTGGGCGCGTGGAAGACGTCATGCGCCGGCTCGAGACGTCGCTGCTCGACGGCACGTGGCCTGCGGGCGCGCGGTTGCCGGCCGAGCGGACGCTTGCTGACGAACTCGGTGTCGCCCGAAATACGGTGCGCGAGGCGGTTCAACGACTGGCGGCGCGTGGCCTGGTACAAGCCCGGCGCGGCGCAGGCGTGTTCGTCACGGACCGGCTGCGCACCGGCATCACCGGTACGGCCTCGCCCTGGGGGCAACTCGTGGCCGATCATCCGGTGCTGCGCGACGACATCCTGGAGTTCCGGCGCGTGCTGGAAGGCGCGACGGCCTATTTTGCGGCGCTGCGAGCAACGGCCGACGAACGCAGGCGCATTGGCGCGCTGCTGCGGGAGCTCGAGCAGGCGCGGCTCGCGGGCGACATGGCCACGGAGGCCCAGGCCGACGCAAAATTGCATGAAGCGATCGCGCTTGCGTCGCACAATGCGATGTTTTTGCACCTGCACGCGAGCGTGATCGGCATGCTGCGCGAGCACATCACGATCAACGGCACGGGCCTGCGCATTCGCGACGAGGACGCATCGCGGCAACTGCTCATCCAGCATCGCACGCTGTGCGAGGCCATTCGTGCGCGCCGGCCTGAAGAAGCGCGCACGGCGATGCAAACACATATCGATTTCGTTCGCAGCCGGCTCAATGAGGCGAGCGAGGCCGGCGAGGCTGGCGTGGCTTGAACGCCGCTCGGGTTCCGCAGGCGGACGGTGTCTGCGCGACGGTGCGCCGGCACTACGGCCGGCAAGGAACGTCCGCAAGCCTGCAACCTGCGCGACTGCAATCGGCGCGAACGGACTTCAAGCGATGCGTTTGCGATCGATACGCACGAGCGGGCGGACGACCGGGCCGGCTGCCAGGAGGCGTTCGAGCGTGCTCTGCTCGGCAGCCAGATCCGCCAGCGTGAATTTATCGAGCACGTCGAAATAGGCGCGCAGCGCACTGCCGAGCACGCCGCGCAGCCCGCACGCAGCCGTGATGACACAGGCGTTGCCTTCAGTGTCGAAGCATTCGACCATGCGAAAGTCCGGCTCCATGGTGCGCACCACGTCCCCGACCGTGATCTTGGCTGGCGGACGGCCGAGCCGCAGCCCGCCCGTTCGGCCTCGAACCGTGTCGAGATAACCGGCCTTGCCGAGCGCATGAACGATCTTCACGAGGTGGCCCCGTGCAATGCCGAGCGTTTCGGAGATCTCCTGAATCGTGACGAGATGTTCGCTTCGCACCGCGGCATAGATCAGAACGCGCAGGCTGTAGTCGGTGAAGTCGGTGAGTCGCATGGCATGCCTATAAGGTCTACCGATTCTATATCTTTTACGACGCGTCTGGCACAGCCGGACGGGGGCGGTGGCGGGGTTTCGGTGCCCAAATGCGCCGGATTCATGACATATATCAAGCTGTGCTGTTTTCGGATCGGGACAATATCGAAACGACGAGTGCGAGCATGGCGACCTTCGCCCGCTTGCTGGAGCTGATTGAATCGATATGTCAACCCATTCAGAGCATGGCCGGGCAGCGGCAGCGCCCGAGCAGCGGCAAAATGCCGCGCATTTTCCCGATGTGGAGATTTCGGAGGCGTTGATTCGCCGTTTCGACAACTCGGGCCCGCGCTATACCTCCTATCCGACGGCCGACCGGTTCAACGCGGACTTCGACGAGGCAACGTATCAGCGGTTCCTGGCGGAGCGGGCCGGGGCCACGCACAATCCGCCGCTCTCGCTCTACGCGCATCTGCCGTTTTGCGAGTCGCTCTGCTACTTTTGCGCCTGCAACAAGATCATCACGCGCGATCACGGCCGCTCCATCGAGTATCTGCGGTATCTGATCAGCGAAATGGATCTCGTCGTGCCGCATCTCGGCGAAGATCGCCGCGTGACGCAGTTGCATTTCGGCGGCGGCACGCCGACGTTCTTCAGCATGCCCGAGCTCTCCGCGCTCATGCGCGCGCTGCGCGACCGCTTCGATTTTCAGCCCGATGCCGAACTCGGGGTGGAGATCGACCCTCGTACAGTCAAAGAGACGACGCTCAGTGTGCTGGCCGATCTGGGCTTCAACCGCACGAGCTTCGGCGTGCAGGACTTCGATCCGGCCGTGCAGCAGGCGGTCAACCGCATCCAGCCGCTGCCGATGGTCGAGCGCGCATTGGCGGCAAGCCGCGAGGCCGGCTTCGAATCGATCAACATCGACCTCATCTACGGTTTGCCGAGGCAGACGCTCGCGAGTTTCGAGCATACCCTCGACGAAGTGATCCGGCTCGCACCGGATCGCATCGCGGTCTACAACTATGCGCATCTGCCGAGCCGCTTCAAAGCCCAGCGCCTGATCGTGGCGAGCGAGCTGCCGAGCGCGGAAGAGCGCCTGCAGATCTTCATGCGATCGATGGAGCGCCTGCTCGACGCAGGCTATATCTACATCGGCCTCGACCATTTCGCGAAACCGGAGGACGAGTTGAGCCGCGCGCTGCGCGACAAGAGCCTGCATCGCAACTTTCAGGGCTATACGACGAAGGCCGAGTGCGACCTTCTCGGCTTCGGCGTCTCGGCGATCGGCAAGGTCGGCAACAGCTATTCGCAGTCCACGCGCTCCGTGCAAACGTACTACCGCCATCTCGATGCCGGCAGGCTGCCCGTCGAGCGCGGGCTCGCGCTTACGCCCGACGATCTGCTGCGTCGGGACGTCATCATGACCATCATGTGCAGCACGCCGCTGCGGTTCGACGAAATCGGCGAAGCACACGGCATCGACTTCAAGCGCTATTTCGCGCGCGAGCTGGCCGGACTCGAGTCGTTCGAACAAGCGGGGCTGATCGAGACAGACGACGCGGAGATGAACATTACGGCGAAGGGTCGTCTCTTCGTGCGTGCAATCAGTATGGTGTTCGACGCCTATCTCGGCCAGCCGACCGCCTCCTCATACTCGAAACTCATATGAGTCAGGTCATGGCCAGAAACAAAGTCAGGGTCCAGGACTTTCTTTCGAGAACGGCGCTTTTCAACGAGCTCGCGCCCGCCGAGCTCGATCGCCTGGCCCAGGGCACGTCGCAAATTCAATTGAGCCGTGGAGACATGGTGTTTCGGCGGGGCGATCCCTGCCTCGGATTCCATACGGTGGTGTATGGGCAGATCAAGCTCAGCTTCATCTCGCCGCTCGGCGAAGAAAAGGTCGTGCGCCTGATCGGTGCGGGCGACGGCTTCGGCGAAGCTCTGATGTTCATGGACAAGCCTTACATCGTTTCGGCTCAGGCGTTGGCCGACAGCCTGCTGCTGCACGTGAGCAAGGCGTCCGTCTATGCGGAGCTGCAGCGCGACCCGGCATTCGCATGCAAGATGCTCGCCAGCCTCAGCATGCGTTTGCACAGTTTGATGGTCGATGTGGAAGCATATTCGCTGCGCTCGGGTACGCAGCGCGTGATCACCTATCTGCTCACTTTGAAGGGCGAGCAGTGCGACGAGGGGCAGCGCGTGCGGCTCGAAGCGGATAAGCGCTTGATTGCATCGAGGCTGAACGTAACGCCCGAGCACTTCTCGCGCATTCTGCGCGAACTCTCGCATCGCGATCTCGTGCGGATCAGCGGACGCGAGATTACGATTCCCGACCTCTGCCGGCTTCAGGAAGCCTGCGCCTACTGACGCTCGGTGACGGGCTCGGGCACGCGCTCGTCCCGAGGCGTGGGCTTGTTGCGTTCGCGCTCGTGGCGCTGCACCGATACCCGTGCAATTTCGCGCCTGACGCGGGCGTAGAGCCGCAACGCTCGGGCCAGCAGCACGATGAGCCACACCGAAGCGACACCCAGCGAGAAGGCGGCTACGCGCGCGAGCGGACCGGGCCATTGACTCGCTGCCGCGAGCAGCGCGAGCGCCGCGAGGTGCGCGTAGTACTGATGCATTGCCGCGCGATCGGGAATGATGTCCTTGACCTTCGGCACGATCGACAGCGGTTGTGCGAGCTCCGCCTGCAGGTGATACCAAAGCAGAAACGGCACAATCTTGTAGAGCATCCCGTTGACGGCGGACCATCCCACGCCAACGAGCGCGAGAATGCCGAAAGCCACGAACCACCGCGGCTCCTGCGTGACCGTGGCAGCCGCGAGTGCGAGCGGGCAACAGGCGAGGCTCGCCATCGACGTGCGCCAGAAAAGCGTGGTCGCGTCGGGGGACGGCCGCTTGCGGCGATGAAGCAGCCATAGCGTGACCGTGGCAAACACGACGTAGGGCACGAAGACGAGCGAAGGCAGCAGCTCGGCGATCGTGTCCGACGTCGAGCCGGGCACGGCGCTCAGCGATATGACGAATGCCGCGAGCGCCGAGCCGGCGAGCAACGCGAAGCAACCCGGCGCCAGCCATCGCGCAAGATGGGACGGATAGGGCTCCGTTACCTGAAACATCGGAATCAACTGATAGCCGATGCCGACGACGAGCAACCCGAACCAACCGGCCAGCCCCCAGATCGCATGCCAGTTCGTGAGCGTGACGATGGGAGTGGCATGCGGCCATGCGAGCGTGAGCGCCAGGTAGACGCCGAGCGACGCGGTCACGAGCAGGGCGATGAGCGCGAGATCGACGGCGCGCAGCAGATCTGCGACGCCGGTGGCGGCAGTGCGCCTGCCGCGCCACAGGCCGATCGCGCAGGCGGTGAGCAGCCAGGCAAACGCGCTGGCCAGCAGGAGTGCGCCGAGGGCGAAGAGCATCCGCCGCCCCGATACGAAAGCACCGGCGAGCGTGAGCGCGCCGCTCGTGAGCAGCGCGTGAACGGCGGCCGCGGTGCAGATAGGCCGCGCGATCTGAATGCCGACGACGACGGGCAGAATCTGAATGAGCGCGCCGACCATCGTGCCGGTCAACGCACCGAGCGTCAGCAGGTGCGTGATGGCGAGCGCATACGGCGACCAGCGCGAGGCAAGCGCCTGGGGGCCGGCCCACGCGAGCAGGAGGGCGGCGGCGAAAACGAACGCGGGCGCGGCGAGGAAGAACCGCAGTGGTGCCTTGAGTGCCGGCGAGGCCTCGAGCGCGAGGGCGCGGCGCATTCAGTCGTCTTGCCAGATCGACAGCTCGTAGCCCGCGCCGTTCAGCCGCTCGATGCTGTGCCGAAACCCGCGCTGATCGAGCACGCCATAAAGCGGAAACGGCTCGCGATCCATCATGACGAGCAGGTAGCGCCGATCGGGCAGGCCCGCCAGGGCGTTCAATATCTGCTCCATGGGTTCGGGCGGTCGCAGCCCGCGTACATCGAGCGACCGGTCACAGTTCGACGGCTTCATTTCGATCATTCGCTATTGCTGCGCGGCAGGGTCCCGCGCATGCGTCCTACGCCAATAACCATAGCAAATCGGATATCGCCGAAGGTGCGAAACCCTGTCGCTATGGCGGACATAAGGGAGTGCCATAACGTCGCACGCTTGACCTGGGTTAAGGCGATTGCGGCTTGCGGGTTGCACACTGGCGTTCCGCCCGGAAGCCGCGGGGCGTCGCTTGCATGGGCGATGCGCGCGGCGCCGATGGGCAAGGACCGTAATGGACTTATGACGCCAAGCAATACGACAAGCAACGATTCGCCGCCGATCGAGCTCGTTTGCCCGGCAGGCAGCCTGCCTGCGCTGAAGGCTGCGATCGACAACGGCGCGGACTGTGTGTATCTCGGGTTTCGCGACGCCACCAATGCGCGCAATTTCGCGGGCCTCAATTTCGACGAGAAGGCCATTCGAACGGGTATCGACTATGCCCATGACAAAGGCAGGAAAGTCTTTCTCGCGCTCAATACCTACCCGCAGCCGAACGCATGGACGATCTGGCGCGAGGCAGTCGACCGTGCGGCGCGCTCGCAGATAGATGCCGTGATCATGGCCGATGCCGGCCTCATGCGCTATGCGCGCGACCGCTATCCGCAATTGAGGCTGCATCTGTCGGTGCAAGGCTCGGCAACCAACTACGAGGCCATCAATTTCTATCACGAGCAGTTCGGTATCAACCGTGCCGTGCTGCCGCGCGTGCTATCGCTCACGCAGGTCGAGCAGGTGACGGAGAACACGGCGGTCGAAATCGAGGTGTTCGGATTCGGCAGCCTGTGCGTCATGGTGGAAGGACGGTGTGCGCTCTCGTCGTATGTCACGGGCGAATCGCCTAATACGCACGGCGTATGTTCGCCCGCCAAGTTCGTGCGTTGGCAAAAGAGCGACGAGGGCATGGATTCGCGCCTGAACGGCGTGCTCATCGATCGCTACGCCGACGACGAGAACGCCGGCTATCCGACGATCTGCAAGGGCCGCTTCGAGGTGGCCGACGAGCACTATTACGCGATCGAAGAGCCGACGAGCCTCAATACGCTCGAGCTTCTCCCTCGCCTCAGGCAGATCGGCGTGCGCGCGATCAAGATCGAAGGGCGGCAGCGCAGCCCCGCCTATGTGGCGCAGGTGACGCGCGTGTGGCGCGAGGCGATCGATCAGTGTCTCGCCAACGCGCAGCGCTACAGCGTGAAAACCACGTGGATGGCGGGCCTCGACAAAGTGGCGGAAGGCCAGCAGCACACGCTCGGTGCCTACCACCGCCCATGGAAATGACGAAGCGGGCGCACGCAAGCGCCCGCGAGCTGGAGCCGGCATAGTGAAAATCGCATTGGGCCCCCTTCAATACTATTGGTCGCGCATCGCGACCTTGCAGTTTTACGAGGCGATGAGCAGCGCACCTGTCGACATCGTTTACCTCGGCGAGACAGTCTGCTCGCGTCGCCACGAGCTTCGCCTGGCGGACTGGATCGAGATCGCGGCCATGCTTGCGCAAGCAGGCAAGGAGGTCGTGCTCTCGACGCAGGTGCTGCTCGAATCTGGCAAGGATCTCACCACGCTGCGGCAGGTGGCGGGAAACGGACGCTACGCCGTCGAGGCCAACGACATGGGCGCCGTGCACTGTGTGCAGGGCGCGCCGTTCGTGGCAGGCCCCTGGATCAACGTGTACAACCCACCCACGCTGGCGCTGCTGGCCGAACTCGGCGCGAAGCGATGGGTCGCGCCGCTCGAAATGAGCCGTGACGGGTTGGCGCAAATCCTGGCCGATCGCCCGTCAGGCATCGAAACCGAAGTTTTCGCCTACGGCCGCATGCCGCTCGCATTCTCTGCGCGCTGCTTCACAGCACGCCATCGCAACCTGCCGCGCGACAACTGCCAATACGTTTGCCTCGAGCACCCCGACGGGTTGCAACTCAACACGCGCGAGGGCGAGGCGTTCCTCGTCTTCAACGGCATCTCCACGCAGTCGGCGCGCGTGTGCAATCTCGTCGAATCGATCGACGAAATGCGATCGCTCGGCGTCGACGTTCTGCGGTTGAGCCCGCAATCGCAGCATATGGGCGAAATCGCCACGCTGTTCCGGGAGGTTGTCGATGGCCGCCTCGACGCAGGCGAAGCACTTTCGTCGATGAACGGACTGATGCCGCAGGCGCATTGCGACGGCTATTGGCACGGCATGGCCGGCCTCGCTCGCCACGCGGGCTGACCTCACAAGGAGTATTTGATGACCGATGCCGCATTCGCATTGCCGGGATTCGTCGGCAAGGTGCTGTCGAAGCTGCCGCCCTTTCCCGGGTCCGTGCTGTTCGTCGGCGGCCTCAATCTCACGTTGACACGGCATTTGCCGGCCGATGCGATGGCCCTGCTCGAGGGCAAGGCGCTGCGCATCGAGGTGCGCGACGCCCGGCTGGCGTTCGATTTCGTCTGCACCGGCGGCACGTTCCGGCCCGCGCGTCATCGCGGCGAGGTCGCACTCACGATCGGCGCGAATGCCTACGACTTCATGCTGCTGGCGCGCCGCGCCGAAGATCCGGACACGCTTTTCTTCAGCCGCCGGCTGACGATGGAGGGCGATACCGAACTGGGGCTGATCGTGAAGAATTCGCTCGACGCCCTCGATTGGTCGCTGCTCTCGCTCGAACGTTTCGCACCCGCGAAAATGTTCCGGCGCGGGGCCGCACAGCAGTAAGGCCGCACAGGGCCCTGCGGCAGCATCACGGCGGCGCGAACCGGCGGATGGCCGCCCACGCGGCCGGGAATACGCGGGAAACCCGCAAGGCAACACGCACGGAGTGTTCGTGCACAGGAGGAAACGGCATGGCTGACGATTCGAAGTCCTTACCGCTCGTCTACGCGTGCTCGGGGTGCTCGAGCGCTGCCCAGATGGCCAACTACGTAGCGGTGCAACTCGATCGCCGCGGCGCGGCGGAGATGTCGTGCATCGCCGGCGTGGGCGGCGACGTGCCCGCGCTGCTCAAGGTGGCACATTCGGGGCGCCCGATCATCGCCATCGACGGTTGTCCGCTCGTCTGCGTGAAAAAATCGCTCGAGCGGCACGGCATTGCGGCCGACGAGCATGTACAACTGGCCGATCGCGGCGTGAAAAAGCGGTTCCATGCCGACTTCGATCACGACGAGGCGCAGCGTATCCTTACGAGCGTGCTCGAAGTCGCCGTAACGATGGAGGCCGATGAGGAAGCGTCGGGCGCGTGAGTTGGAGCGCCGGGAGGCGGGCACAAGAGCGGCCTCATCCCGCCATTGCGCGCAGCGCGCGCATGGTGTCTCAGCCGCGCCGTACCGTGAACTCGGGAAACCGGCGGCCCACTGCAGCGACGAGCGCTTCGCTCGGGTAGCCGCGGGTGAGGGCGGCATTGAGCGCATCGTCGCGGCATCCTTCCTTGCGAAAGATCTGTAACGCGTAGCGCTTCACGCCCATGTCGGCAAGCGTGCCGGCGAGCCGCAGAATATCGTCTTCCGGCAGCAGACCGGGATGGAGCGTCGTGCGGCATTCGTAATCGACGCCGCTGGCGAGCAGTGTCTCCAGGCATCGCCGCGCAGGCTCGCCGCTGCCGCGGATACGCGTGACGCGTTCGTAATCGTCGAAAGGTGCCTTGATGTCGAGGCCGACCCAGTCGACCAAGGGCAGAACCGCTGCAAACCGGTTCGGATGCGTGCCACCACTGTGAAGCCCGATTGCGAAGCCCAAGGCGCGTACTTCGCGTATCGCCTCGACGATGGCGGGGTCGGCGGTCGGTTCGCCGCCGCTGAACACCACCGCATCGACGAGCCCCACGCGCCGCCTGAGAAAACGCACGACATGCTGCCATTCGACGGCACCCGTCTTCGTGCGCGGCTGCAGGTGCGGATTGTGGCAATACCCGCACCGCCACGGGCACCCTTGCACGAAGACCACGGCGGCCAGCTTGCCGGGGTAGTCGGTGGCGGTGAACGGCACGACCCCGCCCACTTTGAGCAGGCGGGGCCGGTTCAGCTCCTGCACGCGCGAGGCTTCGAAGCACTCAGGCCGCAAGCGAGATCTCCTCTTCGTCGCATGGCGCGGCGGCCACGGCCGTGCGCGCTTCGACGAAGTACTTGCGCTCGTGGAATTCGCCTTTCTTGCCGGTGTTGAACGACGATACCGGCCGGTGATAACCCATCACGCGCGTCCAGATTTCGCACGGTTGCCGTTCTTCGTCGGCGAGCGCGATGCGGGCGGCGGGGGCTGCTTGGATGCGGTCGATCGTCATGGTTCAGGACTCCTCGGTTTGAAGTTGAGACAGCTTGCGATGAACGATTTCTTCATCGCACTTGGGACAGAATTCGTGGCGGCCGGCGAGATAGCCGTGCTTCGGGCAGATCGAGAACGTCGGCGTCACGGTGATATAGGGCAGAGAAAAGCGCTCGAGCGTGCGGCGCACGAGCGAGCTGCAGGCCTCGGGTGTCGAGAGCGGCTCGGTCATGTAGAGGTGCAGAACGGTGCCGCCCGTGTATTTGCGCTGCAGATCGTCCTGATGCTCGAGCGCTTCGAACGGATCGTCCGTGAAGCCGACGGGCAACTGCGACGAATTCGTGTAGTACGGCATATCGCGCGTGCCGGCCTGCAGGATGTCGGGATAGCGCTTGCGGTCTTCCTTGGCGAAACGGTAGGTCGTGCCTTCGGCCGGCGTTGCCTCGAGGTTGTACATATGACCCGTTTCCTCCTGGTATTCGAGGATTCGGGCGCGAACGTGATCGAGCACGCGCACGGCGAACGCATGGCCCCACTCGCTCGTAATGTCGTGCTCGTCAGCCGAGAAGTTGCGAATCATCTCGTTGATGCCGTTTACGCCGAGCGTCGAGAAGTGATTGCGCAACGTGCCGAGATAGCGGCGCGTATAAGGGAAGAGCCCGTTGTCCATGTGCTGCTGGATGATCCGGCGCTTGATTTCGAGGCTTTCCTTGCCGAGATCGAGCAATTCGTCGAGCCGTGCGAGCATGGCCGCTTCGTCGCCGGCATGCAGATAGCCGAGCCGCGCGCAATTGACTGTGACGACACCGAGCGATCCCGTTTGCTCGGCCGAGCCGAAAAGCCCGTTGCCGCGCTTGAGCAACTCGCGCAAGTCCAACTGAAGCCGGCAGCACATCGACCGGATCATGTTCGGCTTCAACTCCGAATTGATGAAGTTTTGAAAGTACGGCAGACCGTAGCGCGCCGTCATTTCGAAAAGACGCTTGGCGTTCGGGCTTTCCCAGTCGAAGTCCGGCGTGATGTTGTACGTCGGGATAGGAAACGTGAACACGCGGCCTTTCGCGTCGCCGGCCTGCATGACTTCGATATAGGCCTGATTGATCATGTCCATCTCGGCCTGCAGCTCGCCATAGCTGAACGGCATCTCCTCGCCGCCGATCATCGGAATCTGCTCGCGCAGATCCTCGGGGCAGACCCAGTCGAACGTCAGGTTCGTGAACGGCGTCTGCGTGCCCCAGCGCGACGGTACGTTGAGGTTGTAGATGAGTTCCTGCATGTGCTGCCGCACCTGCTTGTAGCTGAGGCTGTCCTTGCGCACGAAGGGCGCCATGTAGGTATCGAACGAGCTGAATGCCTGCGCGCCGGCCCATTCGTTTTGCAGCGTGCCGAGGAAGTTGACGATCTGCGCGACGGCGCTCGACATGTGGCGCGGCGGCGACGATTCCACTTTGCCGGGCACGCCGTTGAGACCTTCGGTCAGCAGCGTACGCAGCGACCAGCCGGCGCAGTAGCCCGAGAGCATGTCCAGATCGTGAATGTGAATGTCGGCTTCGCGGTGCGCCCGGCCGACGGCGGCCGAGTAGACGTGGCTGAGCCAATAGTTGGCGATGACCTTGCCCGACACGTTGAGAATCAGACCGCCGAGCGAATAGCCCTGATTGGCGTTGGCGTTGACGCGCCAGTCCTGCTGCTCGAGATATTCGTCGATGGTCGAGGCGACTTCGACCTGAGGGCCGCTCGCGGCGAGCGTGGCGCGCTCCGTTTGACAAGCCTTTCCGGCACGGCCCTGGACGGCATTCCGTTGCTCCATCGTGACACCCCTCTCGCGCAATATATTGTGTTGGAGTGGATGCTACGTACCAGATATGGTGGCGTCAATGCGGCAAGTCTGTTCTTTGTCGTTCGCTTGATTTGAGTCAAGCAGCGATGATCGTCACCCGCTCGGCGGGGCTCATGAAGGTCATGATTCGAACCCAACGGGGGCGTGAGCGCGGCGCCTTGCGCAAGCGCCGCGAGTTTGGATGGAACCGTTGTCCGGGGCGTTCGACGCTGGCGGAATCTCAGGGGCGATATGAACGACGCTTCGCGCCCTGCTTAAGGAATTCGCTGTCGATACGTATGGGGTTTCCGCGCTTGGGGAGATCATTATGGTGATCAATTTTTCCATACAAAAGATGCGATCGGGCCAGCAGAACGTCGCGCGCCTGTCGCTCCAGCTTGCAATGCGAATATCCGATACACAGCAGATCCCTTCATCCGGTATCGAAACCGATCCGTCCTCGACACACGTTTCGCCAAGTGTTTCAGCCGAAACGCCCCGAACGTCAGCTAATGCCATGCTCGTTGGCTTGCCGAGTGGAGCAATCCGCGTTGAAAGTCCCGCGCAGCGGCCGCTGGCTGATATCGGGCGTCTGGCTGCTGGCCAGATGAGACGCGTTGCCGACATGAAAGCGGTCGCGCTCGAGCGCGAGGTCGTCCTTGCCCGTCACCATCCGGCCGATAGCCTCGCTCCTGGGCTGAAGGCCCGCGTGCGCGACGTGGCGGAGCAGCTTGCCGTCCGGTGCGCCGTTTCTCCCGAAGTAGGCAAGTCACAGCAGCCGGTCGCGGGAGCATGGCGCTATCTTCAGGCGGTCGATGCGGTTTGCAGGAAGCTCAGCGTGGATCAAGTTGGCGAAGTCAGGAACGAACTGCGGGCAGCGCTCGCGCAATCCGGTCACTCGCAGCCGGACAGGGACCTGTTGCAGAACGTCATTGACGAAATCACCCGTCCTGGGGGCCAGACCTTGGCCCAATTCATGAGCGAACGCGCTTTCACCGGACTGTGCTTGCCCAACCTCAGAATGACGGCAGAGGGGCAGGAAGAGCCTGACTCGCGCACCTTCAACAGCGTTCTGCCGAATCTTGCCGAGAGTACTTTCGACCATAATCCGATGGGCCGTACCCTGTTGTGGGAAGGTGCATGCCAACTGTTCACCGGTCCGCACCAGGCCCAGCGGCGGGAGAAACTGCGCAAGGTGGTATTCGAGTTTCCCAACGTTACGAAAGAGGGACAATCGCGACTGGAAACCCCATGGGAATTCATGATGGCCGTTGATCAACTGCGCGTGGACGAGCCAGTGGACCTGCATGCGCTTGAACAGCGTTCATGAAGTGCGGACCTGCTCGAACGATTCGGCGCGAAGCCGCGGAAATGAAGGCACTGTTCGCCCACCCTGCTCGACACCGTGCGAGCGGATGCATTGCGCGACAAGATGCTTGACGGCGCTTCCGGCCTGAGCGCCGTCATTTGCATGATGACCCCGGCACGCACCGTTCGCTGCAGCGGATTGGAACTGGAAGTGCATCGATCGAAAATTGCCACAGCTAGCGGCTGCGGATGCGATTGCCGGAGGTCCGCAGCCGTTGCAAGCCGCCAGCCCTGGCACATGCTTGCTCGTGCGCATCATGCGCCAGCTTCCGGCTATGTCGGCTTCAGCCGCCGCTGCATCCGCAGCTCGTGCCCGAGCCGCTGCCGCATCCGCCTGCCTTCGCCGCGTCGGATGCCTGGCCGGCAGCCGGCGTGACCGAGAAGTCGATCACCACCTGCTCGGGGCCGCGTTGAACGTAGGCAATGGCGACCTGATCGCCGTAGCGCGACTGGATCTGATGCAGCAGCGGGATCGGATCGTGATCGTTGACGAAGCGCATCGTTTCGCCGCGGTCGAGCGATTCGAGCGCGCCGAAGATGGCCGCGTGGCGAAACCGCTTCGAGATGCCGCGGGCATCGAAAACATAAGCGCTCGTATTGGAAGCACCGGTCATGGTCATACTCCGTGAAAACAAAAGGGTGGTGATTCGATAGGTGGGCTCTTCGGCACGCCTACCGGTAATGCAACGCGAATTCAAAGCGAATCCACGGCGGGTTCGGAATTTGCCGTGCGTTCCGCGTTTTCGCTGCGAACGCGACGGGTCTCGACGGTCTGCTCGTTGGGTTAGATTCGATTCGTTCGGTACTCCTGACGTTTGGCGTGCCGTGCCGAGGCGACGGCTGCGATCAAGGTGGCGGCAAACACAGCCAGCGCGGCCGCATTGATTTCGCTGCCGATTCGCCGCAGCGGGAAATCGCCGAAGATTCCGCCCGCCACGCGCAGCGAGAGGCCCGCGTGGAGCAGCGCGAGCGGCAGGTAGAAATGCGGGCCGTACTTCACGCGCAGCCCGCTGACGGCCGGCACGATGATCGGCGCGTGGCCGAATACCATCGAGAACACGAAGCCGACCGTCACCGCATGCAGGGCGGCGTCGTGCCACGGGTGCCCGGAAAGCAGCGCGCCCTCGAGCCCGAGAACTCCGGCCGCCGCAAACCAGCCGTAGCCGGACAGCAGGCAGACGGCGATGAATCGGGTCAGTCCTTTCTGCCGGACCGTGTAGCGTGCGATATCGTAGGCGGCGAGCCAGCCTGCGAGCAGAACGATGCTTGCGGCGAACAGGCGGATGCCGGCTTCCGGTGCGACGCTCACCCATACGAGCGACACGAGCATCACGACGATCGACACGCAAAAAAGCGCGATCGCACGCGGCCTCAGCGGACGCATGCGAGTGAGTTCGAGCCGTTCGGCGACGATCGTCAGTACGACGAAGGCCAGCCAGTGAGGCACGGCGGCCAGCGCGTCGCCTGTCACGAGCCAGATGCACGCTCCCACGCTCCAACAGGCGGCCGCAATCGCGAGCACGCCGAGATAGAGCGCGGGCTGGCGCGCGAATACGACGACACTGCCGGCCACGAGCACGAGCGAAGCGACGAGCACCCCCGTCTGAACCAGCGTGACGGGTGCGCCCGCGAGCAACGCGATGCCCGAGAGCACGGCGGCGATCGGGGCGGAGAAGCTCCACGCGTGGCCCAACGCGACGGCGCGTTCGAGGCTGATGACGGCGCCGAAGAACACCGGCAGCATCAGCACGCCGTGCCACGCCGCGCGAGAAAGCGCATGCGTGGGCAGCGTGAGGCCCAGCCGGGCGAGCCCCGTCGCCAGCCCGCAGACGAGCGTGGCGACGATCGACGCGGCAAGCAGTGCCTTGGCCGCGATCCGCACCGGATTGCGGCGGGCGGCGGCGTGCTCGCGTCGCGGGCCCGCGGGCGCCGCGGAATTCAGCCGTCTGGCCATCCGAGCACCTTGCGCGCGGCTTCCGTCATCATGGCGGGCTCCCATGGCGGCTCCCAGACGAGGTCGACATCCACTGCCATGCCGGCGGGCGTGAGCGCATCGACGACTTCATGCACGTCGTCGATGATCATCTGCCCCATCGGGCATGCGGGCGACGTCATCGTCAGCGCGATGCGCAGCGCCTCGGGTTTGACGTCGATCGCATAGACGAGCCCGAGATCGACGATGTTGACGCCGACCTCCGGATCGACGACGTAGCGCAGGGCTTCGCGAACGTCGCTTTCGCCCGGCAGCGCCGGATGGATGGTCGATGCAGCGGTCATGGGGACACCTCTTGTTTCAGATGCGAGCGCGGCGGCATCAATACTGCGCCGCCGCTTTCGCAAGACTTGCCTCAGGCGCGTTGAGTGACGCGTTTGGCCGCGTTCGCGCCTTGCTGCACGCGTGCTTCCTCCGGTGCGCTCGGACGCACGCGGCGCAGCAGCCGCAGTGCGAACCAGCCGAGGTAGAGCACCCCGACGGCGAACACGAGGTCGCCCGGTACACGCGCCCACACGAATGCCTGCATGATCGGCGAGTGGATCACCTCGGGCGAGCGGGCGTACCACAGCCCCTTTGCGACGCTGGCCCATGCTTCATAGATGCCCGACGGCAGCACGGCGAAGAACACCATCATGAAGAGGCCGACGTTGAGCATCCAGAACGCGGGCTTGAGCAGGCCATCGTCCCAGGCTTCGCGTGCGGACATGCCGCGCAGGCAGAACAGCATCAGGCCGATACCGAGCATGCCGTACACACCGAACAGCGCGGCGTGGCCGTGAGCGGCGGTGAGATTGAGGCCTTGCACGTAGTAGAGCGAGATCGGCGGGTTGATCGTGAAGCCGAGCAGACCGGCGCCGACGGTGTTCCAAAGTCCGACAGCCACGAAGCTGAGGATGACCCACTTGTAGCTTTGGACCCAAGGCGCGGCTTCCGTCTTGCGATAGGTCTGCCAGCCTTCGATACCCACGAGTGCGAGCGGCACGACTTCGAAAGCGGAGAAGACGGCGCCGAATGCGATCACGGCCGTGGACGAGCCCGTGAAGTACAGGTGGTGCAGCGTACCGAGGATCCCGCCGAACAGGAAGACGATCGTTTCGGCCACGATGGCGCGATTGGCGCTTTCGATGCGGATGAGTCCGAGGCGCGAGAAGATCAGCGCGATGACAGCCGTGGCGAACACTTCGAAGAAGCCTTCGACCCACAGGTGCACGAGCCACCATCTCCAGTACTCGATCATCGAATAGTGCGTGTTGCGGCCCCAGGCGAGCGAAGAGGCGTAGAAGAGGCCGATACAGGCGGCGGACAGGAACACCATGCCGATGAGCCCGCGGCCTTTCGTATTGCGATTCTTCAGTGCCGGCATCAACGCACGGCCCATCAGCAGCAGCCAGAACATCAGACCGACGAACAACAGCAGTTGCCAGACGCGGCCCATGCTCGTGAACTCGAGGCCTTGATTGCCGATCCAGAACGAGAAGTCGGAACCCGCATGCTCGAGCGAACCGAGCCAGCCGGTTGCCGTGGATCCGACCACGATGAAGAGCAGCGCCCAGAACAGCACGTTCACGCCGAGTTTTTGCAGCGGAGGCTCATACCCGGAGAGCAACGGCGAAATATAGAGCCCGGTGGCGAGCCATGCCGTGGCGATCCAGAGCACGCCGAACTGCGTGTGGATCGTGCGGCTGACCACCCACGGCAGTACGTCCGCGATCGGCACGCCGAAGAAGCTGTGGCCTTCCACCGCATAGTGCGCGGTCAGCGCGCCCATGCCGACTTGCGCAAGCAGCAGCCCGATGACGACGTAGAAGTACTTCTTCGTGGCCCGCATCGACGGCGTGGGCTTCACGTCGAAGAGCGGGTCGGTAGCCGGCGTGGCGGTCGATTCCTCTTCATGATCGCGGTGCGCGGTGTGATACCAGACCATCGCGGCGATACCCGCCAGCAGCAGAATCACGCTTGCGATCGACCAGATGCCGTTTGCCACCGTGGGCGTATTGCCGACGAGCGGCTCATGCGGCCAGTTGCTCGTATAAGTGATGTCGCTTTGGCCCGGACGGTCGGTCGTTGCCGCCCACGAGGACCAGAAGAAGAACGCGGCGAGCGCTTCGCGGTCGCTGGCGTTCGGCACGGAGCCCGTGGCCATCGCGTAATCGTCGCGCAGCTTCTCGAGCGACGGATCGCTGCCGAAGAGCTTTTCGTAGTGCGTCGCGATTTCGCGGACCACCGCTGCGCGCTGCGGGCTCAGCGTGATCGTGCCGCCATTGCCTGCGTCATACGTATTCGTACGCATTTCGTGCTTCAGGCGGGCGTCGAGCGTGCCTTGCTCCTCGACGGAAAGCTGGTCGTACGACTTGCCGAACTGCTTCTGTGCCCAGCTTTCGCGCAATTGAACGGCTTCGCGGTGAAGCCAGTCCGCCGACCAGTCGGGCGCGACATAGCTGCCATGCCCCCAGACGGAGCCGAGCTGCTGCCCGCCGGCCGAGAGCCAAACCTGCTGGCCGTGCTTGATCTGCTCGCCCGTGAAGAGCAGCGTGCCGTCCGAAGTGGTGACGCTGGTCGGTATGGGCGGCGCGACCAGATAGATTTCTCTGCCGAGCCAGAGCAGGATGGAAAACGACAACAGGCAGACCAGCCCGAGCCATTTCCATAGGCGTTTTGTGGAGTGCATTTTCCCTCTCTCCTTTCTACAAGGGGGTGGGGTGCGGGAAGACCGTCCATCGAGGCAGGCAGCCGTCCGCACCGTGTCTAAAACATGTATTGCAGATACATGTTAAGGCGCATGATAAGTTGCATATTTGATGCATGTAAAGGAAAGTGCTTGCCGGTGGGTAAAACGAACAGTGGTTAAAAGTCGAGGAAAAATAGATGTTTAACGGCGGAAGGCGGGCTTGCGGGCGCTCCGGCTGCGCCAATCGGTCGCAGGCTCTTGAAATACGCGCAGCACGCTTTCGGGGCGGCCGAGCGTGCCGCGGGCGTCCGGTAGCGCGCCTCGCTGCACGCTCGGCTCAGTGCGCGCCCGCCTTCCGGCGCGGCGCGCGTGCGGCGGTACGCGTCGGGTCCACTGCCTCGCGCCGTTGCGTCATGTTCTCCAACAACTGCCGTGCTTGCATCGACGAGAGTTCGCGGGCCGCCCAATACACTTCGCGCTCCTCGCGATCGGCGTAGGCTGGATACCGCGTGGCGAAGGTCGCGAGCGATTTCGGCCGTGGCAACGGCCGCCGGCGCTGGATCGAGTCCAGCCACGGGCGCACGTTGCGCCACATGACGCCGAGGGCGGCATGCTCGGGTTTCAGCGCGTCGAGCGCCTGCGCCACGGTCGCATTGCCGAACGACAACAGGAGCGGGAACAGATCGCGCTGCTCGTCGGCATGATGCAACGGCACTTCCGTTTCGAAGTAGTGGAGGATCTCGCCGGCGGCCGTTCTTGCGGCCTCGTCGATCCCGTAATGAATGACCTGCACGTCTAGCCGCAACAGCAGGCCCGACAGATCGCGGATCTTGTCGTGGCAACTAAGCAAAACTCGCGTCGGACCGTCCGGGTCGACGCGACAGTCAGGATGATCGGGTGCCATGCTCGGGATGGAATCGGGCGTAATGATGTTCATTCTTGCAGCCGAAACACCCTCACTCCGTGATGTATATCAAGAAATGACAAGGCGGCGGATCGCCGCCGCCTTCCCGCGGCGCGCCACCGACAGCTATCGGGTCAGTGCTTCGATGGCGATTCGCGCGGCAGATGCGATAACGTCATCGCGCGCTTTGGCGGCGGAATCCGTATGCGTGTGATAGATCGCCAGCACGAGCGGCTTTTCAGCGGGCGGCCACAGTACGCCGACGTCGTTTGCGGTGCCGTAATCGCCGGTTCCCGTCTTGTCGCCCACCTGCCATCCCGCCGGCACGGCGGCCCGAATGCGGCGGTCGCCCGTCTTGCAGCCGAGCAGCCAGTCGCGCAATCGAGCCTGCTGCGGTGCCGGCAGGGCCGAGCCGAGCACGAGCGAACGGGTGCTTTGCGCCATCGCGGCCGGCGTGGTCGTGTCGCGGAGGTCGCCGGGAATGGCCGTATTGAGCGTCGTTTCGCGACGGTCGAGGCGAAACTCGCGATCGCCGATGCCGCGCGCATAGGCGGTAACGGCCTGCGAGCCGCCCAGCAGGTCGATGAGCAGGTTGGCCGCGGTGTTGTCGCTCCATTGAACGGTGACGCGGCAGAGTTCGGAAACCGTCATGCCATCGTCGACGTGCTTGCCGGTTTCGGGCGAATAGTTGACGAGATCGGTGCGCGCGTAGCGGATGCGGTGCTCGAGCAGTGCCGGCTCCTCGACGCTGCGCGCGAGCACGGTGGCGGCGAGCATGAGCTTGAACGTGCTGCAAAACGGAAAGCGTTCGCTCGCGCGGTAGCCGAGCGTTGCGCCTCGCGCGGTATCGATCGCGCAGAGGCCGAGCCGGCCTCCGCTTATGCGTTCGAGCGCGGCGAGTGCTTGTGCGGCATCGGCGGCACCGGCCCGCGCCTGTGCCGTGCCGGCGCCGGTGCGCGCGGCGCATGCGCTGAGCGCGTATGCCATGGGTGCGCCGGCCGCTGTCAAAAGCAGGGCGCGGCGTTGGCGTGAGAAAGTCATTGTCGTTCGTCCCTTTCGTAGTCGAGTTGAAGGTCAGGGGTTGGCTCGGGCTGACGGGACATGAATATCGGCCAGCCGCCGTCAAACGACAATCGACAAAAATTTCGCTCAGACGATAGAAAATCTATGGGATCGGTTCAATCCGCGATGGCATCGTAGCCGCGGCCTTCGAACTGGAGCAGACAGAAGCCATGGCCGAACGGATCGGCCATCAACGCGAGCCGGCCCCACTCGCGTTGAAGGACCGGCTGCTCGAGGCGGGCACCCGCGCCGCATGCCCGCGCAACCGCTGCGTCGATGTCGTCGACGACGATGTCCAGATGGACAGGGGTCCAGTGGCGCTCATAGCTGCGCTGATGCCTCGCGTCGATCGAGGTGGCCGTTCCCGCGGGTTTGGCGAGCAGATAGATGGGTGCCGGCCCGCCGAGCAGTTCAACGAAATCCGAGCCGAAACGGCGGCCGATCCGCAACTCGAATGCGGATTGATAAAAGCGCGTTGCTTCGTCGAGATCGCTTACATCGATATTGATTAAAAACTCCATTCAATTCTCCTTGTCGAGTCAATTCCATCGGCTGGATGGAAGAGGTCAATCAGGACATCGGCTGAAATAAGAATTCTCGTTTGCGGTATTGCGGGTGGATTGCTTAAAGATCGCTGCCGTAGCTCGCGGTTACGGACTATCGGTGAATACCCGCAATAAGCCACTGAGAATGGCAATTGGAGCGCCATCGAATACAGAAATAGGTCATCGAAAAAACTAAAGTATTGCCGGTGAGGTGCCGTTTACGAGTGGCTTCCTCGTCGAAGGGGCTTTTACATTGGGGTAGGCAGCGCAGTTGAAAGATAACAAAAAGATCCGGCGGGCACAAGAATGGATCGATTTGCATTGTTTTGGTGCGATCGATTGCACAAGAAAGGCGCATTTCAACGTATTGGGGCATGGAAATCATGGCTGATGCCAATGAGATTGTCGAACTGACGCGCGAAGTACACCGCATTGCCAAGGGGAACGTATCGGATATCAACGACATCAATCGGGAAACGACATTCCTGGCTATCAACGCGCTGATCGAATCGGCGCGAGCTGGCGAAGCGGGGCGTGGTTTTGCCGTCGTGGCGAACCAGGTCAAGGTCGTGTCGCAGCGCATCGGGCAGTTGACGGCGGAACTAGGCCGCGAACTGACCGCCCTGGGCGACCGGATGATCGCTCAGCTCGAACGGCAGGAATCGCAGCGCCTCACCGATCTCGCGCTCAATATGATCGAGATCATCGACCGCAACCTCTACGAGCGCTCCTGCGACGTGCGCTGGTGGGCCACCGATTCGGCGATCGTCGATTGCCTTGCGCATCGCGCACCCGAGCGCCGTGCGTTCGCGTCGGAGCGGCTCGGCGTGATTCTCGACAGCTACACCGTCTATCTCGATCTTTGGGTGATCGACCTGGAAGGCAACGTGGTGGCGACTGGACGTCCGGACCGCTATGCGGCGGCCGGGCAGGAGAACGTTTCCCAGAAGGCGTGGTTCAAGGCTGCGGCGAAGTCCGCCTCGGGCGCCGAGTATGCAACGGCCGAATTGGAGCCGATCGCGGCGCTCGGCGGGGCGGTCGCGGCCACTTACGCCGCCGCCATTCGCGAGGGGGGCGCCACGGCGGGGCGCCCGCTGGGCGTGCTCGCGGTTTTCTTCAACTGGGCGCCGCAGGCTTCGACCGTCGTCAAAGGCGTACGCCTGTCTCCCGAAGAGTGGGGGCGCACGCGCTGCCTGCTCGTCGACGCGCGCCAACGCGTGATCGCCAGTTCCGACGAGAAGGGCACGCTCGAAGAAGTGTTTCCGCTCAAGGTAAGCGATCCCAAGGCGGGCGCCTATCGGCCCGACGCGGACACGTTGATCGCCTACGCGCTGACGCCTGGCTACGAAACCTATGAGGGCATGGGCTGGTATGGCGTGATCGTGCGCAAGCGAGCCCGGAATTGAGGGCTTGCTGGAAGTCGAGGCGTTTAGCCGCTCACGCCGATGTTCCGGTCGACAACGAGCAGGAACCCGCGCTTTCGCGCTCGAGCGCGGACGCCGGTTCGTAGGCACAGACGCGGTCTCGCCCCGAGACCTTTGCTTCATAAAGCGCGAGATCCGCGTGCCGTGCCAGATGATCGAACGACAAGCCGGGCGACCAACGGGCGGCGCCAGCGCTGATGCTGTACCGGCAAATGCCGCTTTCGGTCGCCACGGGCGCCCTGTGTACTTCGCATCGCAGCCTTTCCGCGATCTCACGGGCCTCGATCAGATCCGTGCGCGGCAGCAGGACGCCGAATTCTTCGCCTCCCATGCGCCCGAGCGCATCGCCGGCGCGCAAATGTGCCTGTGCCAACGTTACGAATGCGCGCAGTACTTCGTCGCCGCCCGCATGGCCGAAGGTATCGTTGACCGCCTTGAAGCGGTCGAGATCGACGAGCACGAGGGAGAGCGGCGCCCTGCTTCGTTCCGCTTCGGCGAGCCGCGCGAGTACATAGGCCTCGAACCCTTTGCGCGAGAGCGCGCCGGTCAGGAAGTCGTGATCGGCCGCATCGCGCGCCTCGGAGAGCAGTGCGGCGTGGACCATCATCATGGCGCACATCGACAGCACGGGCATCACGGCCGCGCCGATCGACAGCAGGATGACGTTGCCGGTTGTCGCGAACATGAGCGGACTCGAGGCGCTGACGAGCGTCATGAAGTAGGCACCGCGTATCATCTGGCTGACGGCAAAAAAGAGCGCCATGCTCGCGGTGAGACGATAGGGGTAGGCGCCGCGCCCGGGCGCGCGGTGGCGCCACACGGTCAGTGCGATGGCGACGCAGATGCCGCTCGTGAACACGGACATGGCGAGCACCCGCATGGGAATGCTGTCTGCGGTGTATCGCCAGTACGCCATGGCGGCACAGGCCGCGGCGACGACGGCCGCACGCCCGACCCACGATACCGGGCGTTTCAGGAAGCGCGCGCAACCCGCGTGAAAGGTGACGCCGGCCAACGCGACGAGCCCGTTGGCGACGACGATCGAAAAAAAGTCGGGAATCGCGCCTCGTAATAGAATGAGCGGCAGCGACGCCACCATGGCGGCGTTGGCGGCGAGCCATTCGTGTACGCCGGGAATGCCCGAGCGCAACAGCGAGCCGAGCAACGCAAGCATGATCAGGCTCATGAGCCCGGTCGTGGCCAACGCCACCGATGCGCCTGTCATGGGTTCGACGTGTATCTGTAGTGTGGTCGGAAGCGCGCAACGGCCGTCCCGCAAAGTAGGCGGGCAGCGCTTTCCAGGCCGATCGGCCCGGAATCCCCGCGAAGCGCGCTGGCTTTCGATCTATATGGGCCGAGGTTAAGGCATTCCGGCCATCCCCTTCAAGCGTTTGAAACAGCCGCGCCGGTAGCTCAGCGGACGCGATAGTTTTTTTAAATCGATGAAATATCGATAATCAACTTTACCAATCGATTGCGGGTCCTCATACTACACCCATTCCCAACCACCACTCAGTAGAGGACTACGTTAATGTCGATCATCAACAGCCAAGTCAAGCCGTTCAAGGCCACTGCATTCCACAACGGCGACTTCGTCACCGTCACGGACGAGACCTTCAAGGGCAAGTGGTCGGTTGTGTTCTTCTACCCGGCCGACTTCACGTTCGTGTGCCCGACCGAGCTGGGCGATCTGGCTGACCGCTACGCCGAATTCCAGAAGCTTGGCGTGGAAATCTACAGCGTGTCGACCGACACGCACTTCACGCACAAGGCGTGGCACGACACGTCGGACACGATTGGCAAGATCAAGTATCCGATGGTCGCCGACCCGACGGGTGCGATCTCGCGCAACTTCGACGTGATGATCGAGGAAGAGGGTCTGGCGCTGCGCGGCACGTTCGTGATCAACCCCGAAGGCCAGATCAAGCTGTGCGAAGTGCATGACAACGGTATCGGCCGCGACGCGGGCGAACTGCTGCGCAAAGTGCAGGCGGCCCAGTACGTCGCGGCGCACCCGGGCGAAGTGTGCCCCGCCAAGTGGACGCCGGGCGCCGAAACGCTGACGCCGTCGCTCGACCTCGTCGGCAAGATCTAAAGCCGAGCCCGCCGCGGCCGGTTGCAGCCGGCCGCGGGCGGTGCCGCTGCCGCGCTGGCGGCGGCACCGCCGTCAACGCCCCTCCCGCACTGAATTCGAAACATCGGAATTGCCATGCTCGACGCGAATCTCAAGACCCAGCTGAAAACGTATTTGGAAAAAATCACGCGGCCGATCGAGATCGTCGCATCGGTCGACGACTCGGCAAAGTCGCAAGAACTGCTCGCACTGCTCAACGATATTGCTTCGTTGTCCGAACGAGTGGTGATTATCGAACGCCGCGGCGGCGACGAGCGCAAGCCGTCGTTCTCCATCGGCGAGCCCGGCAAGGCGACCGGCATCAGGTTCGCCGGCATTCCGATGGGTCACGAGTTCACGTCGCTCGTGCTTGCTTTGCTGCAGGCGGGCGGTCATCCGGTAAAGCTCGACGAAGCGGTGATCGAGCAGATTCGCGAGCTCGATGGCGATTATGCGTTCGAGACGTACTTTTCGCTGAGCTGTCAGAACTGCCCGGAAGTCGTGCAGGCGCTCAACGTTATGGCGCTGATCAACCCGCGCATCCGCCATGTCGCCATTGACGGCGCGTTGTTCCAGAACGAAGTCGAGGCGCGTCAGGTCATGGCGGTGCCGACGATGTTCCTGAACGGCGAAGTGTTCGGTCAGGGCCGCAGCGGCGTGAAGGAGATTCTCGCGAAGCTCGACAAGAACGCTGGCGCGAAGGCTGCCAAGGCGCTCGAAAACAAGCCCGTGTTCGACATGCTGATCGTGGGCGGCGGGCCCGCGGGTGCGGCGGCGGCCATCTATGCGGCACGCAAGGGCCTGGCGACGGGCGTCGTTGCCGAACGCTTTGGCGGTCAGGTGCTCGACACGATGGCGATCGAGAATTTCATCTCGGTGCGGGAAACGGAAGGACCCAAATTCGCGGTGGCGCTCGAAGAGCACGTGAAGCACTACGAAGTGGACATCATGGATACGCAGCGGGCCGAGGCGCTCGTGCCGGGCCGCGTCAACGAGGTGCGGCTCGCCAACGGCGCGGTGCTGCGCGCGAAGACGATCGTGTTGGCTACCGGTGCGCGCTGGCGCGAGATCGGTGTGCCGGGCGAGCGCGAGTATCGCAACCGCGGCGTGGCCTATTGCCCGCACTGCGACGGCCCGCTCTTCAAGGGCAAGCGCGTGGCCGTGGTCGGCGGCGGCAACTCGGGCGTGGAAGCCGCTATCGACCTCGCGGGGATCGTGCGTGAAGTGACGCTGCTCGAGTACGGCGAGACGCTGCGGGCCGACGAGGTGTTGCAGCGCAAGTTGCGCAGCCTGCCGAACGTGACGATCGTCACCCGCGCGCAGACGACCGAGATCGAGGGCGACGGCAGCAAGCTCACGGCGATCCTCTACAAGGATCTGCGCTCGGGCGAGGCGAAACGCGTCGAACTCGAAGGCGTGTTCGTGCAGATTGGCCTCGTGCCGAACACGGAATGGCTGAAGGGCACGGTGGAGCTGTCGAAGCACGGCGAGATCGTCGTCGACGCGAAGGGCGCGACCTCGGTGCCCGGTGTTTTCGCGGCTGGCGATGTGACCACGGTGCCGTTCAAGCAGATCGTGATTGCAGTGGGCGAGGGCGCGAAGGCATCGCTCGGCGCATTCGATCACCTGATCCGCAGCACCGCGGACGAGCCGGCGGGAAGCGAGGCGAAGGCCGAAGCGGAACTCGTCGCCGCGTAAGCGCAGCCTTCGAGGCTGCAGGGCCGCCGGCGCCACGCGATATGCGTGGCGCCGGCGGTTTTTTTGTTGTGGGCCAGCATGGGCGCAGTCCCGCGGGCGCAAGTCCGGCCTCGATCTGGTCACAGCGAGTGAAGTGAAGCGCAACTGCATGAGGGCGACCGGGTGCGGGGAGGGAGCGCGGAGCATAAATCGCGAGCCAATGAACAAGAACCGCATAGAAGGCGCTACCGAGCAGAGCGAGCGGGCAACAAACCGCGAAGCTCTCGTGACCGCGGTGAAGCGGCGCAAACGTGGCGGTTGTGCGGTGAAGGAATGCGTCCTTACCTGGGGAGTCCTCACCTCGTGCCTGAAAGAGCGACGGTGTCGAGCCGGTGCGAGGCGTCAGCAGCGGCCGTAGTAGTCACGGGATAGGTCGGCGACCACTTGCAGCACTGACGAGGGAGAACCTACAGCAGGCGTTCAAACGGGTGCGGCCTAACAAAGACGCGCCGGGCGGGAGTGGCCGGGGCGCAGCCTGCTGGTTCCCCCTATGCCGATCTATCGAGCAGCGCTATAAAATGCTAGCCGTGATCTGATGTCACGAACGCACGGGAGATAACCGGTTCACGTGGTCATACCGAAGTACGCTATTATTCAATAGCGAAGCGAAAACGCCGAGACCGAGGTCGTGGCGGTGCTACATCTTTCCTGGATCAATTGGTTAATATCGGGCGGGTACGCTCGAGGATCGAAGCGATTTGGGAATCCCGGGCCTCGGCGACTCAGCCAACAGCAGCCTTGAAAGCTACGTATTATGTTGATGTGCTTTTCCCGCATGACGCACTCGCATGAAAGACGGGGAACCTATACGCACATGCGCTCGCGACGTATCTTGTCCTTTGCAGCGTAGTTGCGACCTGCACACGCGACGGAGATCATGCTAACGGGAAGTTTCGTGCTGAGTGAATGCGCTTTTTTCTTATGGAGCGCTTGGTCTTCGAGTCGATGGGGATGCGCGAGAAGAGATAATGCATCCGGTCGTGTGCTCTTACATTGGATGGAAGCAGCCGGAAGGCTTAGCCGAATGGATTGACGCAGCGGCTCGATTGATAAAAGATGCCGCCACTGATGCGACATAATGACATAGTCATTGGCGACGGTTCTGGAGATTTTCTACAAACAAGTCGTGCGCGTAATGCGCCACGTTCCGTATTGGTCTCATAAGCTGGCGAACTTCGACGGGGAGAGCGATGCAGGCGTACTGGCGGTACCGGGGCAAGGCTTCTCCGCGCGATGAGGCTGGCGACCGGTGGCACTTACTACCCTTTCACATGCTGGATGTAGCGGCGATGATGGAGGTACTCCTGGATCAGCGCCCGGACTGGGTAGAAATCAGTGCTGCCAGCGCGGGATGGAGCGTGCGGCAGTTCCGTGCTGCCGCGACTTACTTTGCCATCCTGCACGATCTGGGCAAGTTCGCCCGCAGCTTCCAGGCC
The DNA here is from genome assembly GCF_034424545.1 of Trinickia caryophylli. Lineage (NCBI taxonomy): Bacteria > Pseudomonadati > Pseudomonadota > Betaproteobacteria > Burkholderiales > Burkholderiaceae > Trinickia > Trinickia caryophylli. The sequence continues at coordinate 1,048,895 of NZ_CP139971.1, read as the reverse complement.
GCGTTGCCATTAGGTACCGCTGAACTGGTGTCGACGGATAAGGCGCCCCGATATACCGAGCGTCACGACACGCTGGGGTTCCTGCTGTGGATGGATTATCTGCAGCCTCGTCTGCCGCAAGAGGTGCTGCCCGCTGCGGAACATTCGCTGTGGGAAAGCTGGATACGCATCGCTTGCGGCCACCATGGCCGGCCGCCGCGCGAGGGCGGAGCGAAACGGTTGTACGCCGACGACCACTTTTTGCCTGAGGACATGGCCGTCGCAAAGGCCTTTGCCTGCGACGCCGCGGTCTTGCTGGATCCATTGCCGTCACCAGCGAGCGATCTCGATTCGCGTATAGGCTGGCAATTGGCAGGCTTGATGGTGCTGGCGGATTGGCTTGGCTCCGACCAGCATCATTTTCCGTACCGAGCCACACCGATGGCCTTGCCCACTTATTGGCATGACCATGCCCGTCCTGCCGCGCGGCGCGCCTTGGTGGCCTCCGGCCTCACTGGCTGCCGTGGTGCGCCGTATGCGGGCTCAAATCGGCTGGTAGATTTCATTCCCCATCTAACTGCTCCCACGCCATTGCAGTGTTACGCCGCCAACGTGCCATTAGTCGACGGGCCGCAGTTGTTCATGTTGGAGGACGTGACCGGTAGCGGCAAGACTGAGGCGGCGCTGATTCTGACGCACCGGCTGATGGCGGCGGGCTTAGCCAACGGCCTGTATTTCGCGCTGCCCACCATGGCCACCTCCAATCAGATGTACCGTCGCGTCGGCAGCGTATACCGCCGCCTGTTTTCCGAAGGGGAGCAACCATCGCTGGTATTGGCGCATTCAGCCCGCCGTTTGGTGGCGGATTTCGCGCTCAGCGTGCAGCGCGGCGGCCAGCTGTATTCAAAAGGCGACGCTTCAGCCAGCATGAGTTGCAACGCGTGGCTGGCGGACAGTAACAAGAAGGCGCTGCTGGCGCAGGTGGGAGTGGGCTCCATTGACCAGGCACTGCTGGCGGTGTTGCCCGTGCGACATCAGTCGTTGCGGCTGTTTGGGTTGGCAGGAAAGGTGCTGATCGTTGACGAAGTCCACGGATTTGACCCTTATGTTCGCACGCTTCTGGGGAGGCTACTGCGGATGCACGCAGCCCACGGCGGTAGCGCGGTGCTGCTGTCAGCTACCGTACCGGAGGGCGTCAAAGCCGAACTGCTGAATGCCTACCGCCAGGGGCTGAGGCAACCGGCCGTGGCCGCACAGGCCCTGTCGGATTACCCGCTGGCCAGCCAGCTTTCCGCCGCGCATTTCCACCAGGAGCCTTGTGAAACTCGGCGCGACGTCAAGCGCCGAGTGCGCGTGGTCCATCTATCCGACGAGGTCGAGGTGGTCGGCCTGATTGCCAGCCAAGCGCAGGCGGGCCGTTGTGTATGCTGGGTGCGCAACACGGTGGACGACGCCCGCCGCGCGTTCGGTCTTCTGCGCGAAAAATTGCCACCCGAGACTCTTTACCTGTTCCACAGCCGTTATGCAATGGGCCACCGCTTGGACATAGAAGAGAGGGTGCTGACTGCATTCGGCAAGCATTCGCATGCAGCCGCGCGCGCGGGGCGGGTGCTGATCGGCACACAGGTTCTGGAGCAGTCGCTCGATTTCGACGTTGACGCGATGGTCAGCGACTTGGCCCCGATCGACTTATTGATTCAGCGCGCTGGCCGTCTTCAGCGCCACGCTCGGCAGGCCAACGGAGATCCGTGGCCAGATGCGACGGGTGCGGAGCAACGCGTCGAACAGCGGCCAGAGCCGGTGCTGTACGTCTATGGACCGGCCCCCGACGACGACGCCAAGGCGGATTGGTACGGTCGGGTGTTCTCCGGTGCGCAATATGTGTATCCCGACTTCGCCGTTCTTTGGCGGACTCAGCAGACGCTGTTAGCGGCCGGTCATATCGTATCGCCTGGAGCTGTTGGTGAGCTGGGCGCGGTGCGGCAACTGGTCGAAGCTGTATATGGTGTGGCCGGCGAGCGCGAAGCCCCTGCCGCCTTGATGGCTGCGGCGGACAAATGCCTGGGAGAGGCGATGAGCGAGCGCAGTATGGCGCTATTCAACGCCCTGCAACTGGAGAAGGGCTATTGCGAAGCCAGTAGCAAGCACTGGGTCGAGGAGACGGATATCGCTACTCGACTAGGCGACGAGACACGGCTCGTTTATCTGGTTGAGCAAGTGGGCGATGCGTTGCGGCCGCTATGTCACGCTGATGACCCCAGTGCACAGTGGGAGTTGTCCGCACTCCGAGTGGACGAGAAAAAACTCAAGGCCGTGTCGCCAGCTTGGCGGCGGCGCTTCGAGGCCCAATTGAAGAACTTGGAGTTGGAGCAACCATGGCTCAGCGAATACTGCATCGTCGTGCCGTTGATCGCGGGGGAAAGCGTAGGGGAATGGCTGGGGCAGGGCGTGGATGCTCGAGACCGGGAGGTGCAAATACATTACAGCCTGGGGCAGGGATTGCTTTTGAAGTGAATCAGGCGGCGGTCTATTTGGACAAACGCTGCTGACGTGTGAAACAACTTCCTTCGTGGCTATTCTTCTTTGCAACGGGTACTGGCGCTGCAGAGGAGGTCTCGTATAAAGGCGGACTTTAAGGAGGCTGTGCGTGATGAATCTTCTTGATTCTGGAACAGCTTGGTTGCGCTTGCGAAGGCGTGACAGCAGTGTAAAGCCGGGCACCGTCTACGATATCGCGGACCCGGATGTAGTGGACGTGCTGGCGCCTCGGGCGGATTTTCGCGGCGCGTTGTACCAGTTGCTGATTGGGGTGCTGCAAACGGCAGCACCGCCGAGCAATCTGAATGACTGGCTGACGTTTTGGCGGGAGCCGCCCGAGCCAGCGCAGTTGGCGGAGTGGTTCAAGCCCCTGCTACCTGCATTCACGATATTCGGGGACACGGCTTTCATGCAGGACCGAGATCCGCTGAACGATGGGAATGCCAAAAGTACCGCTGAGTTGTTGATCGACACCGGTTCTAGTTCGAATCAGTTCTTTAACAAGCAGCCCGACTGGCAGGGCCTGTGCGCCAGTTGTGTGGCGCAGGCCTTGTTCACACTGCAGATCAACGCGCCTCTGGGTGGCAGGGGGCATCTCACATCATTGCGCGGCGGCGGGCCGTTGACCACGTTGGTGCTGCCGAAGGAAGCCGATGCATCGCTATGGAACAAGCTGTGGCTGAACGTGTTGCCCCTGGCTGGAGAGGACGAGGCTTGGCGAGAAGACAGGCCACTGTCGGACAAACTGCCATGGTTAGCGGCCACACGCGTGAGCGACAAAAATGGCACGGAAACCCGGCCTGAAGACGTTCACCCCGCACACGCCTATTGGAGCATGTCGCGCCGAATCAGGCTGGATCCTGACGACATTGTTGCGGGCGCGTGTGAGGTCTGCGGAGAGAAGCACAACACGCTGTATCGCCGGTACCGGGCAAGCACTTATGGCACCGATTACGCCGGCCCTTGGCAACATCCGCTCACGCCTTATTGGTTCGATGACAAGGACTTGATCAAGTCGCCGACTTCGTTGAAGGGCTCACGCGTCGCTCGCGGCTACCGCTATTGGCTGACCCTGACGATGGGCGAGAACAGTACGGAGCAGGTAGCGCGTGCAGTATGGGACTTCAACCGCAAGGGCGGCAAGGCCGACAAGCTGAAGTGGCCCGGCGGGGCGGTGCTGTGGTGCTTCGGTTACAGGATGGACAACATGAAAGCCGAGGCTTGGCACGACGCCACGCTGCCCTTGGTCCGGCTTGCAAGTGCCGACGAGCGCCATTTCGTCGATGCCGTGCGGAGCCTGCTGGAGGTTTCCAGGCAGAGTGCGCTGATGTTGGCTGATCAGGTCAAGAAGGCGCGCCGGATGGACAAAAAGGAGCCAGCGGTCGAGCAGAGCTTTTGGCAGCGCAGTGAGGCGCTCTTCTATCAGGTAGTCGAACAACTGGCCAAGTCGCCGCAACTGGACGATGCCGCTCAGGCGCAAGCGTTCCTCTCCTGGCTGGCGCCCTTGCGGCGGCTTGTGTTGGAACTGTTCGATTATTGGGTGCTGTGCGCGCCTATCGAGGAGATGGATATGGCCGAGGTGGTGAGCGCCCGCGCCGATTTGCAGCGCGGCCTGTGGCATGCCAAGCCGCACAAGACGATGGGCGAACGGATCGCCCAATATCAAAGGGAGAGCGATGAAGCCGTTTCTCGATGAGGCCGGGCGCGCGACGCTGGCCAGGACTGTGGTGCATTGGCGCTTGGCGATGGATCCGAACGATCACGAGCGCCGAGGGCCATTTTCCATGCTGAAACGGGCGGACCGAGCCCAGTTGCAACGCTGCCGCGTGCCAGAAGACGTTTGGCTGCAGTCCGCCTTCCATCGGTTGTGGCAGGAGTTGGAGCGGCAGCAACTGCACGTGAAGCCCGATGAGCTGGCTTTGGTTGCTGGCGTAGTGGTCCATGCACAGCACGTGCCGAACAAAGCTTTTGCCAGCAGCCTCGGCCACAAGAACGCCTCCGGCCGCGTGGCGATGAGCGAGTTGCGGTTTCGCCAACTACAAACTTGCCGCGACGAAGACAGCTTTTTCCGCCAAGCCCGTCGGGCGGTGGACCTGCTTGGCGGAGAAGTGGATGTGGGCCGGCTGGCAGCGGACCTCTTGCAATGGGTTCGCGAATTCCGCCGGGTCGACCCGGCTCTGCCGCCTACTCAACGGTTGAAGTTGCGTTGGGCCTCGGACTACTACCGCGCCGCACTGCGCGACGCAGATCAAGAACCCGCATGATTTCGATTTGGAGATAAGACATGAGCCGTTTCATTCAGTTGCACACCCTGATTTCCTACCCACCGGCGAACCTGAACCGGGACGATCTGGGCCGCCCCAAGACAGCGATGATGGGGGGCGTTGAGCGCCTGAGGGTGTCGTCGCAAAGCCTGAAGCGCGCATGGCGTACGTCCGATCTGTTCGAACGGAAGCTGTCCAGCAAGGTGGGCGAGAGTCAAGGTCACCTCGGTACCCGCACCAAGCAACTGGGCGTGGAGGTGTATCACAAACTGAAAACGGCGGGCTTTGCCGACAAGTTGGCTGGCGACAGCGCCAACGAAATTGCCAAGGTCTACGGCGCATTGAAAAAAGACAAACCTTACGAGATTGAACAACTGGTCCATATCTCGGCCGAGGAAAAAGCGTCGCTTGACGCGTTGGTCGCCAAGTTGATCGCCGAAAAACGTGCGCCTGAGAAAGAAGAGCTGACTACCCTGCTCCACAAGCAGCAGGCCGCAGATATCGCCATGTTCGGCCGTATGCTGGCCAGCAAGACCGAACACAATGTGGAGGCCGCAGTGCAGGTGGCTCACGCGTTGGGTATTCATGCCACAGTGGTAGAAGATGATTATTTCACCGCCGTGGATGACCTGAACGAGCATGACCCAGGAGCCGCCCATATCGGCGAAAGTGCTTTCGCTGCAGCCGTGTTCTATCAGTACATTTGCATTGACCGCGAGAGGCTGCTGGAAAACCTGTGCGGGGACCATGTGCTGCTCAAGAGCGCGATCGCTGCCTTGATCGAGGCAGCACTGACGATCGGGCCGAGCGGTAAGCAGAATAGCTATGCTAGTCGAGCCTATGCGCATTACGCGCTGGCCGAGCGCGGCAGTCGTCAGCCACGTAGCTTGTCGCTGGCCTTTCTCACTCCCGTGACCGGATCCAACTACGCTGCCGATGGCATCGATGCACTGATCGCAGTGCGCGAGAACATGGACAAGGTCTACGGCGATTGCGCCCAGAGCCGCAACGAATTCAATGTGCTGAAGGGCGACGGCAGTCTGCTGGAACTGCTGGCGTTTGCCGTGGAGTAGGGCCATGCGCGAGTATATGGTTTTCCAGCTATACGGCCCAATGGCTGGCTGGGGCGAACTGGCAGTGGGCGAGCAGCGCGCCTGCGCGGACCATCCATCGCGTTCGGCCTTGCTGGGCATGATAGGCGCGGCACTTGGCGTGTGCCGTGATGACGATGCTGGCCAGGAAGTTTTGAGCCGTGGATACCGCTTCGGCGTCAAGCTGATTGCTGCCGGCATGCCGCTGCGCGATTACCACACAGTGCAGTGGCCGGAGGTATCGAAGAAAGTGGCTTATCGCACCCGCCGCCAGGAGCTGCGCGACATGCGAAAGCTCAACACCATCCTTACCAGCCGGGACTATCGCAGTGACAGTTTCAGCGTGGTGGCCGCGGAGGCCGCACCGGATGCTCCGTATAGCTTGCCTGCGCTCGCGGCGGCACTGCGTGCGCCGGTGTTCGTGCCTTATCTGGGGCGCAAGTCTTGCCCGCTGGCGCTGCCGATGGACCCACGCGTCGTGTGCTTCGACACGCTGAAGCAGGCGCTGGATAGCCGCGACGGCGATTCGCCGTTACTCGGTTGCGGTGCCGTCCGCCGGGACCAGCAGACCCGTTATTTTTGGGATGAGGCGATGACAGCCCCGGGCATGGAGCCCATGTTGCAACTGATACGGCACGACCAGCCGCTATCGCGCCGCCGCTGGCAGTTCGAGCCGAGGCGCGAGCTCGTGTATCTGACGGGGAGCACGCAATGACGCATTACCTCTCACGCATCACCGTGCCATCCGCTGTGTTGCAGGACGAGTCGACGCTGATGAGCACCGGCGACGTCTACCGTGACCATGCGCTGATGTGGAAACTGTTTCCCGGCGCGCCAGATGCGAAGCGCGATTTCCTGTTTCGTGCCGAGACCGGGGCCAATGGGCATCTGCTGTATTACCTAATGTCGCGGCGGCAGCCACGGGCTTGGCACTCGTCGGTGAAAGTCGAAAGCAAGCTCTACCAGCCCAGGCTGGAAGTTGGGGAGTGGGTGCATTTCAGCCTGCGCGCCAATCCGGTGGTAGCCAAAGCCATAGGAAAGGAGCAGCGTGGCCGGCGCCACGATGTATTGATGGCGGCTAAGACTGAAGCGAAGGCGAAGGGGTTATCGAACAGTGGTATCCAGACCGAGATGACGCGTGCCGCGCTAGGGTGGCTTACTCGCCGCGCCGAAGCTTGGGGTTTGGAAGTCGACGCGGACGAAGTGCAGGTAGATGCTTACCTGCAGCATGCGCTGCACAGCAAGGGGCGCTGGCTGCGGTTTTCATCCGTTGATTATCAGGGCATGGCAAGGGTGAGCGATAGTGACAAGTTGATTCCGGCAATGCTGGGCCAGCCCGCTAGCGGGCCACACGCCAGTCTGGGGCATGCGTTGGGTTTTGGCTGTGGTCTGCTGTTGGTCAAGCGCTTACCATGAGCCAACTGCTGCCGCCCCTGAAGCCGCTCCCGATCAAGGAACGGCTCTCTGTATTGTTCGTCGAGCGTTGCCAATTGGATGTCCTGGACGGCGCGTTTGTTGCTGTCGATGCCGCCGGCGTGCGCACCCACATCCCGGTGGGTGGCGTGGCCTGCCTGATGCTGGAGCCGGGTGTGCGGGTGTCGCATGCTGCCAGCAAGCTCGCGGCGCAAGTAGGTACGCTGCTGGTTTGGGTGGGTGAGGCGGGCGTGCGGCTGTATTCGGCAGGCCAGCCCGGAGGTGCACGCGCCGACCGGTTGCTTTACCAAGCGCGACTCGCGCTGGACGACGACGCGCGGCTCAAGGTGGTGCGCGAGATGTATCGTCGGCGCTTCGGCGACGAACCGCCGAAGCGGCGCAGCGTGGAGCAATTGCGCGGCATAGAGGGCGCGCGGGTGCGAGCCATGTACCAGCAGTTAGCGCAGCAACATGGCGTCAAATGGCAGGCGCGCAATTATGATCGAGAAGATTGGGACCAAGCCGACGTCCCCAACAGATGCCTATCCGCTGCTACCGCCTGCCTGTACGGCGTGGCGGAGGCTGCAGTGCTGGCGGCGGGTTACGCGCCGGCCATCGGTTTTATTCACAGTGGAAAGCCGTTGTCCTTCGTCTACGATGTGGCGGACATTTATAAATTCGAGACGGTGGTGCCAGTGGCCTTCGCCGTCGCTGCCAGGCCAGCGGGCAATGTGGAGCGTGAGGTACGCCAGCGTTGCCGTGACATGTTTCGGAAAACGCGGCTGCTGGAGCGCATTATTCCGGACATCGAAACGTTGCTTGACGCCGGTGAGCTAGCCAAGCCAGAAGCGCAGGGCGTGGTGGACGCGGCATTCCCGGAAGACGAGGGGCTGGGCGATGCTGGTCATCGTACTTGAGAACGCGCCGCCGAGGCTGCGAGGGCGGATGGCGATCTGGCTGCTAGAGGTTCGTGCCGGCGTTTACGTAGGCAACTACAACCGCAAAGTCCGAGAATATCTATGGCAACAAGTGGAAGAGGGGTTGGATGATGGCAACGCGGTGATGGCTTGGCAGGCTGCTAATGAAGCAGGTTTTGATTTTGTCACGCTGGGGACCAACCGCCGCATGCCAGCCGAGTTTGACGGTGCCAAGCTGGTGTCTTTCCTTCCGCCTTTGCAAATCGGTGATGTAGGCGAATAACGCCGTTCACGGCGTGATGGGACCGGGTTCGTTCTTTAAAAATTGGTAAGTTTCGGAGTGTCGTTTTTGTTCTGTAAAATCAGTTGGTTACAGTTGGTGTGTTCCCCGCGAGCGCGGGGATGAACCGCGCGTCGCAGGGACGTGTTTCTGCAAGGTCGAGTGTTCCCCGCGAGCGCGGGGATGAACCGGCGGCATGAGCGATACCAGCGAAATTCAGATTGTGTTCCCCGCGAGCGCGGGGATGAACCGTCGAGGACACCCGTGAATTCGTGCTCGTGGGCGTGTTCCCCGCGAGCGCGGGGATGAACCGCTGACGTCCAGATGAATTTCATGACGCCCGTAGTGTTCCCCGCGAGCGCGGGGATGAACCGCGGGATCACAGTAACGGGTAACGCAACGATCAGTGTTCCCCGCGAGCGCGGGGATGAACCGAGGTGGCGAACGTCATAGAATCAACTGGCTCAGTGTTCCCCGCGAGCGCGGGGATGAACCGATGTGATCTTCCAGATGCTGGACGAGTGCACTGTGTTCCCCGCGAGCGCGGGGATGAACCGTTGAGGGCTGGACGCCGGAGCATGATGACAGGGTGTTCCCCGCGAGCGCGGGGATGAACCGCATGATCGCGGGCGTGACGCTCGTGGCGAGGAGTGTTCCCCGCGAGCGCGGGGATGAACCGCCCTCGAATCGCAGCTAGCGGCGCGAGAGAGCGTGTTCCCCGCGAGCGCGGGGATGAACCGCTCTGGAACAACGGCGGCACTCTCTCGGTTTCGTGTTCCCCGCGAGCGCGGGGATGAACCGCGCTGATCGTTGGCAAGGACGGAATCAAATCGGTGTTCCCCGCGAGCGCGGGGATGAACCGGCGGTGATTATGGGGTGCTGTTCTACGCGCATGTGTTCCCCGCGAGCGCGGGGATGAACCGCACGACGAACATCATGACGCCGAGCACCGTAAGTGTTCCCCGCGAGCGCGGGGATGAACCGCCGGCCCAATTGGTGACGGGCAGACGCGGGATGTGTTCCCCGCGAGCGCGGGGATGAACCGCCTTTGAGTATCCATAGGGGGGCTGCGTGACCGTGTTCCCCGCGAGCGCGGGGATGAACCGGATTGCCGCGCATTCCGCTCGGTCGCGGGCACGTGTTCCCCGCGAGCGCGGGGATGAACCGACGACGAGCTGGGGTAGCGGCGTCGAGCAGATGTGTTCCCCGCGAGCGCGGGGATGAACCGCGCTCGTAGCCGCCGCTCGCGTTTCGCTTGAGGTGTTCCCCGCGAGCGCGGGGATGAACCGTGCGTCATAAAGGAATGCAGCGGGAACGCGATGTGTTCCCCGCGAGCGCGGGGATGAACCGCCAGTCGGCCGCGGCTCCCCCGTCGGAGACAAGTGTTCCCCGCGAGCGCGGGGATGAACCGCGTATGAGCGCAGTCGAAGAACGGCAAGACGCGTGTTCCCCGCGAGCGCGGGGATGAACCGGCCGGCGTCAGTAACTTCTACCTAAATGGGGCGTGTTCCCCGCGAGCGCGGGGATGAACCGCCCGCTTAAGCAGCTTCTCCCGGACTACAAGGGTGTTCCCCGCGAGCGCGGGGATGAACCGGTGTACTCGGTGAGCTACGAGTCGGCCCTGCGGTGTTCCCCGCGAGCGCGGGGATGAACCGACGGCGGGCGTCTCCACGCGCAAGGTCTGGAAGTGTTCCCCGCGAGCGCGGGGATGAACCGCAAGCCTACGAGACGTTCAAGGCGCTGTCGCAGTGTTCCCCGCGAGCGCGGGGATGAACCGGTTCGATAGAGTAATACGCGACCCACTCGCCGGTGTTCCCCGCGAGCGCGGGGATGAACCGATCAATTCGGTGCGATGGCGGGCGACGACAAGGTGTTCCCCGCGAGCGCGGGGATGAACCGAGCATGATAGGGCTCGGCGTGAGCCACGCCAGGTGTTCCCCGCGAGCGCGGGGATGAACCGGATCAGCCGTGGCGTTGTTTGCTGCGGTCGTGGTGTTCCCCGCGAGCGCGGGGATGAACCGCACCTCGTCGATGCCGCCCAAGGCAAGCATCCGTGTTCCCCGCGAGCGCGGGGATGAACCGGCAATCATCAGCGGCGGCCTGACGCTCAGCGCGTGTTCCCCGCGAGCGCGGGGACGAACCGCCTATGACGAGGGGATGGCCGAGCTCGAACGGGTGTTCCCCGCGAGTGCGGGGATGAATCGACTCCCATTTACCGTCGGCGCAGGCCTTCAAGGCTGCTTTGCCGGGCGGTTACACGCGAGCTTGACGGCAGCCTCGTTAGTCGGGGGGCGACTGCTCTAGCCTTGCGGTGGCAGGCCTCTTCGTTGTGCGAGGCGCATTGGAGTCTCATTGCGCCAAGCAAGATCAGAAATCACTGACACATACGCGGTGCCATTGGCGTTTGCGTTCTATGTTGCTCGGTCATCTGGCATTTCTCACCGCTACGCACGGAGTTGCAACTGACAGACACCGGTACGTGCCAGGGCATCGAGATGTCCGCAGGACAGTTCTGGCTACTCGCGGAGCATCCTAGCCGGCTCATTGGAGCTGTGCCTTCAAAACGCGGCGGCGGTGACGGCCGGCAGTGACGCCGGCCGATTTACGTAAGCTCTCAGCTCCAATCGTCCATGTCGTGCTTGATCGTATGGCGGTTCGCGATCAGCGTTTCGACGCTCGGCTCGTTGTTCATGGCGCGCTGGACCGCAAGCTTTGTCGCTTCGTAATTCGTGCGGTACATATCCTTCTTGTCGAGATTCGAGTCGGTGCCGCAGCGTGGATCGATCCAGACGAGGCTGACGATGCACAGCTCGTTGGCCTGCTCCTTCGGCAGGATGCCTTCGATCAGGCAATCGACGATGGCGTCGGCCGTAGCCGACTGCACCACGCCGCCGAACAGGTCGATCGTGGTCATATCCTTCAGTGTCACCTTCGGCACGATGATCGTCGCGGGCCGGACCATCTGGTTGCAGGCGCGTATCGCGAACATGGCGGTGTGGCCTTTGCTCTGCGCCATCATGTTGGCAAAAGCATGACCGACGGGGCCGTCGACGCGGCCGATGAGAATCTCGGGCATCGCATCGGTGACTTGCCCCGGTGCGGCGAAGACGGTGGCTTCGCCGGCGCGGAAAGTGAGATCGATGGACATGAATGGTCGCTCCTTTGAAGTGGCCCGCAATGCGGGAGAGGGAATCGAAGGGGGGAGGGAACGCAAGCTTGATGCCCGGCGCCGCCAAGCCCTGTCGCGGAACGCCTGAAGCGCCGTATCCGTTCGCGGCCATGGCAGACTGTGTTCATTTCGTGACAGAGTGCGCCGCCCGGCCTCTCTTTTTCTCCTGCGCTTCGCCTCTACGCCGCGCCTCCGCCCACGCCTCCCACTACTCGCCGAAGAGATGCAGCACGACCTCCCGTGTATGCGCGCGCCGACGATGCTCGAAGAGATAAATCCCCTGCCATGTTCCGAGTACGAGCCGGCCGTGCTCGACCGGCACGGCGAGGTGAACCTGCGTGAGCGCCGTGCGCAGGTGTGCAGGCATGTCGTCCGGGCCTTCCGCATCGTGTTCGTAGCGCCGCTCGTCCTCAGGCGCGAGGTCGGCGACGTAGCGTTCGATATCGCGTTGCACGGAGGGGTCCGCATTTTCCTGGATCAGCAGCGATGCCGACGTATGCCGGCAGAAAAGCGTGAGCAGCCCCGTGGCGATCCGCTCGCTTTCGACAAAACGCCGGACCTCCTCGGTGAATTCGATGAGGCCCTGCCCGGGGGACCGGATGTTCAGATGATGCAGCACCTGTCGCATGTCGATGGCTCCTCGGACGCCCGCGCGGCGGCTTGGCGTCCCTCGTTCAAATCATGTGCAAGTCCCAAGGATAAGCCAGCGCGCGAATCGCGGGTTTTCGGCGTTGCCGCGTCGCGCGCCGCCGGTGCGTGCCGGTGCGTGCTCTTGCGCACGGATGCGCGCATCGTGCGAATTCGAAATCCTGTCGCGCGCGTTGCGTGCACAGTACGCGTAGCGCAAGAGCAAGGATTCGGCTGGGCGTATCGTTCGGCCGCTCCACGGATATGTGCGAATCGAGCAGGCATTCGGCCCGGCCATCGCCGGCCGCATTGCCGCGAAACGACCTTCACCGATTTACGGAGTCAATGATGAAAGCACCGAAATGGACATGGACCATCGTCGCCGCAGCCGCTCTGGGGCTTGCGTCGGCGAGCGCGTCGGCTCAGGTTGCCGGGACCCAGGTGCTCGGCGTGAGCGTCGAGCAGGCGAACCTCGTCGTAAACGGTTGGAGCGCGAAGAAGGGCCTGCTCGGCAAGCCGATCTACAACGATCACGGCCAGAAGGTCGGCGTGCTGCACGACATCATCATCACCCCCGACGATGCGGTTTCGTTCGCCATCGTCGCGGCTCATCAGTTCCTCGGCGTCTCGGAGCACGACGTTGCGGTGCCGTTCACGCAGATCGACATCGCGGACGGCAAGCTCGTCTGGGCCGGCGCAACGCGCGACGCGGTCAAGCAGATGCCCGTGTTCCAGTATTCGAAGGTGCGAACGGCTCCGATGCCGCGTAGTCTCTTCACCCATCATTGACGCCGGCTTTCGGCAGGCGGTACTGCCACGCCGTGAGCATCTGCAATTGACGCGGAGGGCGGCGCATCGCAGGCGCCGCCCTCCGCGTTTGCCTCTCGTCGACAGTGGTCGAGCGGTTTTTGCACTACTACAATGGTGCCCGATCGCTTCGAAGCCGCGGGCCTCACACCGTCTTTCTCCATTTGCGCATCGATATCGTTGTTCGCCCAACCTGTTCGTTCGAAACGACAGCGGTACCTGAGCGCCGATTCCGGGTTGGCTGACGCCGCTTCGCTCGCGCACCGCGCCGGTTGTCCGTTGCCGATCGCCGATGCGAGGGACCCGACCGTCCTCGCCGTTATCGCCTGGCTTCGGCTGTAAATCGGCCGTGAAGCTGCTGTGAAGCGGCTGTGAAGCGAGTTTGCGACTTGGAGGCGCACTTGTACGGGAGTTTGACAGTCGCATGGGACGACGGCGAATACGCGTACTGCCACACGCGGCTTACGCGCGGTGCCGGTGCGCCTGCGGCGGTGCTGGCCGTGGTGCCCGCACGCGAGCGTGCGCCGGGAGCGAGCGCTGAGCGCCTGTCGCATGAATACGGCTTGCGCGACGAGCTGGACGGCGAATGGGCGCTGCGCCCGCTGGCACTCTTGCACGAAGAAGGGCGCCCCGTACTGATCATCGAGGACCCGGGCGCGCAGCCGCTCGAGCACATGCTGGACCGTCCGATGGACGTCCTGCGGTTCTGTCGTCTGGCCTCGGCCATGGCCGACGCACTCGGCCGCGTTCACGAGCGCGGCCTCGTGCACAAGGACGTCAAGCCCTCGCACATCGTCGTGGACGAGACGAGCGCATCCGTGCGGTTCACCGGGTTCGGCATCGCCACTTGCCTGCCGCGGCAGCGTCAACTGCCCGAGCCGCCGGAGCTCATTGCAGGCAGTCTCCCCTACATGGCGCCCGAGCAGACCGGCCGCATGAATCGCTCGATCGATGCACGCTCCGATCTGTACTCGCTGGGCGTCACGTTCTATCGGATGCTCACCGGCGTGCTGCCGTTCAGCGCCTCCGAGCCGATGGCGTGGATTCACTGCCATATCGCCGGACGTCCGGTTCCACCCTCCGTGCTGGTCCCGGGCGTACCGGTTCAAGTGTCGCGGATCGTCATGAGGCTCTTGGCCAAGGCGGCCGAGGAGCGCTATCAGACGGCGGCCGGGCTTGCGCACGACCTTCGCCGCTGCGAGGCCGAGTGGCGGTCGTCCGGGCGGGTCGATGCGTTTGCGCTCGGAGACGGAGATGTCTGCAACCGGCTGCTGATTCCCGAGAAGCTTTACGGCCGCGAGCGCGAGATCGCCGCGCTGCTCGCCGTGCTCGGCCGTGTCGCCGGAAGCGGTGAGCCGGAACTCGTGCTGGTGGCGGGGCCGGCCGGGATCGGCAAATCGTCGGTCGTTCACGAATTGCACAAGGAGCTGCTGCCGCTGAATGGCCTTTTCGCTTCGGGCAAGTTCGACCAGTACAAGCGCGACATTCCCTATTCGACGCTCGCCGAGGCGTTGCGGTCCCTGGTGCGGCGGCTGCTCGGCAAGGCCGAAGTCGAGCTTGCGAACTGGCGCCGCGCTATCGAGGAGGCGCTCGGTCCCAACGGCCGCCTGATGATCGATCTCGTTCCGGAGCTCGAGGTTATCGTCGGCGCGCAGCCAGAAGTGCCGACACTCGCGCCGCAATTGGCGCAAACCCGGTTTCAACTGGTGCTGCGGCGTTTCATGGGCGTGTTCGCGCGGCCGGAGCATCCGCTGGTCTTGTTCCTGGACGACTTGCAGTGGCTTGACGTGGCAACCCTCGAATTGCTCGACGATCTGCTCGCCCGCCCGGACTTGCGCTACCTGATGCTGGTCGGTGCCTACCGCGACAACGACGTCGGTCCGCAGCACCCGCTCGCGCGCAGGATCGAGGCCATGCGGCGGGCCGGAGCGAGGATCAACGAGATCGAAATCGGGCCGCTCCCAGGCGATCAAGTCGCGCAGTTGACGGCGGACGCCCTGCGCACGACACCCGAGCGCGTCGAGCCGCTTGCGCAGACGGTGCGGGCAAAGACCGACGGCAATCCGTTTTTCATCATCCAGTTTTTGCGTGAGCTGTCAGACAAGGCGCTGTTGGGCGTCGATCGATCCACGGGCGGCTGGCGCTGGCATATCGAGCGTATTCGGGCGGCGCGGCATACCGATAACGTCGTCGAGCTCATGGCGGCCCGGCTCGCGAGCCTCGCGCCCGAAACCCGGGAGGCGCTGCAAACGCTTGCCTGTCTTGGCGATGGGGCGACGGCCGCAATGCTGTCGGCGGTCCACGGGACGTCCGAGCAAGTGCTGGATGCCCACCTGCGGGACGCCGTGCGGCTCGAACTGGTCGAGTGCGCGGCGGGTTTCTACCGGTTCGGACATGACCGCATTCAAGAGGCCGCCTATTCGCTGATCGCGTGCGAGGCACGACCTCGGGCGCACCTTGCAATCGGGCGTCTGCTTCTCTCGAACACGCCGGAAGCGAGGCGCGAGGAGTGCGTGTTCGACCTCGTCAGCCAGCTCAACCGTGCGGTTGCGCTCATCACGCAGCAACCAGAGCGCGAGGCGCTGGCCGAACTGAATCTGATGGCGGGCAAGCGTGCCAAGGCTTCGACGGCTTACGCAGCCGCGCTCGGTTACCTGACGATCGGTGCGGCGCTGCTCGGCGGCGACGCGTGGCAACGGCAGCATCGGTTGTCGTACGCGCTGGAACTCGAGCGGGCCGAATGCGAATTGTTGACCGGCGAACTGGAGGCCGCGAGCGCTCGGCTCGTTGCACTATCGGCGCGTGCGATCGGCACCGTCGAGCAGGCTGCTGTGGCCTGTTTGCGCATGGATGTTTGCACGGCGCAGGGCCGCAGCGACATCGCCATCGAAGTGGCGCTCGACTACCTGCGGGGCGTGGGCATCCACTGGCCCGCGAATCCAACCGACGACGAAGTCCGTGCCGAATATCAGGAAATCGGCCGTTCGCTCGGGGGGCGCTCGATCGAAGCGCTCGTCGCGTCGCCAGTCATGACGAACCCGGAGGCGCTCTCGACCGTGGAGGTCCTCGTCAAGGCGCAGACGCCGGCAATATTCACCGATATCAATCTCGCGTCGATATCGATCTGCAAGGCGGTCAACCTGAGTCTCGCGCACGGCAATTGCGACGCTTCGTGTTTCGCCTACGTGATGCTCGCGCGCATCGCGGGCCCGCGCTTCGGCGATTTCGAGGCGGGTTTCCGTTTCGGGCAACTCGGCTACGATCTCGTCGAGCAGCGCGGGCTGGGGCGCTTCGCGGCGAGCACGTACCTCGTTTTCGTCATCGTCGTGGCGCGCTGGATGAAGCATGTGCGCGAAAGCGGCCCCTTGCTGTCCCGCGCGTTCGATACGGCCAATCGGGCCGGCGACCTGCTCTACGCGTCATATGCCTGCAACAACCTCAACTCGCAATTGCTCTTTGCGGGTACGCCGCTGCATGAAGCTCAAGACGAAATCGAGCGCGGCCTCGCGTTTGCGCAAGCGGCGCGTTTCGGTCTCGTCGTCGACATCATTTCCACACAACGCGCCTTCGTTCGCTCGCTGCGCGGCGGCTCGCCCGCTTTCGGCCGTCTCGACGACGAGCTCGTGGGCGAACCCCGGTTGGAGCAGCGCCTGTCCGAAAGCCGCTCGCTCGCCATCGCCGAGTGCTGGTACTGGATTCGAAAGCTGCAAGCCCGGTACCTGGCCGGTCGCTATGCGGACGCCGTCGATGCCGCGTGCCGAGCGCAAGCGTTGCTGTGGACATCGACGCTCTTTCTCGAGGAAGCGGAGTTTCACTTCTATGCGGCCCTGGCGCTTGCCGCGTACAGCGATACGGTTGCGCCGGCGCGCCGGCGGGAACTCGTCGAATCGATCGCCGTTCATCATCGGCAACTGGCCACCTGGGCGCGGTATTGTCCGGACAATTTCGAGGGCCGCGCGGCGCTCGTAGGCGCGGAGATCGCGCGTATCGAGGGGCGTGCGTTCGAGGCGCAGTCGCTTTACGAACAGGCTATTCGCTCGTCGGAAGACAATGGTTTCGTTCACAACGAGGCGCTTGCCAGCGAGCTTGCGGCGGCGTTCTTCGCCGCGCGCGACGTCAAGATCGCTTCGCAGGCGTATCTGCGCCACGCGCATCAGTGCTATCTGAAATGGGGGGCCGGCGCCAAAGCCTCGTTGCTCGAGGCCACGCATGCGTGCCTGCGGACCGGCGAAGGCGCGCCGGCTTCCGCTCGACCCTCCGTCAACACGGTCGAACAGTTGGACCTTGCCACGGTAATCAAGCTGTCGCAGGCCGTTGCCGGCGAAATGGATCTGCACAAGCTGATCGACGTGCTCATGCGCACCGCCGTCGAGCAGGCGGGGGCGAATCGCGGTTTGCTCGTGCTTTCTCAGGGCCCAGCGCAGCGGATCCAGGCGAGGGCGACGAGCATCGGCGCAGGCGTGGCGATACGGCTTGTTGACGAGCCTGTCGGCCCTGCCATGCTGTCGGAGACGATTCTTCGCTATGTCCTGCGCACGAGGGAGCGCGTCGTGGTGGGCGATGCCGCGCGCGATTCCTCCTTCTCCTCCGATCCGTATATCGAAAACCACAGCGTGCGCTCGGTTCTCTGCGTACCCTTGATCGTACGGGCGAGGCTGATCGGTGCGCTCTACCTGGAGAACGATCTGGCCGCCGACGTATTTTCGCCTGCCGCGATTGCCGTGCTGGAGGTGTTGGCGTCGCAGGCCGCCGCCACGCTGGAAAACGCCCGCCTGTATCGGGGCGTGGTGGAAAGCGAAGCCAAGATCCGCCGGCTGGTGGATTCGAACATCGTCGGCATTTTCATCTATTCGGAGGAAGGCAGGATTCTGGAGGCCAACGAGGCCCTGTTGCGCATGCTCGGGTACGATCGACGGGATCTGGCCGCCGGCCGTATCTGGTGGCGGGATTTGACGCCGCCGGAATGGCTCGAGCGGGACGTGCGGATCTGGGAGCCGATGCTGCGCGACACGGGCAAGGTACCGCCCTTCGAAAAGGAGTACTTCCGCAAGGACGGCAGCCGGGTGCCGATCCTGATCGGCGTGGCCAACTTCGACGAAGCAGGCTCGGAGGGGGTGGCCTTCGTGCTGGATCTGACGGAACAAAAGCAGGCTGAAGCGGAAGCGCGCGAGAACGAACTACGCTATCGCGAAGTGCAGACGGCACTGGCGCACGTCAATCGCGTCACGACCATGGGTCAATTGGCGGCGGCGATCGGTCACGAGGTGAAGCAGCCGATTGCCACGGCCGTCACGCATGCCGAAGCGGGGCTGCGGTTTCTGAGCGCTCAGCCGCCGAAGCTCGCGGAGGCGAGCCAGGCGTTCAGTCGCATCATCGATGGCGCGATGCGCGCGGGCGAAGTGGTCGACCGCATTCGCCGCCTCGTCCGAAATGCGCCGCCGTCGAAGGAGCCTGTCCTGTTGAACGAAGCGATCGAGGAAGTCATCGCCATGACGCGCACGCAGGCGCAGCGAGGCGGCGTTTCGGTCAGCGTGCGGCTGGCGGCGGACTTGCCGCGGGTTCGAGGCGACCGCGTGCAACTCCAGCAGGCCGTGCTGAACCTCATCGTCAACGCCATCGAGGCGATGGGCTCCATGGAGGACGGGCAGCGGGCGCTCGTCGTCAGCACGAAAAAGGACGCGTCGGGCGCGGCGGTCGTGACGGTCTCGGACTCGGGCCCCGGAATCGAGGCCGCTGAGCGCGACCGGCTGTTCGAGCCGTTTTTCACGACCAAGGCCACCGGCATGGGAATGGGGCTGGCCATCTGCCAGACCATCGTCGATGCCCACGCGGGATGGCTCCGAGCCGCTGCCAATACGCCGCGCGGCGCGATATTCGAGTTTGGCGTGCCCGGTGAGGCGGGTGCCGGCCACTGACGTGCGACCTTGCTAGAATCTCGATCGTCCGGTCACAGGGACGGATCACTTGCGATACAGGGGGATAGAGGCATGATCAACGGTACACCCGATCAGGCGCGCGAATCGATCGTCTACGTCGTGGACGACGACCAGGACATGCGCGAGGCCATCACCGTTTTGCTGAATTCCGTCGACGTAGCGGCGCAGACGTTCGGTTCGGTCAATGAGTTTCTTGCGTTCGATATGCCGGATATCCCGAGCTGCCTCATTCTGGACGTGAGATTGCGTGGGCAAAGCGGGCTGGCCGCGCAGGATCAGATCGCGCGCCAGCGGCGGTTGCCGATTATTTTCGTGACCGCGCACGGCGATATCGAAATGTCGGTCACGGCGATGAAGGGTGGCGCGATCGATTTTCTCTCCAAGCCGTTTCGAGGGCAGGACATGCTCGACGCCGTTGCCGATGCGCTCGCGAAGGACAAGACGCGGCGCGAGGCGGAGCGGTGGTTCGAGATCCTGCGCGCGCGTTACGAATCGCTGACGGCGCGCGAGCGCGAGGTCATGGCGCTCGTTGCAAAGGGGCTGCTGAACAAGCAGATCGCCGCCGAAATGGCATTGAGCGAAATGACCGTCAAGCTGCACCGCGCGCAGGCCATGAAAAAGATGGAAGCTCGCTCGCTCGCCGATTTCGTCCTGAAGGCCGATGCGCTCGGCCTGGTGGGGACGCGCGGGCCGAAGCACACGCTGCATTGACGCGCGAGGGCGTCCGCACGTCAACCTACCGGTGTTTCTCCCTCGCCCGGTTTGCGTCCCGGCTTGTCGGCCGGCGATTGTTTGCGCCCTTCGTCGTGGCGCTCCGGCATGCGGCTGCGGGCGTCGTCGTTGTGCTGCGCGGGCTTTGGGTGTTTGAAATCCGCTTGTTGCGGGGTGCCTGTCGTTTCGTTCATGAGCCGGCTCCTCCTTTTCGCCTGAACCGAGAACAATGCGAGCAATCCGCGGACCTGCGCCGCTGCCAAGGCGGTGCGGCGATCGCTGCCGCCGCATCGGGCTGCGGCGTTTCGTCCCGCGCTTCGTTTTGATACGCGTCAAGCCGGCGTCACGGGGGGCAACCACAATGAAGGTCGGCCAGTATGTGTAAAATGCGCGCTCGCTGGCGGCGTGTGCGGTTTTTTGACCCGTGCAGGCGTGGATGTACCCAGCAAATCACAAGATAGGAGACACAAACGAACATTCAATTGACTGAGGATTTGAAAATGAAGAAGATCGCACTCGTTATCGGTTGTGCCGCGCTGTCGTTCGGACTGACCGGCGCCTTGCCGGCAATGGCAAAAACCGTCGCCTCGGCTGCCCAGGCCCAGGTTTTCGACGTCTACGTCGATACCCCGACAGGCTTCACGTTCGTCAAGATGCCGGGCGGCTGGCAGTATGTCGGCGCCGTCGGCCAGGACGATCTCAAGCGTCTGCCCACGAAATCCAATTGATCGTTGCTGCGTGCGTCGCCGCACAGGCGGCACAGGTATTCCGCGTCCAGGCGTGACATTGCTCCGCGCCCGTTGATTTGCGTCAACTCGCTTTTTTCGCCTCTGCCTAGATTGCAGGCATGACCCTGTTCGTCGAGTGCCGACGAGGACGGGTCACCGAACGCGCTTCGATGACGAAAAACAGCGAGGAGACCATGGGCATCGTTAAACGAATCACAGCCGCGTGTTTCGCGATCGGCGTTGCGGCCGTCGCGCCGGATCTTTGCGCGCAAACGTTGAAGAAGATTGCGCAGACCAATACGATCACGGTTTCCTACCGCGAATCGGCGGTCCCGTTCAGTTATCTGCTGACGCCGCATAAACCGGCCGGCTTTTCCGTCGACCTGACCGAGGCGATCATCGATGCCGTGCGCAAGCAACTTGGCCGGCCCGAGTTGCACGTCGCCTATCTCCCCGTGACCGGGCAAAACCGCATCCCGCTGCTCGTGAACGGTACTTATGACCTCGGATGCGGATCGACGACGAATAACGCCGCGCGTGGTAAGGAAGTGGCGTTTTCGATCAGCTTCTTCTTTGCGGGCACGCGCGTGCTCGTCAAACGCGGTTCGGGCATCGCCAACTACGGCGATCTGGCGCACAAGCGCGTTGCCACGGTTGCCGGCAGCACCAATCAGAAAGTCATCGAGCAGTACGGCCAGGAGCACGGGCTTGGAATCGAGACGGTGGCCGGCAAAGATTATGGCGATGCGTTGCAGTTGCTGCTCGCCGATCGGGCCGAAGCGCTTGCGCTCGACGATATCCTGCTATACGGCTTGAAAGCGAATGCGTCGGACCCGGCCTCGCTCGAGGTCGTGGGCGATACGCTGCAAGTGGAGCCCTACGGCTGCATGGTTCGCAAGGACGACCCGGCTTTCAAGCAACTCGTCGACACGACGATCGCACGCATGATGAAATCAGGCGAATTCACCCGGCTTTACGAAAAATGGTTCGAGCAGCCGATTCCGCCAAAAGGGATCACGCT
Source organism: Trinickia caryophylli (assembly GCF_034424545.1). NCBI lineage: Bacteria > Pseudomonadati > Pseudomonadota > Betaproteobacteria > Burkholderiales > Burkholderiaceae > Trinickia > Trinickia caryophylli. Next base: position 1,027,414 of record NZ_CP139971.1, on the reverse strand, counting down.
CGGCATGCCGATGAGCGAGCGTCTGCGTGCCAACCTGAGCGCGCTCAGCGACAAACCCGAGCGCTGATTCGGCGCCGCCGCGCCGTACCACTTCGCGGATCGCGCCAAGCGGCATATCGGTGAGCGTCATCAGTTTGCGCTAGCGGCCCTCCGGCTCTGTACGCGCCGGGGTGAGTGTGCTCATGGCCGGTTTCGCGGCGTGTGACTCCGGGCTGACATGTTACCGCCGGCAAGTGCAGCCATGACGCTGGCGCGAAGGCGCGAAGCGACGTGCGCCACCCGCAGCGGCCAGGCGGGTGGGCGGATGAACACCGCACGCACCGGCGCGCTGCCCATCGCCGAGATTGCAACCCAGGCAGCGCACGGCATCACGTACCGTTCGCCTTCGTAGAGGTCGACGACGATCTCGAACGCGGCGTCGAGCGATGAGAGAGAGCGGTCCCTGTAGCGCAGCTTCAAAGGGCCGTTGGGCGCAAGGATGCACGTCGCGCGCGCGACGGAGCAGAGTTGGGTTTGCCCTGGGAAATACCGCTGTTCTTCCATTTTCATATCGCTCTCGTGCGCTCGTCGGGTCGGTGTCGGCCGCGAGCGATGAGTCGCGGCCGGTCGTTCCGACGTTACGTTTTTCCCGGGCGGGCAGACAGATTCAGGGCGCTGGAATCTGTAGCGCAGCAGGACGGCATTCGCCGTTTCTGTATCGGTCGCAATTGGGTTTCGCTGTATCTGGCGGGGCAGGCATGCTTCGCCGCAACATATCGCCTATGCATTCCTACGAAGACGACGCGCGGTGCAATCTGCCCGATACGGGGGAGCCCTTGTACGGGCGGCTCGCCGAGTACTACCGGCGCATCATCGCTGCGGGCACGCTTGCGCCCGGCGACCGCATGCCGTCGATTCGAGCCGTCATGAGCCGGCATCGCGTCAGCTTGTCCACCGCGATCCAGACGTTCCGCTGCCTCGAGGACGCCGGTTGGCTCCATGCCAGGCCGCGCGCCGGCTATTTCGTGCGAACGCCGGTGCCGCCAAAGCTCGATACGGTCCGAGAGCCGGAGGTGCCGGTCGTGCCCGACGAGGCGCAGTACGTCGGTTTGCACGAAAAGGTCTCGCGCGTCATCGCGCGCGCCGCCGCCTTTCCTGACGCGTTGAATCTGGGGGGCGCGACGGCGGTGGCCGATCTTTATCCAACCGCCGCACTGCAGACGCTGACCACGAGGCTGCTTCGGCACCGCCCCACGCTGCTGACCGAGGCCGGGGCCGATTCGGGCGTGCCCGAGTTTCGGCAGGCCGCCGCGAGGCGTGCGCTTGCCGCGGGCGTGACGGTATCGCCAGACGAAATCATCGTCACGACCGGCGGTGTCGAAGCCGTCAATCTGGCGCTGCGCGCCGTCGCACAACCGGGCGATACGGTCGCGATCGAATCGCCCGCGTTCTTCGGGCTGCTGCAGATTCTCGAGAGCCTGGGCTTGCGCGCGCTCGAGATTCCGACGAGTCCGACCATGGGCATGTCGCTGGAGGCGCTCGAAATCGCGCTCGCGGCCTATGGCAACGTCAAGGCGCTCGTCGTCGTGCCGAATCTGCAGAACCCGCTGGGTTGCGTGATGCCGGACGAACGCAAGGCCGCGCTATTGAAACTCTGCATGCGGTACGGCGTGGCCGTCATCGAGGACGAGCCCTATCGCGAGCTTTCCGATTCTCCCGAGAACGCGAAGCCGATCAAGGCGTGGGATACCGGCGGGCACGTGATTCATTGTGCGTCCTTCAACAAGGTCCTGGCGCCGGGAATGCGGCTGGGCTGGATGTCGGCGGGGCGTTGGCACGAGCGCGTCAGGATGCTCAAGTTTGCCCAGAGCCGCCATAACGAGGCGCTGCCCCAACTCGTCGCGGCCGAGTTCATCGGCTCCGGCGCCTTCGATCGGCATCTGCATCGCTTGCGCGAAAAGTTGCGCGCGCAACGAGAGAAAACGATCGATGCGGTCGCCCGCTACTTTCCCGAGGGTACGCGTTCGAGCTCGCCGACAGGAGGGTTGCTGCTCTGGATCGCTTTGCCTGAGGGAACGGATTCCGAAAAGGTATTCGAGGCTGCCCTGGTGCAGGGCATTCGCGTCGCGCCAGGGTCGATCTTTTCAAATTCGGACCGCTTCCGTTCGTTTGTGCGGATCAGTTGCCCGCGTCCATTCGATCATTCGCTCGAGCAGGCACTCCGCCGGCTCGGGCATCTTGCCGGTTCTGTGCGCTGAGGCCCCCGGATGCCGATCGCGCGCGATGGCGTTCGGGGCTCAGCCTGACTTGGGCGCGCGCTCGACCGCGCGCGGGCGCAGCACGACGAGGGCGATGCCGCCCAGAATAGCGAGCGACGCGAGTGCGAGGCGCAACGTCAGATGTTCGCCGAGGAATGCCACGGCTCCGAGGGCGGCGATTACCGGTACGCTCAATTGCAGCGTGGCGGCGACGCCGGCGCTCAGCGAAGGCAGTACGGCGTACCAAAGCGCGTAGCCGAGCCCCGATGTCACCGCGCCCGAGATTACGGCATACGACGCGCCGTCGAACCCGACTGTCGCATGCATGTAGGTGGCGGCGCTCAGGGCAACGGCGAACGGCAGTGCGCGCATGAAATTGCCGGCGGTCGCGGCGCTCGGATAGGCGGCCCCTTTGCCGCGCAGCGAGTAGATGCCCCAGGCGGCTCCCGCCGCGATCATGAGCAGCGAGCCCGAAAGCGGCGGCGCTGAAACCCCTGGCAGCAGCAGGCCGACGAGGCCCGCAAGCGCGCATGCGAGCCCCGCCCACTGCCGCGCGGCAAACCGTTCGCCGCGACGCAGGCCGTAGCCGATCATCGTCGATTGCACGGCGCCGAAGAGCAGCAGCGCGCCCGTGGAGGCGTCGAGGCTCAGGTAAGCGAACGAGAAGCCGGCCGCATACACGAAAAGGGCGAAAGCGGACGCCCAATTGCCGGCGCGTTTGACGCCCGTGCCGAAAAGCGCCGTGATCAGCCACAACGAAAGCGCACCCGATGCGATTCGGATCGTCGTAAACGTTGCGGCATCGATGCTGGTGCCGCGCAGCGCGAGCCGGCAAAGCAGTGAATTGGCCGCGAATGCGGCCATGGTCACGACCGTGATCATGGCAATCCGTGAGCGCGACATTGTAACGGTCCCCCCTTCGGCGTTCGCCTCGCGGCGCCACGCGGCCCACGCGAGATCCCCGCTACACGAATGCGAGGCTTCGGCGGCCGAGCCGTCGCCGGCATCGCGGCGATTCCCGCGGTACGGCGACTGTATGCCAGTTTTTGCGGGAATGAACGTTTGCCAGCGCGCCCTCCCGATGGGAGCGGACGCCGATGCTCCCAAAGAGCTTGCGGGCCGTGACGAGGTATCTGCCGATAACGACCGACCGCCGCCATCGGTGACTTTTTCGTTTTCTTTGTCCGAGCGCAACACGCGGTGAATCGGCGCCCTCTACATTCAGGCCATCCGGTGGGCTCCCCCGGGATGGCGAAGTCCCGCTGCCTGATTCTTGCGGGAATGGATGTGACGCGGTGCTTGCCTCAAAACCCTTAGGGGAAAACCCTAGGTTTCAAGATATAATAGCGGCCGTGTCCGGTAAGCGGTATTGATCAGATGAAAGCCTTTGAGAAAGTTGCCTTTTCGCTCGTGACGTTGTTCGGCTTGATGTGCTTTGCCGTGGTCGTCTATGGGCGCAGCCCCGGCGCCCGCGAAGCCGTGCACGAGGTCGTGCAGGCCAGCAGCACGTGGCCGATGAACGCCTGCTCGATGAAGCCCGACGATCCCTGCACGATTTATTGGCTCAACTAAGCAGGCATTCCATCCGGGCTCGCGTTCGCGAGCCCTCGATCAGCGCGACGATTCTTTCGTTTGGCGCCGCGCCCGCACGCCGTTGGCGAGTACGTCGAGCACCGGTTCGGTCTGCGCCCAACTCAGGCAGGCGTCGGTAATCGACACGCCGTAGCAAAGCGGTACGCCCGGTTTCAGGTCCTGGCGGCCCTCTTCGAGATTGCTCTCGATCATGACGCCGACGATGCGCTCCTCGCCTTGCGAGAGTTGCCGCGCGAGATCGTCCGCCACTTCGATCTGGCGCCGATGCGCCTTGCTCGAATTGGCATGCGAGCAATCGACCATCACCTGGGCGCGCAGTCCCGCCGCATCGAGTGCCGCACAGGTTTCGGCGATGCTCGCGCTGTCGTAATTCGGGCCTTTCTTCCCGCCGCGCAGAATCACATGCGCGTCGTCGTTGCCGCGTGTCTCGAAGATGGCGGCCATGCCCATCTTGGTCATGCCCATGAAGGCATGGCTCGCTCGCGCGGCAACGATCGCATCCGCCGCGACTTGCACTCCGCCGTCCGTACCGTTCTTGAACCCGATCGGGCAACTGAGCCCCGAGGCAAGCTGGCGGTGGCTCTGGCTTTCCGTCGTACGCGCGCCGATCGCGCCCCAGGCGATGAGGTCCGCGATGTATTGCGGGCTCAGGAGATCCAGGAACTCGGTACCGGCCGGCAGGCCCAGGCCGTTGATGTCGAGCAGCAACCGCCGCGCGCAGCGCAAACCCTCGTTGATCCGGAAACTGCCGTCGAGCCGCGGATCGTTGATGTAGCCTTTCCAGCCCACCGTCGTGCGCGGCTTTTCGAAGTACACGCGCATGATGATCAGAAGGTCGTCCTTCAGTGCGTCGGCGGCTGCCTTGAGCCGGCGCGCGTAGTCGAGCGCCTGGTCATGGTCGTGAATCGAGCAGGGGCCGACGATCAGCAGCAGCCTGTCGTCGCGTCCGTGCAGGATATCGCCGATCTCCGCGCGGGCGCGCTCGACGAGCGCCTGTACCGCGGGCGGCACGGGCAGTTCGTCCTGCAGCAACGCGGGGGAAATCAGCGGACGTACGGCGCCGATGCGCACGTCGTCGATACGCGTCGTGTCTTGCGTGCTGTCCGCGACACCCACCTCCTGGTCGTGTTGCGGATCGTCGATGCTTCTCATTGTCTTGTCCTGAATGCGTGGTGGCAGCCCCGAATTATGGCATTCGTCGGGCGGGCGCGCCGCGGCCGGGGCTCGCGCGGAAGATGCAGCGCGTGGCGGGTTCGATTGGCAACCGGCGCAGCCGTCTTTCGCCGGCCATCGATGTTGCGGCACCGCAATGGTCCCGCAGGCGCATTACGGTCCCGATAGGGATTAGCCCGCCCTCCCCGTTTTTTGTGTTTTTCCGCGCGTTTTTGAGTGTTACGTTCGCCTCTCTCGTGGCTCGAAACCTCCGCGACAGGCGTGACGAACGCATTTCGTACGATAAATCAAGGGAGGACTCATGAACGGTTTCGACACGGCGATCCAGTCGTTCCTGACACAGCACGCGTTTGCTTCCGTGCTGCTCAACCATGCGGTGCGGGTGGTCGCGGGTTTATATACGTTCAAAGGCTTCGTGCTGATTCCGATGCTCTGGTGGCTGTGGTTCAAGCCGCAGGCACAGACCGAATGGCGGCGCGAAATGGTGATTGCGACGATTCTGAGCGGGCTCGCCGCGCTGGTCATCGGCCGTGCGCTGGCGCATTATCTGCCGTTCCGGCTGCGGCCGATCAACAATCCGGAGTTGCATCTGCACTTTCCTCCGGCGGGGCTCCACGACCCGCCGTTTCGGACCTGGGGCTCCTTCCCGAGCGACCACGCGATGCTCTGGGTCGCGATCGCCATGGGGGTCTTTCTGACGTGGCGCCGCCTGGGCGTATTCGCCTTGCTCTACGCCGCGGCTTTCATCTGTCTGCCACGCGTCTATCTCGGCCTGCATTACCCGACGGATGTCATCGCCGGCGCCGCGCTCGGCGTGGCCATCGTCTACGTCATGACGCGCGATGCGATCCGCACACGAATTGCCGCGCCCGTATTAAGCGCAATGCAGCGATTTCCCTCGGCGTGTTACACGTTCGGGTTTCTACTGAGCTTTGAATTGATCACGCAATTCGACGAATTGCTGATGCTCGAGCAATCCATATCGAAGGCGCTTTCGTAATTCGCCGGTCAACGATGTCGCCGCTTCGCTGCATCGTTGCCTGCATCTCCTGGGAACCGGTTTTAATACGATGAAATAGGTGTCTAATCGGTCGGCGTCCAATCGTCCAACTATTTGCCGAGGCATGGCTGCCGCATAAAAATAATTTATTCAATTCTTTCCTCGGAATGCCGATAAGCAGTGGCAGGATCTGCGCAGCGGAAAAGCGCGCACGATCGTGCGAAAAGCGACATGCTCCTTCCCGGGAAAGAAATGAAGAAATCACGACTGACGATCAAAGCGCGCATCGCGCTGGTGATGGGCCTGCTGGGCGCGCTGCTGATCGCGGTGAGCGTGCTCGGCCTCTATGGCATGAGCAAAGCGACGGATGCCACGTATGACGTGTTTTCCGACAACCTGCCATCGGCCATCGCGACCGGCAATGCTGCTGCGTTCGTTTTGCGCGAGCGCGTCGTGCTCGACCGTGCGGCACTCATTCCGGACGCACCGGATCTCGACAAGACGCTGGCGCGCGCGATGATGTATCGCAATACGTCGAACAACTGGTGGAACAAATATCTGGCGCTGCAGCGCGGCCCGGAAGAAACCGCTCTGGCCGAGGCCGTCAGCGGCACGCGCCAGCGCATGTACGCCGCTATCGATCGGCTCATCGATGCGATCAAGACCAAGGACGTCGCGGCGATTCGCGAGAAGACTTTCGCGTTGAAAGATCCTTACGTCGCGCTCGACAAGGCATCGGACGCGCTTACCGAGTTTCAGGCCCGCTCGGCGAAGGGGCGTTACGACAGCGCGCTTGCGCATTATTCGACGTTTCGCATGGTCGCCATCGCGATGATGATCGTCGGGGCCCTGGCGGCGGTCGTTGCATGGATCACACTGCGGCGCGCGATAGCACGGCCGCTCGATCAGGCCTTGGGGCACTTCCAGGCGATCAGCGAGGGCGACCTGAGCCGTCCGGTTGCCGTCACGAGCAGCGACGAGATGGGGCAGATCCTCGCGGGCGTGGCGACCATGCGCGATGCGCTGCGCGAGACCGTGCGCGCGGTGCGCGACGGCAGCGAGGCAATTGCCGATGCCACGCGGCAGATCGCGGCCGGCAACCTCGACCTTTCCGCGCGTACCGAGGAGCAGGCCGCTTCGCTGCAGGAAACGGCGGCCGGCATGGAGGAGTTGACGGGCACGGTGCGTCAGAACGCGGACAACGCGAGTGCGGGAAGCAACGTGGCCGACAACGCGTCGCAGGTCGCGACGCGCGGCAGCGAAGTCTTCCGGCGCGTGGTCGGCACGATGAACGAGATTACCGACAGCTCCTCGAAAATCGCGGACATCATCGGCATCATCGAAGGGATTTCGTTCCAGACGAACATCCTCGCGCTCAACGCGGCGGTCGAAGCCGCGCGGGCGGGCGAGCAGGGGCGCGGCTTTGCCGTCGTCGCGGGCGAAGTCCGGGCGCTCGCGCAGCGTTCGGCAAACGCGGCGAAGGAGATCAAGGTTCTCATCGACAATTCGGTCTCGCGCGTACACGTCGGCGCATCGTTCGTCGACGAGGCGAACGTGGCGATGAAGGAGATCATCGATTCCGTCTCGCAGGTCAACAACATCATGGCCGGCATCGCAACCGCGTCGAACGAGCAGCGCACGGGCATCGATCAGATCGCGCTCGCGGTGACGCAGATGGATACCGTGACGCAGCAAAACGCCGCGCTCGTGGAGCAGGCAGCCGCCGCGGCGCAGTCGCTCGATGCGCAGGCCGCGAAGCTGCGGCACGTGGTGGGCGCGTTCAAGCTCGAAGCGTGAGGCGCCGGGCGCGCGCGTCGCGCCCGGCCGCATCGAACGAAAAGGGCAGTCCTACCTATGGCATTACGCCGACCCGGCGATTCGACGACGAATCGCATTCAAACCGAATGCGCAATGTGCTCGCGCAGCCATTGATGGGCGGGATCGCGGTGCAGGCGTTCATGCCAAAGCATCGACATTTCAAATCCGGGCACCGTTACGGGTGGCTCTACTATCCGCAAGCCGGGCGCTTCGCGCGCGAGCCGTTCGGGCATCACCGCCACGAGGTCGGAATTCAAGAGCGCCGACGAGAGAAAAAGAAAGTGCGGCACCGACAACACGACGCGGCGCGTCAACCCGAGTGCGGATAGCGCTTCGTCCGTCGGGCCCCGGAAGCCGCCGCCGTCCGGCGATACGATCACATGCTCGAGCGCGCAGAACTGCGATGCCGACGGGCGACGTTTCAGCCGGGGATGCCCGGTGCGGCCCGCGAGCACGTAGCGTTCCATAAAGAGCGCACGGCGGCGCAAGGTGGGCGGCGCATCGTCGGTCGTATGGAACGCGAGGTCGATCTCGCCTCGTTCCGCTTGCCGCGCGACTTCCGTGGGCGCTGAATCAAGAACCGCGAGCCGTGTGCCGGGTGCCGCGGTGCGCAGCGAGCGCAGCGCAGGCAGCACGATCGTCGATTCGCCGTAGTCGGAAGCGTCGATGCGCCAGGTATGGTCGGCCCGGGCGGGATCGAAAGGGGCAGCCGGCGATACGGCGCGGTCGAGGGCCTCGAGCGCCTGACGCAGCGGCTCGCGCAATTCGTCGGCCCTTGCCGTGGGGCGCATGCCGCGTGGCCCCGGCAGCAGCAGTGGGTCGCCGAGGAGCTCGCGCAGCTTGGCCAACTGCACGCTGACCGAGGGTTGAGCAAGATGGAGTTTCTCCGCGGCACGCGTAACGTTTTTTTCCGTGAGCAAAACGTCGAGGGTGAGCAGGAGGTTGAGATCGATGCGCTTGAGATTGTTCATGGCAATACCTGCAATTGGCACAATTCATTTCAACTATAGCCGACGCGAGCCTAACCTGTGCCTTGTCAAAACCAGGAGCCCAGATCATGAATGTTCTACTCGTCTATGCGCATCCGGAGCTGCGCTCGTTGAACGGATCGCTCAAGGCGTTCGCGGTCGACCGGTTGCAACGCGCCGGCCATACGGTGCAGGTGTCCGATCTCTACGCGATGAATTGGAAAGCGACGCTCGACGCAGCGGACTTTCCGGACCGCCCGGCCGGCGAACGCTTCGACCCGTCGCTCGACTCACGCCGCGCATTCGAGGGCGGTGTGCAAAGCGCCGACGTCGCGCGCGAGCAGGAGAAGCTGAAGTGGGCCGATGCGGTGCTTTTGCAGTTTCCGCTTTGGTGGTTCACGATGCCGGCGATTCTCAAGGGATGGGTTGACCGCGTCTACGCCTACGGGTTCGGCTATGGCGTCGGCGAGCATTCGAATGCCCATTGGGGCGATCGATATGGCGAGGGCACCCTGGCGGGCAAGCGTGCGATGCTGATCGTGACGACGGGAGGATGGGAGTCGCATTACAGCGCGCGCGGAATCAACGGGCCGATCGATGATCTGCTGTTTCCGATTCAGCATGGCGTGCTTCACTACCCCGGCTTCGACGTGCTGCCTCCGTTCGTCGTCTATCGTACGAGCCGCGTGGACGCCGCGCGATTCGAGACGATCAGCGATTCGCTCGGCAAACGGCTCGATGCGCTGGCGACTACCGAACCCATTGCTTTCCGTCGGCAAAACGGGGGAGATTACGACATTCCACAACTGACGCTCGCGCCGCATCTGGCACCGGGGCGTACCGGGTTTGCCGTACATGTCGTCGATGGGGACGGCGAAGGTGCGAAGGCCTCCGACGAGGCCGATATCCGTGCGGCGCAAGCCTGAATACGCGTTCTCGCCGCCGCTGCCGATGAATGAATAGCGTCCGATGTCGGTGCGCGGTTTCCGCGCGCGGCCGGTCCACGATGCGGCGGCCCGGGCATGGCTCTCGAGCATGTCGATAGGGCATTGGGAGTAGCTAAGAGCAACCGTCCCGATCGAGCTCGGCAAAGACGGTTGCCAGTTTTGGACCTCGCCGGTGTATCCCAGCTGCTATGCTGCTGCCAAACGTGAACAGTCATTGCCGCTACGCGGATCCCGGAGTTGCCCATGCTCGACGCAACGGAATGCATGAGGAGCCAGCGCCAACAGGCGAGGCGCCGGCAACGCTTTCGATATCTTGGTATAGCGGCCGGCGCGCTCATGGCGATGCACGGCGCGCGAGCGCAAAGCTCCGTCACGCTCTACGGCGCCCTCGATACCAGCATCGAAATCACGAACCCGGGCTCGGGCTGGACGCCGCGGCTCGATTCCGGCGCGTATCGCGGCTCGCGCTTCGGCATCCGCGGTGCCGAGCCGATCGGCGCGCACACGCGGATATTGTTCGAACTCGAGAACGGCTTCAGTTCGGCCGATGGCAGCTTCGCGTCCACCAATACGATTTTCAGCCGGCAGGCGTGGATCGGAGTAGGCGCGCCCTGGGGCGAAGTGAGGATGGGGCGGCAATATTCGCCCATTTACATTCCGTTCAAGGGGCAACTCGACGCATTCGGCGCGGGCACGATCGCCTCGGGGCTCAATAATCTTTCGAAAATCACGCCCTACGTCAACAACGCCCTTACTTACCTTTCGCCGGACTTGCATGGCTTCTCGGCAACCACGATGGTTTCGCTGCGCGAAGGTGGGGCGAACGCGGGCAATGGCCTTGCAGGTCACTTCGAAACGATCGACTACCGCCGTGGCCCGTTGCACGCCTCCTTTGCGCATCAGCAAACAAACGGCAGCGGCGCGCTGCGCGCCAACCTTGGCGGTGTTTCCTATCTGCTCGGTGCCTGGACGGCTTTCGTTTCTTTCTTCAACGGCTATTGCGCGTCGCCAAGCTACCACGACGACGGCCTTTCCGTATCGGCGCGTTACGCCGTGACACCGCGCTTTCGCACGTCGTTCGGCTACACGTATATGCGCGACCGCTCGGGCGCCGGCAACGATGCCGATCAATTCAGCGTGGCTTGCGAATACGAGGTGTCGAAAAAGCTGCTGTTCTACGCGAGTGCGGCGTCGCTGCGCAATCGGGGGAGTGGCGCGTTCACGCTGCGCGGCGTGAACGTGACGGGTTTGCCGGTCGCCTATCCCGGCGCGCCCGTGCGCGGGTTTCAGATCGGCATGATCGACCGCTTCTGAGCGGCGCGGTCCTGGGTTGCAGGGCGGGTACCATAGGCGGCCTGAACGCTCTCCGGAAAGACCGCGCAATCGTGAAGACCGTTTTTCTCTTTGTGGTGACCGCCATTGCGGAAATACTGGGCTGTTATTTGCCTTATCGGTGGCTGAAGGAGGGGGGAAGTCCCTGGCTGCTCGTGCCGGCCGCGGCCTCGCTCGTGGTGTTTTCGTGGTTGTTGACGCTGCATCCGGCTGCCGCGGGGCGCGTCTATGCGGCGTACGGCGGCGTTTATGTGTCGGTCGCGCTGGTGTGGCTCTGGCTCGTCGACGGCGTCAGGCCGTCGAGCTGGGACTTGGCTGGCGTGTCGCTTGCATTGCTGGGCATGGGACTGATTGCATTTCAGCCGAAGTAGCACGTGGCCGGGGCGCATTCGTCCCACGCGAAAGGAGGCGATGATGCTGGAGGGAGGTTGTTTTTGCGGTCGAATCCGCTATGAATTGCTCGCGGCGCCGTTCAGTTCGCTGATTTGTCATTGCATGGATTGCCGGCGCATTGCGGGTGCGCCGTTCGTCGCATGGTTGACGGTGAAGGCGAGCGAATTGCGTGTCGTGCGCGGCGAACCCAAGGCGATCACGTCCAGCGCGGAGGTAATGCGCACGTTCTGTGGGCACTGCGGCTCGCAATTGACTTATCGCCACGCGAAGCATGCGGGCGAAATCGACGTGGCGACCGGCACGCTCGACGAGCCGGCCGCGGTGCCGCCCACGCTTCACACGTGGGTTTCGCAGAAGCTGCCGTGGATCGTGCTGTCGGATGGCTTGCCGCAATACGCGCGCGATGGGCAGTCCGCGTCAGGCGTTTGAGCAACGGGCTCAAAAACGATAGCCGATGCCGCCGAGAATGACATCCGTATCGCGGCTGTAATGCGTGACAACGCGATTCCACGTCAATCGCGCAGACCAATGTGGCGTGAGCCGGTAAGACGCCGTAATGGACACGAGACCGGAAAATATTCCGTCGCCGGTAATACCGCCATCGGCCCCGTCGGGCCGGTGAATGGCGGCGTAGGTGCCCGCGCCTATACCGAGCGTCAGGCGCTCGTCGAAGAAGGCACGCGTGAGCCAGAGCTGGGCGGTGATGCCGTCGCGACGGCTTTTCAGCGCACCGCCTTCGTGCAGATAGCCGATCGTGCCATCGAGATAGCGCGTGAGGCCGTGCCGGAATTCGATCGCCTCGGCAATCGACGTATTCGAGCCATTGTTGTTGAGGATCGTCTCCCCGGCCAGCAGCGAAACCTCGTTGTTCGTCACCTTTTGCGTGCGCGGCAGGGCGAAGGCGCGCGGCCCGCGCTCGCCGGGCGCGTCGAGCTGGTAGCCGATACCGACCAGCACCGCTGTGGTCGCTGGGCCGCTCGACACCTGAACACGGTTGAGTTGCAGGTTGGCCGTCCACCGGTGTGCGCTGTAAAACGAGGCGCGTGCGCTATAAACCACGCCCCAGCCATGCGTATTCGAATAGCCGCCGCCATTGGCGGCCGTTTCGGTATCGAAATAGCGATACGGGCCGACGCCGACGGAGAAAACGAACCGGCGCGTCGGGCTTGGCAGCCGGGCCCAAATCAGTACGGCCTGCCCATCGCGATGATGGCCCGGCACATGGCCTTCGTTGAGCCATTCGATGCTGCCGGCGAAATACCGGCCGAATCCCTCGGTGTAATCGAGGGCCCACGAGTACGACCGGTTGCCGCTGCTTCCGGTCAGCGGGCCGGCATACAGGCTCAACTCCTGAGCCGATGCGCACGACGTTGAAAGTACAGCCGTCATTCCGACACCGATCCCGATACCGATCGGCCAAAGCCGGGCCAATAAGCGCGTGCTGCGTTTCAACTCCGATCCCCGATGGCAGTAGCAATAGAAATAGCAATAGCGCATGCATTCTGGATCAGGGAGCGCGTTTTCTGCTGTCAACTGCGCAACACCATGGTGGCGTTGCAGGGCTCGAGCGAGAGGGGGCGATGTGGTGGAACACAGGGCCGCCCCCCTGTGCAGCAAGGCGGGGCGGGGCTGCTATGCCGTTGCTGCCATGCTCGGCACCGCCAGCCGGATCGGTTCGGGGAGCGACAGTTCATCGCAGTTGTGGCCTTCGCCGGCTCGATCGATGACGACGAAGTCGCTTACGCATTCGAGCGCGAGCAGCGGGTGGTGCCAGACGCCGCGCGCGTAATTGACGCCCTGCCATCCTTGCGTCACGAATGCGCGCAGCGAGGCGGGCGATAACGGTCCGGGCGGCGCGACCACGACGAGGTAGGGCGTTTCGCCGAGCGGGAGGAACGTCTGCGAGCCCAGCGGATGCCGCTCCATCATCGCGACGTCGATGGGCCACGCGCGCGGTTGCGCGCGGAACAGGCTGACGATGGGGCGGCCCTCGCCCGCGCCAACGTCGATGCGCGCAAGGTCGTGATACCGCTCGGTGGTACCGCCGTTGATTGGGAAATGACGCGCGCCGTCGAGCTCGACGACGTCGCCGAAAGGCGCAAACGCCTCGCGCGTCAGCGGTTCGATCGCGAGTGTCTTCATCGTTTGGGGCTGCCGAACAGTCGCAGGCGCGATACGCCGCCATCGGGAACGATGTTGAACCGCACGTGCGTGACGGGGCCGAGTGCGGCGATTCCTTCGGTGAAGCTGTGCACGTGGTCCATTTGGAGCTTCTGCTCGGGCAGCAGCACGGGCCAGAACATCGATTGCGTGACGAGCGAGGCATCCGTGCCGCCCGTGACGCATGCGGCCTGAATCGAGCATCGGTCGGGGAAGTTGCCCTTGAAGTGGGCCGTATCCACGTCGATTCGCCGGATCTCTCCCGCGTGCGCGAGCGCGACGATGCACCAGTCGTTGCCGGGCTCGCGCCGGCGCCGGGTTTCCCAGCCGTCGCCCATGTTCACGCCGCGCCCGGGCATCAGCAGATTCGAGGCGGCGCCGAAGTGCTCGTTGTTGGCAGCCACGACGTACGCGCCCATTTCCATTGCGGCGAGATCGACGGATTCGCTGTCGCCCACGTGCGTCCAGTCGACCTGAGGCTGGCCATAGACGCGCAGCCGGGCAAGGCCGCCGTCGGGGTAAAGATTCACGCGTACGTGCGTGAATGCGCGGTTATCGGCCACGGCGTGGTAGTGGTGCGTGTTGCCTTGAAGCGTGACCGACGCAACGATATCGGTCCATTGGGCCGTGGCGAGCGCGTCGTTTTCGACGAAGGCCGCTTCGACGGACGCGGCCGGCGGGAAATTGCCGGTGAAATGGCTTGTATCGAGGTCGAGCCCCTTGATGACGCCGGGCCGCGCGAGCTTGACGATGCACCAGTCGTAGCCCGTCGTGCGCTTGCGGCGGGTTTCCCACCCGTCCATCCATTTGCCGTGCTCGTCGTATTTGCCCGGAATGAAAACGGCGGGTTCGGGATTGAGCATGCGCGCCTTGGGGGCGAAGAATTCGTCGCTGGCCTCGAGCGCGCAGGCGCCCAGGCGGGAGTCGGCGAGATTGACGTAGCGGCGCACGAATTCGGGCGCATGAGGATCGGTTGCAATAATGGCCATGGTAGAGATGTCGGGTTGGCGGTACGAGAAGGTGTTGACTCCGGCCTGGGCGAACGCACGTCAGCCGGCGCGCGCGGCTGCGACCGCGGGTGCCTCGCCCGGCACGGATGAAGCTTCCTGCGGGGTGAACTGCAATCCGGGCTCGCCGTTCAATACGCGGCGGGCGCGCGCCTTGTCGATGTCGTTTTCCCACGCGGCCACGACGATGGCAGCCACGCAGTTGCCGATCAGATTCGTCAGGGCGCGCGCGATACCGACGAACCAGTCGACCGGAAGAATCAACACGAGGCCCAGCACGGGAATGGCGGGAATAGCCGAAAGCGTGGCGGCGAGGATCACGATGGCGGAGCCGGGAATGCCGTGCGCGCCCTTGGAGGTGACGAGCGATATCAGCACGACGAGAATGAGATCGTGCAGCGAAAGCGGTGTATTCGTCGCCTGCGCAATGAACAGCACCGCCAGCGTGAGGTAGATCGAGAAGCCGTCGAGATTGAACGAGTAGCCGGTGGGAATGACGAGGCCGACCGTCGAATCCTTGATGCCGAGCCATTCGAGCTTGCGCATGACCTGCGGCAG
The DNA here is from genome assembly GCF_034424545.1 of Trinickia caryophylli. Taxonomy (NCBI): domain Bacteria; kingdom Pseudomonadati; phylum Pseudomonadota; class Betaproteobacteria; order Burkholderiales; family Burkholderiaceae; genus Trinickia; species Trinickia caryophylli. The sequence goes on along the minus strand of NZ_CP139971.1, from coordinate 1,012,228 downwards.
CACGGCATCGGACGATGCGGTGCCGAGCACGATCGACAGTTCGTCCTTGAAATAGCGGATCAGCTTGAAGATGTTGAAGCCGGCAAGCCGCATCGCGAGGCCGAGGACCACGCAGACGAATACGACGCAGCTTGCGTAAAACACGGCCACGAGCAGGCTCAGTTGCTTGAGCGATGCCACACCATACTTGCCGGTGGTGAAAGCGATGGCGCCGAGCACGCCGAGCGGCGCGAGCTTGATGACGAAGCTCATGATGCGAAAGAGCGTTTGCGCGAGTTCGTCGATGAAAGACGATACGCGGGCCGCCTTCTCGCCGAGCAGCGAGAGCGCGGAGCCGAACAGCACCGCAAAGACGAGGATCTGCAGAATGTCGCCTTTCGCGAATGCATCGCCCACCGTATCGGGAATGATCTTCAGCATGAATCCGCCGACGTCCTTGAGGCTCTTGGCATGCTCCGTATAGGTGGCGAGCGATGCGCTATCGATCGTGCGCGGATCGATGTTCATGCCGGCACCGGGGCGAATGACCCAGGCGAGCAGCGCGCCGATGACGAGTGCGATCGTGGTCATGAGTTCGAAATAGACGATTGCCTTGCCGCCCACGCGGCCGACCTTGCGCAGATCGCCGGCGCTGGCCATACCGCTCACGACCACGCAAAACACGATCGGCCCGACCACCATCTTGATGAGCTTGAGGAATCCGTCGCCGAGCGGGCGCAGCGATTCGCCGGCGTGGGGAAATGCGGCGCCGAGCGCCGCGCCGATGACGAGTGCGATCACGACGCGCCCGAACAGGGAGTTCAGAAACTTCGACACAGCCAGCCTCCTTGGAATGAACAGAAGATCACTCTCGGTCGGACTGGTCATACTGGTCAGACCGGGCGCGCTAAGGCCAATATTAGAAATCCAATATGAGCGAGTCAAGGCAAAGGCGAGCGGGGTTAACCCGCGCGCTTCGCGGGCGGCTGGCGGCTTCCGAGTGGACGCAATGGGGGGCCGTAATCGTGCAGGGGAGCAACTTCGGCGGGCCCGTGCCGGTGGGGGCGGACAAAACGCGTCAAGCACGATTCGGACCGCCTCGGATGCCGGAAGGGCGGCGCCGTACTAAACTACCGGTCTGACCGCCAAGGGCCACGCATGAACAGCATCCCCCAAACCGTTACCGAAGCCGCGATTGCGACGATTCGCGAGCGTATCCAGCAGGGCGTCTATCCGGTCGGCAGCCTGTTGCCGGCGCAGCGCCAACTCTCGGAGGAGTTGCAGATCAGTCGTGCGTCGCTGCGCGAGGCACTTTCGACGCTCGAAGCCGTGGGGCTGCTGACGATCCGCGCCGGCAAGGGTGTCTATGTGAACCGCACCCGCCCGGCGCGCGCGCAACGCTGGCGCTTCGAGGATCAGGTTTCTCTGCCCGATACCTATCAGATGCGCTACGCGCTGGAAGGGTTCGTCGCCCGGCTCGCCGCGCTTGCCGTCGGCGACGATGATCTTGCCGTGCTGGGCGCCAACGTCGAGACGCTGCACGAAGCGCTTGCGGAAGGCGATTACGAGCGGGCGGCGCAGCTCGATTTCGATTTCCACATGAGGATCGTGGCGATGGCCGGTAATTCGGCCATCGAATCGATTCTGCGCAACAGCGCGGAGATTATGCAGGAGAGCCAGCGCCTGCCGTTTTATCAGCGCGAGCTGGCGCTTGCGACCTATCGCGAGCATGCGGCCATCGTCGAGGCGCTGCGGGCTCGCGACCCGGATCGTACCGGGCAGGCCATCGAAGGCCATATCGTCGCGGCCGCGCAGCGTGCCGGCGTTCATTTCCCCGTGCCGCTCGCGAGCGCGGGCGACGCGGCAAAGTGGTCCGCTGCGGCGGCGCGCCAACCGGGGAAGAAAGCGGCGCAACGCTGAGCCCGCACCCGGGCCGTCAGCCCTTGGCAGGGGCGGCAACCTGCTCGTACACGTCGTGCGCGAGATCGAGCAGTGCGTCGCGGCCGATGCCGCTCGAGATCGCGTAGCCGAAGTCGCCGTCCACCCAATAAAAGACGTTCACTGGCCCGTCGCGGTAAAGCTTGAACGCCGTCGTTCCCACGCCCTGCTTCCTGCGCGAAACGCACAGCGTAACGCGCTGACCTTCGGCATCCCGATACATGAACATGGCCGTGGTGCCGCTGCCGTCATGCAGCAGCCGCCCACCCATCAGTTCGAAGCCGCTGCGGGCAAGCGCCGGCGGATGGATGTCCGTGCCGAGTTTAGCCGAGAGCCACTGCACGAAATCCTGCTCGTGGCTCAGGCTCACAGACGAAGGCCGGTCGACAGCCGGCATGTAGACCACGTGCGCAATCGCAGCGCGCTGTGCGAAGGCGTCGGCGCTGTTGGCGACACTGGCCGTGACCAGAGGCGATGCCTGGCTCGCTGCCGGGCTTGCCACCGGATCGGCCGTTGCAACCGTCGGCGCGCTCGTTTTCCCGAGATGCAGGCCCAGCCCCATGCCGATGCCGACACCGATCACGAGCTCGGCCGCCAGCCCCGCGAAGCGCGGCCAGTTGGCCGCCGCGCGCGGGTGCCGGGCGGGGCCGCGGCGCAAACGCTTGGGAACGGGCTCGGTGAGCACGCGGTCATAGCGCTCGTGAAGCATGGCATTCAACGAGAAATAATCGTTGACCTTCTGTGCGAGCGCGGGGTCGCGCGCGATGGCCTGCTCCACTTCGGCGCGCTCGGTTTCGCCGAGCGTGCCGTCCACATAGGCATGGATTTGCTCGTCCCCGATCGAATCCCGTTGGTCTTTCATCGCACCATCCTCAGTCTTTGGGCCGGCTGGCCGCCCGCCATCAACATCCTCAACCGTTCGCGCGCCCGCGAGAGCCGCGACATCACCGTGCCGATCGGCACGCCCAGTGCGAGCGCGACGTCGGCATAACTCATCTCCTCGAGCCCGACGAGCAGCACGACCTCGCGCTGGTCAGCCGGCAGGCGCTGAAGCGCGTAATCGAGGTCGCGCACTTCGAGCGAGCGGGTCTGGTTCGCCGGTACGGCGAACTCGCTTTCGGCAATGGCGTCGTCGTCGACGGAGACGTGCTGGGCGCGCGAAGACGCTTTTCGCAGCTGATTGGCGAAGACGTTGTGCATGATCGTAAAGAGCCACGCGCGCAGATCGCTGCCGGCGGCAAAGAGATCGATGCGGCCAAGGGCGCGCTCGAGCGTGTCCTGAACCAGGTCGTCGGCGAGCTCCTGGTTGTGCACGAGCGCCCGCGCATAGCGGCGCAGACGCGGTATGTGCTCCATCAACTCATCGCGGGTTTGCATTTCTCGTATCGGTGAAAGTCGGCGGCTTCGGGCTTCGATGCCCGCATGCAACGGCAAACACTCGCGAGCGCAGTTTATTCCCAAGCGCGATTTTCCGCGCTCGGACGAAATTTCGGCGCGATGCGCGGAATAGATGCGGCCGCGGCCGTGTTCGCCCCATGAGCCCCCAGCTGTGCTGCCGCAGCGCGCTTCATGGGGGGGACACGAACTTTTCTGCCGCGGCTTGCTTGCGCGGCATCGCGTTTCAGAGGCAATCCATGAACGATTCGATGCGCCGGGTGCGGCGCCTGGGCCTGCTTTGTTTGGCCGTTTCGGCCGTCTGCATCGGCGCCGCCCGCGCGGCGGGGCCGGGAGCGGCCGACGAGGCGGCGTTTCTCGCGGAAAACGACCGTGCGATGACACGCATGATGGATGGCATGTCCATCAAGCCGGGCGGCGACGTCGACCGCGATTTCGTGGCGATGATGGTCGCGCATCATCAGGGGGCCATCGATATGGCTCAGTCCGAATTGCGTCATGGCCGCAACGAACAGTTGCGCCGCATCGCGCAGGAAATCATCGTCGAGCAGCAGCAGGAGATCGTCGCCATGCGCCTCGCGCTCGGCGAGCCGCTGCCTGCGCCGGCGCCCGCGCCGGATCAGCCGCAACCGGGCAGCTCCGCCCAGGACGGCGGCCACGAGGCTCATGTCGCTCAAGCGACTCAAGGATCGCATGCAATGCATGGCGTCGCCGCCATGCCTCATCACCACACATCCTCCACATCAACGAACTCAACCATGAAGGAGTCCGAATGAAAGCTCGTTCGCTCGCCGCCGCGGTATCTGCGGTCGCATGCCTGGCCGGCGCCCAGTCAGTTTTCGCGGGGCAGGTGCCCGGCTCCGCATCGAGCCCCGATATTCCGGTGACGCACCACGATCGCGTCTATTCGGCGGAGCAATTTTCCAACACGGTCTCGGTCATCGATCCTGCCGACAACCGTCTTCTTGGCTCGATCCGGCTCGGCGATCCGACGCCAGCCAATTTTAGTCCGCTTTATCGCGGCCAATTGCTCGTGCACGGCATGGGGTTCTCTCCCGACCATCGTACGCTCGCGGTCGTCTCGATCGGATCGAATTCGGTTGCGTTCATCGATACGCAAACGAACGAGGTGAAGCACATCACGTATGTGGGCCGATCGCCGCACGAGGCATTCTTCACGCCCGACGGCAGCGAGGTCTGGGTGACGGTGCGCGGCGAGAATTACGTCGCGGTGCTGGACGGCAAGACGTTCGAGGAGAAGACGCGCATTGTCGTGCCGGCCGGGCCCGGCATGCAGATATTCTCGCCGGATGGCAAATACGGCTACGTCTGCTCGTCGTTCAATCCCGAGACGGATATCGTCTCCGTCGCCGATCACAAGATCGTCGGCAAGGTGACGCAGGCGAGCCCCTTCTGTCCTAACATCGCCGCGTCGCCCGACGGCAAGCAGGTCTGGTTCACGTTGAAAGACACGGGCAAGACACAGGTGTTCGATGCAAGGCCGCCGTTTTCGTTGTTGAAGACGCTCGATACGGGGCCGATCACGAACCACGTCAATATCGTGCATAACGCGAACGGCACGTTCGCCTACGTGACCGTGGGCGGCCTCAATCAGGTCAAGGTGTTCCGCACCGACGATTTCTCGCAGGTCGCGACGATTCCTGTCGGCAATCTGCCGCATGGCCTCTGGCCGTCGGGCGACGGCAGCCGCATTTACGTCGGCTTGGAAAACGCCGACGCGATGGCAGTCATCGACACGGTAGCGAACAAGGTCGTTGCCACCGTGCCGATCGGACAGGCGCCGCAGGCGGTCGTCTATGTGCCCGACGCGGTACCCGATGGGGACGGCGCGCGCAATCTGCAGCCCCTCGGCGTGGCCGGCAACGTCACGCATCTGGCGCTCGTGCGCGCGGGCGCGAAAGGTGCCGATGCGGCCACGCCGCAGACGACGGTCGCGCTTTTCGATCAGGGGCTGCTGCAGGTGCTTCAGGCGGCTGTGACCGGGCTCGAGCCGAAAGCCGCTTATGTGCTCGCACTCAGTGCTCACCCCGACGGCAGCGGTGCCGTCACGCCGCTCGCCGATTTCATGACGAATCCGGCCGGGGCGGCCATCGTCAACGCGGTTGGCCAGATCCGGCAGGTGGTGGCGTCGAGCGCGCCCGCCCATGACGACGAGCGGCGCTACCTCGTAATCGTGCCGCAAGGCTTGGGCAAGCCGGCGGTACAGGTTCAGGCACGGGAGCCGGCGAAGGCGCTTTGAGCCCGCTGCCGGCTGCCGCCTGCCGGGGTGCGGCGGTGGCCGGTCTATCCGGTTTATCGGGTTTATCCGGTTTGAGAGAGCGGCTGGATCTTCGGCATTCGCCCAGGCATGCTTTGTTCGTCGCCGAGAGAAACAGGCATGAGACAAAGACGATTGGGTATCGAAGCCGCGCACCCTCGGGTCCATACTTTCGCGGTCGATTTGCCCGTGCCTGCGGCGCTGCGGTTCCCGGCATGAGCATCACCGATCTCGTTTGAAACTCCCACGCCATGGAGGAAATCGGATCATGCGGTATGCAAAGTTGGGTTCGACAGGTCTTTTCGTTTCAGAGCTTTGCCTTGGCACGATGACGTTCGGTGGACAGACCGGCGCCCTCTGGGGGCAAATCGGTCAGTTGCAGCAAGGCGACGTCGAGAAACTGATCGGCAGGGCTATCGACGCGGGCATTAACTTCATCGATACGGCCAACGTCTATTCGGACGGCGTATCCGAAACGATGACCGGCACGGCACTGAAAAACCTCGACGTGCCGCGCGAAAATGTCGTCGTCGCCACGAAAGTATTCGGTGAGACGGGCACGAAGAGCGCCAATTCTCGGGGCTTGTCGCGCTACCACGTCATGGAGGCAGTGAAAGCCAGCCTGCGACGCTTGCAGCTCGATCATATCGACTTATATCAGGTGCACGGCTTCGACCCTGCCACGCCGATAGAAGAGACGATCCGTGCGCTCGATACGCTCGTTCAGCAAGGGCTTGTGCGCTACGTTGGCGTATCGAACTGGGCCGCGTGGCAGATCATGAAGGCACTCGGCATGTCAGAGCGCCTTGGCCTCGCGCGCTTCGAATCGCTGCAAGCCTATTACACGATCGCGGGCCGCGATCTCGAGCGCGAGATCGTGCCGATGTTGCGCAGCGAAGGTGTGGGGCTGATGGTCTGGAGCCCGCTCGCCGGCGGATTGCTGAGCGGCAAATACGGACGCGACCTCGAGGCCGAGGCGGGCAGCCGGCGCACGACCTTCGATTTTCCGCCGGTCGATCTCGAGCGCGGCTATGACTGCATCGATGCGATGCGCCGGATCGCCGACGCGAGAGGCGTCTCGGTGGCGCAGGTTGCACTGGCGTGGCTGCTGCATCAGAAGGCCGTGACCACCGTCATCGTTGGTGCGAAGCGCATCGAGCAGCTCGACGACAACATCGCCGCCACGTCGCTGCGCTTGACCGGCGAAGAACTCGCCACGCTCGACAAAGTGAGCGCGCTGCCGCCCGAGTATCCGGGCTGGATGTTCGCGCGCCAGGGCGAGGTGCGCCGCAAGCAGTTGAGCGATAGCGAACGCGCCTGAAACGAGGCGTGGGCGGGCACGCGCCTCAGACGGCTTTCGGATCGGGGCCCGAAAGGGCTTCGAGCCGCATGGCCGGCACTTCCTCTTGCACGAGCGGCACGACGGCGAGGCCGGCATCGCGCCATGCATCGAGGCCGCCGCGCAGCGGCTTTGCATCGGCGAAGCCCGCGTCGCGCAGGCGTTTGGCCATGGCCGCGGCCGAGATTTCGTTGGGACACGCGCAATAGACGACGAGTGCCTGATCGGGCCGGTAGGCGGAGATGACGCTTTCGATGTCGCGATCGTCGACGAGCCGCGCGCCGGGAATCGAAAATGGGTCGAGCTTGCGCGTTTCGGCCGAGCGAATGTCGAACACGATGGGTGCATCGTCGCCTTCGATCAACGCGCGAAGCGCTTCCACGTCGATGCGTTCGAGGGACAACTCGCGAATGAGCGCACGGCGGCGCATCCATCGCCAGCCCGTGTAAAGCGCAACGAGCATGGCAACGACGAGTGCGCTCGCCCGGCCGAGCTGGCCCGCCATCGCGAGCAGAAAGTCGATCTGCCGCGAGAACAGAACGCCGAGCAAGAGGCCGATGCCGGCCCACAATGCGGCGCCGACGCTATCGTGTTTCAGAAACGCACGGTAGGGCGTGCCCATGGCACCGGCCATCGGTACGGACACGAGCGAGAGGCCCGGCACGAGTTTGGCGACGGTGAGCACGCGTACGCCCCAGCGTCCGAAGAACCGCTCCGTTTTCTTTACGCACGAATCGCGTGACAGCGACAGCCGGCAGATGGCTTTCAGCGTGCCGCCGCCATAGAGACGTCCGGCGAGAAACCAGATACTGTCGCCGATCAGTGTGCCGGCCACGGCAAGGATCAGGACCTCTCCGAGCTGTGCGCCGGCGGACGCGGAGCCGAGCGCAGCCAGTGCGCCGAATACGACGAGCGTCGGCATTGCCGGCACGGGTAGGCCGAGCGAGGCCGCGAGCGCATTCGCAAAGACGAGTGCGGGGCCATAGCGTGCGACGAGATCGTGAAGCATGGAATAGCCTCTGGCGGCTGCGTGGTTTCGGGCGTGCGTGTCAGGCGCAATTATGCCGTTTGTGCGCGAGGCTTGCGCGCTGGCGATTCATAACGAAAAAACGCCTAGCCGATTGGTCGACTAGGCGAAACCGCCGGGTTGCCGGCGGCGGAGGTACCGATGGCATGGCGGCCGGGCGCCGTTCAGTAGGGCGCCCGGCCGGCTCCGATCAGGCAGTGCCGATAGGGTCGTTGGCGCGAGGCGCCTGTGCGATGCTCGACTGCGTTTGCGGCGCGCTTCCGCTGCGGGCGCTCAGTGGCCGAAATAGATGTCGTTGACAGGGTTCGCCGGCCGGCTCGGGGCGGCTGTCCGGGTGGCGCTGCCCGCCGCCGACGAGCCCGCGGCCGCGCCGCCGTATGCACTCGTTTCGTTGTTTTGCGCGGCGATGCGTGCTTCCGTGGCCTGCGTGCTGGCCGGGTAATAGGGATCGATACCGGCGTTGGCGCGCGGGTTGGCCTGCTCGAATTGCACCAGTTCCGCCTTTACTTGAGCGCGCGTGATCGGCGCATTGTTGGCCGATTGCGCGAACGAAAGAGCGGGGACCGAAAAGACGGCGGCGATGACTGCGGCTTGAACGAGCGATTTCATGATGATTACCTCCGGGAATTTGTTTGTCGTATCCGTTGCTGTTTGTCTGCAACCGATAACTGCAGTCTAGCGAGGCAACGACTACGGGTTAACTCTTATTCGGAGAAATCACCGTTACGATTTTGGCGACAATCCGCGAACGGCGCATGGCGGAAGACGCGAAACGAGGCGGGCACGGTTTCCCGTGCCCGCCTCGTACACGAGCGGCTGGCGTTGCCGCTCGTCGCAGGTGCCGCGTCAGGCCGCGCGGCGCGCCGGACGCAATGCGCAGGCCCCGTCGCCGAGCAGGAACAACACGACGAGTGCGAGAGCCCAGAACGCGGGATATTCCCATCCACCGCCTTTATTGGTGAAAAGCCAGCCATTCGCGCCATGAACCATCACGATGGTTCCGAGCATTTCGGCGGCGAGCGGCAGCGCGATCCATGACGCGTAAATGCCGAGAATCAACATGATGGCACCGACCGTTTCGAGGGCAAGGGTGAGGTAGGCGGCGATCGGGGGCAGGCCCAGGGAGCCGAAGAAGCCCACGAAGCCGGGAATCGTGAAGACGAAGATCTTGAGGCCGACGTGCGCGAGAAACAGGATGCCGAGGCTCACGCGCAACAGTAGCGCGGCAAGCGGGGCGGTTCGTTCGTTGATCATGGCGGTAGGTCCTGATGAATGAGGAAAAAGATGCGTGACGTGACGGTGTGCGGCCTTTCGTGTACCCGATGAAACGCGAGGAACGGACGCCGACAGCTGCGCAAACGATACGGGCAGCGGAGGGCCGGATCAACGGGAGTCTGATTGATCCATCATCTACTGATGGTTGACGATCGGCCAGATACGTAGGAGCCGCGGCTCTCGTCGGACATCCCCAAACGTTGAACTTCGGATTCCAGATGGTTATGAGCGTCGTGGCCGTAATTGTCGGGATTTGCAAATCCGTATCTCTACGGTTTGATTTAAATGTTCGAGTTGTGCTGGCGAAGTGCGGTCATCGTTAGAGTATCCAGTGCCTGTGATTGGCGCCCACGTGCAACGAGTGCACGAGGTGGGATGTCAAAAATGTTGAAACAACATGTAACTGTTCTGTTGGTGAAGTGCGGATGCGTTGCTGCGTAAAGGGATAAGTTTACGATTGGCATCTGGATGAACCGTTCCGCAGGGGTATGCGTAACATCGTCTGATAATTATGGGATTTCACATTATTTGACAATTAGCCGACTCATTGCCATCTTGCATAAGCTTTGACGATGACCGGATAAAGATGTTTAATACGCGCTGTAGCCGATTGATCGAATTTAGACAATACGTAGCGGATGCCGTTGGGCATTCCGCTGGCGCCGCTTTGCGCGCACGGAATGAAATCGAAATGGGCGAGTTTCGCGGGGGGGATGTTCCGACTTGACGGGGACCCTGATAGGCAGCTTTCAGCGCCCGCTTCCGAAGCGTTGTGCCCCGATTCCATTGGGTTCGCCTGCGGGTGGCGCGCAATAGACGGTCGATGGTCGAGCTGCCGTCCGAGCGAGCCGCGATGGCGTGGCGTCGTGGCGGCTTCCTTTTTGATGTCGCATGTTCTGAGGTCTCCGCATGTCGTCGATCCTGCCTACACAGGCTTATGAGTTGAAGCTGGCGCCGCATCCGGCGCCCACCTCGGTCCTGAAGTTCACGGGCAGGGATGCGCTGAGCGAGCTTTATCGATACGACATCGAGTTTACGGGCCCCGTGGCCGGCATCGCGATGGATCAGGTGGTGGGTCGTCCCGCGAAGTTCATCGTTGCCCCGATCGACCCGAACATGAACTATCTGCGCACGATGTTCGGAGAGAACGCGGAGCAGTTCAGCAAGATGCCGGCCGCCTATACGGTTCACGGCGTCATCACGGAGTTCGATGAGTTCTCGACGTCCGCCGATCAGACGCACTATCGGGTCCGCTTGGAGCCGGCGCTCGCCGACCTGAACCGGGGTGTGACGAGCCGGCTGTTCCAGAAGCAGTCGGTCGAAGAGATCATCACCGATACGCTGCGCCATTACGGCTACCGGGCCGGCGTGGACTTCGTGTTTCAGTTGCGCCACCAGTACAAGCGGCATGAGTACACCACGCAGTATCGCGAGACGACGTTCGCGTTTATCCAGCGCCTCTGCGCGCAAGAGGGCATCTGGTTCCGTTGGGAGCAGAAGAAGGATCGGTCGGTGGTGGTGTTCGGCGACGATCTCGACGCGTACGCGCGCAAGCAGCGCACGGTGCTGTACCGGCGCGACTCCGGGCTCGAGAGCGGCGGTATGGACGCGATCAAGACGCTCGAGAAGCGGACCCGGCGCGTGCCCGAGGCTGTGCGGTTGCACGACTATAACCACCGTCAGGCGGGTGTGCCGCTATTGGTAGAGGAAAACGCGGCGCGCGACGACAAGACGACGAGCGGCATCGACTACCGCTGGGGCGAGCACTACGAGACGCCGGAAGAGGGCAAAGGCGTCGCTCGTCGGCGTCACGAGGCGTATCTGGCGAACCAGATCACCTTCAAGGGTACCGGCAATCCGTTCTGGCTCGAGGCGGGCGAGGTCATGCGCGTCGATCCGAATCCGGCCGACGCCAAGCACGGGATCTTTATCACGTCCGTCGAATCGAGCGGCGGGCGTGGCGATTCATTCTGGCTGACCTTCGAGGGGATTCCATCGGATCGGGTCTGGCGCACGCCCATCGCTGTGATCAGGCGGCCGACCATTGACGGCATCCTGCCGGCGCGGATCACGTCGCCGGGTAACTACAAGTACGCGTACCTGACCGAGCAGGGCTGGTATGTGATCAAGCTGCCGTTCGATCTGGACGAATGGAGCCCGGGCGGTACGAGCCGGCCGGTGCGGTTCGCGAAGCCGTATAGCGGCGACAACTACGGGCATCACTTCCCGATGATCGACGGGGCGGAGGTGGCCATTGTCTTTACCGATGGTCATCCGGATCGGCCCGTGATTATCGGGGCGATGCACGACAGCCTGCATCCGGACCTCGTCAACAATCTGAATCACACCCGGAACATCGTTCGCACTGCGGCGCAGAACGAATTGCGGATGGAGGATAAGGAAGGGATTGAGCACATCCACCTGACCACGCCGCATCAGACCAGCGAGCTCAATCTGGGGCATATGGTCGATGGGGATCGCAAGGAGCGTGGGCGGGGGGCGGAGTTGCGTTCGGATGGGCCGGTTGCCGTCCGCGGTAAGGGCGTGTTGGTCTCCGCAGAAGTGCAAGAAGGGGCCAGCGGCAGGCAGCTCGACATGACTGCCGCGAAAGCTCAGCTTGAAGACGCATTTTTGCTGATGGAAAACCTGACTGCCAGTGCGCAAGCCGCTCGTGCCCACTTGGCCGAACTTGAACAGCAAAAGCAGTTTCTCGAGCAGCGGCTAAATGGATTGCAGCGCGCTGTCATTCTGGCGTCGGCGCCGGACGGTATCGCGCTAACGAGCGGCCAGCACCTTCAGTTGGCTGCGAGCAATAATCTTGCGGTCAGCGCCGGAGGGGCCGCCGATATCGGCGTGTTCAAAAAACTTACGGTCGCAGCAGGTGAAGCGATTTCAATGTTCGCGCAAAAATGCGGGATGAAGTTCCTTGCGGCAAAGGGAAAGATCGAAATTCAGGCGCAGACCGACGAAATGGAAATCAGTGCACTGAGGGACCTGAAGATCTCCAGTGTCGACGGCAAGCTCATTCTCGCGGCCACCAAGGAGGTCTGGATTGGAGCGGGTGGGTCGTATATCAAGGTGACGCCCAACGGCATCGAGAACGGCACGCCGGGCGATATTCTCGAAAAGTGCGCGTCGTGGGACAAGCCCTCCGCTGCGAGCGACAGGATTCAGATGCCGGAACTTCCGCAGGGCGTCTGCAAGGATTGCCGAACGCATGCGGCTCAGAGCCGCAGCGCCCTGACGCCACGTGCATAGGAGTTCCCGTATGAACGCTGCTCCTTTCCAGGTCGAACGGTTCGCCGAGCTTACCCAATGGTTCGAATCGCTGGGTGACGGTCACGATACGCCGCTTAACCTGTACGCGCTCGTTGATGGTGCATTAAGTGCAGGCATGCTGCAGCTCGTGACCGAGCGCGACGCGGCGTGGCAATGCCTCTATCCTGACACGATGCTGGAAGCAGCCTCACCCAGCATCGCCCCTTATCTGGTCGAGCTCAGGCTGGACGATCAGGGCCAGGCAGCACTCGCACGAACGCTCCTGCGGCAGAGCGAGCATACAGACCTCGTGCTATGGATTGCGTCACGGGTGCCGTTGCCCCATTTGACCCGCTATCTCCATCCGTTTGCGGAAGTCGAATTGGCGGACGGACGGAAGGCACTTCTCCGCTACTACGATCCGTTGATTCTCAACACATTGCTGGACGCACTCACGCCTGAGCAGCACGACAAGTTTGTCGCGCCATTTCGTGCGGTGCGGTACTGGCGCGGAACGTGGCAAGAAGTCGAGGGCCTCGATCGCGCCCTCGAAAATCTCGATGCTGCGGCCGACAGTGTTCGGCTTACCGTCGACCAGCAGCAGCGACTGGCAATGGCGACGTTGGCCGAAACGGTCTATCACGAGATCAAGGATGAGTTGTTGCCACCAATGTCCGATGTCGACGGCCGTACCTGCATCGCACACGCTCGCGAGCTCCTTGATCGAGCGTTCGATCGTTATAGGCTGCGAAACGTGGACGATTTGATGTTGTTCACTCTGGTCGGCTTGAACGTCAATCGGGAGTTTGACGCCCATCCCGCGATCAGCGAAAAGCTAGACGCACGCGAGCGCGCGGACAAGCCCTTGCAAGAAGTTTTCTCATCGATCTCCGTCGACGTATGGGAAGCCGTGGGGACATCTGCATCGCATTCCTGATGCAACGTCGATACTCTCTAATTGCAAATATTTAACCTCATTTTAGTGGCGACAATGTTGAAGATCCTTAAGCGCTGGGGGAGCATGCTAGTGCTGGCCACCATCACTGTACTTCTGGTTGGGAAAGCCTGCTCACAAGAAGCATATGGTCCTTATAACGTGATCGGTTACAACTACACTGACCGCAACATTTTTCTCCCGGATCTGCCGAACAAGCATGACGGCTACATCGAATTTCACTTTCTGCCGGAAAGGAAAATCGAAGCGAAATGAGTAAGATTCCCAACAACGCCGCACATTCCGTATGCTACGAGCTGAGGACAGAGAGACACTGATGAAAAATCTAAAGCGCTGGGGAAGTTTGCTGCTCCTAGTCTGTGTCACTGCGTTTGCAGTCGGTCGAGCGTGCTCGCAGGAAACGTATGGGCCGTATCACGTCACTGGCTATAACTATACCGATCGTAACATCGCTGCTTTCGACGTTGATGGTTTTGGTGCTGGAGATTCGGCAGCCCACCAGTCTGGTGGAGGAGGCGGATTTGTTTGTTGCCTCGACATCCCAAAGCACGCAAAGACGCTGCATATCAAGGTTGCGCTTGGATTGACGTGGGAGCAGTTTGACAAAAATTTACCCAACGAAACCTACGAAACCGACATCCCGGTTCCAGAGCTGGCCAACAAGCACGAGGGCTACATCGAATTCCACTTCCTGCCGGGACGGAAGATCGAAGCGAAATGGGTGAAATTCCCAACAACGCCGCACATTCCGTATGCTACGAGCTGAGGACAGGGAGGCACTGATGAAAAATATAAAGCGCTGGGGAAGCTTACTGCTGCTCGCGGGTGTAACCGTATTTGCAGTCGGCCGGGCGTGCTCGCAGGAAACGTATGGGCCGTACCACGTTACCGGCTACAACTACACCGATCGCAATATCGCTGCCTTCGATATCGACGACTTTGGGGCGGGATATTCGCGCGCCCATAAAATTGGAGGGGGCGGGGGAATAACGTGTTGCCTCGACATCCCAAAGCACGCAAAGACGCTGCATATCAAGGTTGCGCTTGGATTGACGTGGGAGCAGTTTGACAAAAATTTACCCAACGAAACCTACGAAACCGACATCCCAGTTCCGGATCTGCCGAACAAGCACGAGGGCTACATCGAATTCCACTTCCTGCCGGGACGGAAGATCGAAGCGAAATGGGTGGATTTCCCGACCACGCCACACATTCCGAGCGCTACGAGTTGAGGACAGAGAGACACTGATGAATATTCTAAAACGCTGGGGAGGCTTGCTGCTCCTCGCCTGTGTCACTGTGTTCGTAGTCGGCCGAGCGTGCTCGCAGGAAACGTATGGGCCGTATCACATTGCTGGCTACAACTACACCGATCGCAACATTGCAAGCTTTTGGGTTAACGGCACTTGGGGCGCGAACTCCAGTGCTCATTACACGGGAGGGGGAGGGGGAGGGGGCGGTGGTGAAGTATGTTGCCTCGACATCCCGAAGCACGCAAAGACGCTGCATATCAAAGTCGCGCTTGGATTGACGTGGGAACAGTTTGACAAAAACTTACCCAACGAAACCTACGAAACCGACATCCCGGTTCCGGAGCTGCCGAACAAGCACGAGGGCTACATCGAATTCCACTTCCTGCCGGGAAGGAAGATCGAAGCGAAATGGGTGGATTTCCCGGCAACGCCACATATTCCAAATGGTTCGCATTAAGGTGAAACGGTATGAGTACAAAAGAAACGGCCATTTCGGCTTCAGCAGCCGCGGAAGATAGTCCGTCCATGGCCGATCGCGTGGGACGGGCGGCGAGTTTCACACTCACCCAGCCTTCTGCGCCGCCGGATGGTTGTTTCCGCTGCCGCCAGGCAATTTACATCAGCTTCTTCTTCGATGGATTCGGCAAGACCTCGCAGGATGTAGATGCTCTGTCCAATGTCGCTAGATTGTTCTTGGCGCACAAGCAGTCAGACAGCGACAAGGGTATTTACCGGCGCTATTACGAAGGTATGGGCCGCCCGCTGTCCAAGCAAACAGTGGGGATCGCGGGCACGCTGGCCGCCAACACCGTCAAAGAAAGTGGGCGTGCGGTCACGGATGCAGTTAAAGACAGCATCCGTGACGCACGCAAGGAAGCCACGAAGGATTTTGCGAAAGGCGCAACGGAAGCCTACAGCACAGGCACGAACGGCGGCGTGAAGTCCGCTCTTGTCCACGCTCTCGAGAAGTTCGGCGAGGGAGTCAAACCGGGTGCGATTCTGAAGAAGGTGGGTGCGTCGGTCACCAGCGTGAAGACAATCATTCCGGTGATCGTACAGGCATCTGCCGACGCCATTCCAAGTGTCCGGGATATGGGAGCGCCGGCCGCGTGGCTCGGAACGGGTTTTGACGCACGGGTGGATCAAGCGAAGAAGGACTTCACGGACATCATCGTGCAAGCCCGCAGCGATCCCAGACCTATCCAGTTCATTCGGATTTCGATGTTCGGTTTCGACCGGGGAGCGGTTGCTGCACGAAAATTCGCGAATGAACTGATCGAAAAGGTGTGCAAGAAAGACGGGGAGAAAATTACTTATCAAGGCGCAGAAGTACTATTCGACTTCATGGGGCTGTTCGACAGCGTATCGAGTGCCTATGGCGACAGCTTCTTCGCGAAAGCAGGAACACAGCTGTTAATGGCGGCCGGGACGATTACCACTCCGGAAGCCGGGGGTGCGGGCGGGGTCGTGGTCCGGGTTGCGATCGAGGGGCTCAGTCAATTGGTCGCGCTCGGCAAACGGACGCTCGGCCAATTCGACACGCCGGGGGAGTTTCGTAAGATTGTCCACCACGTGGCTGCCACCGAGCTGCGCTTCTACAAGCCGATCGATTCTCCGCGCAACTCGAAGGAAGCCGGCAACCTGACTGAAGTCGTCTATCCCGGCAGTCAGGCGGATGTAGGTGGGGGCTTCGTGGAGGGCGACGATGGGAAATCAGCGGAGCTAGCGAAGGTTTCGGCGACAAACATGCTCGACCAGGCATGGGCATCTGGGGTACCGGTGCGACGACTGGAAGACATGCGCGCTGAGAATGACCCCGACACGTTGAGGCTGTTCACATATACGAAGACGGTTTTAGTAAACGGAAAAACCGCCACGGTGAACGACCTTTTCAAGGCCTACGCCGCACTATTGCCCCGCGGGAAAAGTACGCTCGAGCATCATTTCCTCGCGCATCAGAAGTTGTTCATTTCGTGGGCGCGTACTCTGCACGACCGAACAGGCACAAACAGCACCGGCAGCCATCTTTTTGTTAACACGATCGATGCAGAGGTCTACAACAAGATATTCCCCGGCACGCCCACTCCCGATTACAACGCCAGGGCAGACTATTACAACGGGGCGGAGAAGGGGACGCCGCGCCCTGATCTTTTGGGTGAGACTCACAGCGTCGATGACATTCGCGATCCGAGGGTTCGGGAGCTGGCAACCGCGTGGGTGAAGCCCGCCTCCCTGTCGCCGGAGGTGCTCGCCTTCTTTGACCATTTTGTCCATAACACCATCACACGGGCGAATAACATTTCACTCGGAGACAGTGTGTTTCTCCAGTTGCGAACGATTGAGGACAAGAGTGGCAAAGATCAGGCCATCGACAAGGCCAAGGACGCCGCCAATAAAGCCGCTAAGAAAATTCTCCCGAACCCCGATCAGATTCGCGAGGAACAGCTGAAGAAGCTTCAGGATGCCGCCGCGTGGACCCAAGGCTCGCAGCGCTACCCGGACCCGTTGGGGATCGGCTCGCCAATTAGCGACGTTTCACCGCTCAACAATCTTGCCAAGGAATGACGAATGATCGATCTGGTTCTCTTGGGCGATTCCACGGACCATGGTGGGAAAGTCATCACCGCCTCGAAAACAATGAAATTCGGTGGCCGCTTTGTCGCGCGCAAGAGTGACGAAGTGTCCTGCCCGAAACACGACATCACACCCAATCTCATCATCGATGGCGACGAGACGATGACGGACGACGGCGTGCCGGTCGCTCGCCACGGCTACCGGGCCGTGTGCGGTTGCCGCTTGATCTCCAGCCTCATCTGAAGGGCGGGCAATGCCGGTTGTCCTTCCTGTTTCCCCGCGGCAACGATCGGACGAACCTCGCCCGCCGCGAGCTGTTGTCTGGCTGGCGCTGTTTGTGGTCTTCATGCTTGTCGGTGTGGTCGGTACGTTGCTGACATGGCCCAAGACGGAACCTACCGGCACGCCGTGGTTCTGGGTACAACTACTCGCGTTACCCGCGCTTGCATGGGCGCTCGCATTTGGTTTGCGGCTGCACTACTACGACGAAGAAGTCACACGACAAAGAGCCGAGGATGAAGTTCTGCGGGAAGATCAGGCAAAAGCAATTCGCTTTGCAAGCGAACCCCTTGCAGTCGTGGGATTGAGCTACCTATGTGGCTCGGGCACTGCGGATGTCGCAAAGAAGATCGCCGAAGGCGAGGCGACACTTGCCGCGAAAACTTCTCAGGACGGAAAGGACGGAAAGCGCCACACATCGCTGCCGTTGATCGACAACGAAGATGGGATGGGACGTTATGGTCCGTGCTTCGAGAGTCTGCTGATGCGAATCCGCCCCGCAATCATGGCGCTCCCGCAAGACGTGCCTTTGGACGTGCGTCTGCATTTACCCGATGACGAACATAGAGAGATGCGCCTTCAAGCGTGGCGTCAATGCTGGTCGAAGTCGGGGCTACGACACGCGTCCGCGACCCTGCTTTCGGCGGATCAGGGATTGATGGCGCTGGACGAGTGGCTCGACATTAAAGGCGGTCCCGCGCTCGAGCGCTTCGTTCTCTTTGTGTCAGCGCAATTACACGACGCTCCGCCAGAAAACAGTGCTGAAGCTGCGGTCGCGCTATTGCTCGGATGGGCTCCCCTCGCCGACCGACGTGGGATTCGGCCCCTGGCGATGGTGCATCGTCCCTTGGAAGTCGATACCGCTGTACTGGATGACGACGTCCAGTTAGCGCTTTTGTGGGGCAAGGCGACGCCCGCGCAAGTGAGCGACCTCTGGCAGGCGGCAATGCTCGGCGAAGATAAAGGGGCGCTTCTTCAAACGGCCTCGAACACAAAATTGGCCCTGTCGCAAACGACGGGACTGGCAGGCTTGCATGACATCGATACAGCGTTGGGCAACCCCGGCGTGTGCGCTGGGTGGCTTGCCGTCGCACTTGCAATCGAACATGCCGAGCAAACCGGTGTCCCGCAGTTCACGGCATGGAGAGAACGATCGTTGCGCCTCGCAGTCGCGCAACCAGCAGCAGTATCAAAAGAACAAATGGAATTGAATGCATGAAGGTACACAAAATCTTCGGCTACTGGATTATTGTGATTGCAGCGACGATCGCCGCTGCTTTGGTCGCTTGGTTCAAGGGATCGACCTTGGACCCGTCGCCATTTCATCGGGTGCTGGTCATTGTCGTCATCGGCGTGTTCCTGCTGGCGTTGCGCGCACCGTTGGCAGGTGCGTGGCGGATCGTGGCCAAGCATGCCCCCGGTCGATCGAGCAAGCGGTACGACCGCGATCCGCTGGCCAGAATCGGAGCGGCGCAGAAGGAGGACGTGGTCGATGTCAACGCCTACCGCAGCACGAATCTCCGCGACGCGCTGCGTGACCGCCACGGCTGGCGCTGGCGCTATCGCGATCGCTGGGTGCTGATCGCCGGCGACGAATCGCTCGTCAAACGCCTTGCACCGGGGCTCGTCGACGCCGGCTATGCCCTCACCGGCAACACAATCCTGCTCTACGCCAAGCAAACGCGCGACACCTTCGACACTGGTTGGCTCGACCAGATCCGCCGCCTGCGCCGCCACCGCCCGATCGACGCAATTGTGGCGGTGACGCACAACCGCGGCTCAGTCAGTGCGCCATTCGATACCGATGACCTTGCTCACCGGCTCGCACGCCATGCCCGCGCGCTGCGCTGGGCCGCGCCCGCGTATCTGCTCGACATCACCGATTTCGACGGCGAGTCATCGAGCCCCGACGAAGCAATCGGCTTTACGTGGTCGAACGCACGCGTCAATGCGGACGAGATCGACGCGTCGCTGCAAGGCCTCGCCAACACCCTCGCGGACACGGGCGTCGTGCGGCTGACGAAGAACGCTCGCGACCGCTATCCCGCCGAACTGTCGCAGCACATTTCGAACCTGCGCAGCGCACTGTCGGATCTGGTTGTGCGGACATCCCAGTCCCGTGTCTGGCGACACGCGGTCCACGGTCTTCTTTTCGCACCGCTCTCCAAGGAGCGCGAACTGGCACTGCTGCGTGCCGATGACGCGAGCAACGCCGCGCCGCCTGTCCGGCCCCCACACCGTGCAATCTGGCAGACCGTTGCGGAACACAGCCGCACGGTCCACGGCCGCCGCATCGGCTTCTCGCTATCGACGTCCGCGGCATGGCTCACCACCGGCCTGATCGCCTGCTGGATGGCCGGCACGATGCTCTCCGGCGTTGCCAACCGCGCGACGATTCGAAGCGCAACCGACACCGTGACCCAGTTGTCCGGCCTCGGCAACCCACCCCAGGCTTTGCAAGTGCTCGATCGCCTCGATCGTCAGATCGATACACTGGAAACGCATCAACGCGACGGCGCGCCGTGGGCCGCCCGCTTCGGCCTGAACCGGGACGAAGCGTTACTAGAAGCGCTATGGCCGCGTTACACCGACGCGGCCAACCGCATCCTCGTGGCCCCGATCCACGAGACACTCGAGGCGCACCTGCGTCACCTCGGGTCGCTGTCCGACGCCGAGATCGCCAGCGGCGGCGATGCACAGGTGCAGACTGCCTACGACACACTCAAGGCCTACCTCATGCTCGCCAAGCCGGAACGCGCCGCGGCGACTTTCCTGACCCCCCAGCTCGTCGCAACAGCGGCCCCGGCGCGCCCAGCCAATGCTCCGGTATCGCCCGGCACCTGGGAAGACCTGCGCCAACACACGCTCGCCTTCTTCGCCGAGCACCTGGCAGGCGGCAAATTGCAGCCGGTTCCCCCGGACCTCGGACTCGTCGCCTCAACGCGCCAAACGATCATCGGCGTGCGCGGCATTCAGAACTCCAAGGACGCGCTCTATCAACAGATCATCGACGAAGCGACGCCGAAGTACCCACCGGTGTCTCTCACGAGCCTGCTGGGCGAGACGACGAGCCGGGGCCTCTTCAACACCTCGGCGACGATCCCAGGTGTCTTCACCCGCGCCGCGTGGGACGAGCGGATTGCCAAAGCAATCGACGACGCGAGCGCGCAGCGCAACCTCGCGGGCGACTGGGTGCTGTCGGACGCGAAGGCTGCCAACGCCGCCCCGTCGACGCTCCAAGCCGAGCTGCGCCAGCGCTATTTCGAGGACTACGCCCGCGCGTGGGCGCAGTTTCTCAACAGCGTGCGTTGGCAGCGGGCGCCGACGCTCTCGGCCACGGCCGACCAGTTGGCCCTGCTGGGCGACCCGCAGCGCTCGCCGCTCGTCGCGCTGATGAATGCGGTCATCTACCAGGCGGGGGCGGGTGCGAACACACAGTCGCTCGCGGACAACCTGATCGGCAAGGCGCAGCAACTCGTCAACGCGGGCGAGAAGGATTCGGCCAAGCGCGCCCAGCCGCCGCTCGCACCGCTGGCGTCGGCTTTCGCGCCCGTTCTGCGGCTGGCCGGCAGCGATCTGGCCACCGGCATGCCCGCGAACGGCAAGGCTGCCGTGCAACTCGCCGCGACGAGCGACCTGAGCCTTGCGCGTTATCTGGAGCGTGTGACGGCGATGCGGCTGAAGCTCGAGCAGATCGTCTCGAACCCCGACCCGGATGCGATGGCGCGTCTTGCCGCGCAAGCGGTTTTGCAGGGCAAGGCGTCGGATATCGCCGACAGCCGCGATTACGCAAGCCGCGTGGCCGCGAGCCTCGGTCAACGATGGTCGGGCTTCGGCGAGCTGTTTCGCTCGCCGTTCGATCAGGCATGGCAAGTCGTGGTACAGCCGGCCGCCTCGAGCCTGAACGAAATCTGGCGCACGGCGATCGTCACGGAGTGGAACAGGGCGTTTGGCGGCCGCTATCCGTTCGCCGATTCGGATAACGATGCGTCGCTGCCGGAAATGGCGCGTTTCATGCGGCCGGACAACGGCGTCATCACGCAGTTCGTGACCACGCACCTCGCGGGCGTCATCGAGCGGCAGGGCGACCGCTGGGTGGCCGCGCAGGGGGCCAGCCAGGGCGCGCTCGCGATCGATCCGGCCTTTCTGAGCAGCCTGAACCGGCTTGCGCGCGTTTCGACGGTGCTGTTTCCGTCCGGCGACGCACACGTTCGCTACGAACTGCAGGCGGTGCCCACGCCGGGCGTGACCGAGATGAAGTTCGTGTTGTCGGGGCGCGAGCTGCACTACTTCAACCAGAAGCAGGCGTGGGTGCCGTTCGAGTGGCCGGGCCAATCGCTCGAGAACCTGTCGCATATCGAATGGCAAACGGAGCGGGGCGGGTTGCGCACGGCGCTCGATGCGCAAGGCCGCTTCGGCCTGATCCGGCTGCTGGAGCGGGCGAAAGCGACGCAACAGGACAGCGCGCGCTATCTGCTCGCGTGGACGCCGGACGCGAGCCAGGGCATCCCGCTGAGCGTGCAATTGCGCAGCGAGGCCGGCGCGGGGCCGCTCGATGTGCTGCAGTTGCGGCATTTCGTGTTGCCGGCGCGCGTCTTCATTTCCGGCCCGGCAATGGCCGCGCCGAAACTCTCGGCCGGGGAGCCGCCGCCTTTGCCGCCTTCGGCCGTTACTGCAGCGAAGCACGCCGCAGTACCGCTTCCCCGCGACTCTCTACTCGACATGGAGTAAGTGCACAGCGGACTGTCCAGGATTAATACGAGCCAGCTTGACGCAATCGGTGCGGTTGTTTGAAAGGGGACGTATCGGCGAGCGGTATTTCAACACCTTCAAAGAAAGCCGCTCATGCAAGGCATGAATGGCGTATTCTGCCAGCCAGAAGTCGAAAAATGACCGGAGTGTCGGGCCACTTTCGCGCGAAAAATAAAATCGGGGGCATCATGAAACGCTGGATTGTATGTGCGGTGTTTCTCGGCTTGGCGAGCGAAGTGTGTGCGCAAAGCTATGTGCAGATTTACGGCATCGTCGACGGGGGGCTGGCATATGTCAGCAACGCCGCGGGCGGCCGCAGTTGGACGCAAACGAGCGGCATTGCGCAATCGAACCGATGGGGCCTGCGCGGCCAGGAGGAGCTCGGCGGCGGCTACCGGACCGTTTTCCGGCTGGAGAACGGTTTCACGGTCAATGACGGGCGGTTTTCCCAGGGCGGTCTTGAATTCGGCCGTCAGGCTTGGGTGGGCATCGCCAGCGACCGGTTCGGCACCCTCACATTCGGCCGGCAATACGATTTCATGAGCACGAACCTGACGGCATTCTCGGCCGGAACGTTGACTCCCGCCGTCTTCGCCTTCCATCTTGGCGACCTCGATCGGCTCGGCGCCGAGCGCCTCGACAACGCGGTGCGGTATGTCACGCCCGATCTCGCCGGCTGGCAGTTCGGCGCACTTTATTCGTTCGGCGGCCAACCGGGAAGTTTCGTGTCGCGCAGTGCCGCGAGCTTCGGCGTCACCTACGGCTATGGCCCGTTCAAGGCCGGAGCGGCCTATGTGGAGATACACGATTTCACGGCGGTTGCCGGAATCGGCTCGACGGTGCTCGGCAAGTCCCTCGTCGGTACATCGCCGCAAGGCTTGTTGCCGAGATTCCAGACCTTCGACAAGCTGACGGTATCGGGCATCGGCGCCGGGTATCAACTCGGGCCCGCCAACCTGCACGCCGTGTATACGGCGGTGGGGTTTCGGCAGTCGGGGCAGCATGCTTCGCTGCGCACGATCGAAGGCGGGATCAAGTACACGGTCAGCTATGCGTTCTCGCTCGCGGGTCACCTCGCTCGTTCGTCGCTCGGCGAAACGGGATGGACCCAACTTTCGGCTGGCGGCGACTATTCGCTCTCGAAGCGCACCGATATCTACCTCGCTGCCGTCCGGCTGCATGCAAGCGCGGGTGCGCGCGCCGAAATTTTTCTGCTGCCCGCATCGAGTTCGTCCAGTCAAACGGTCGTGTCGTTCGGTATGCGGCATCTTTTTTAAGTTAATTCTTACTGTACATGGCGCCCCGAAAAAGCGGGGGCTTCCTTGATCTGTCGCAAATTTGAAAACGATCAATACTATATTTTCGGGTTTGCGTTGATAGGGTTTCCTTTGGTTGAAAGGCGCGTAAGAATGGTTATCCTCCGAACATATCAAAACAAGAATCGAGATTCAAAAATAAGATGGTCGAAGTCATTGGTGTTGTTTAATTTCATTGGGGCGGGGTATTCTCTTTTCGTGGGTAAAAGGCCGCTCTGAGCGGCAAATGGCTTTGAAGGCATCTCGCGGTCGTTGGCGCGCATGCAAGTCGCGCACCATGCGACGGGTGTGATTGCCGATCGGCGGTTCGCGACGCAAGATCGCGCGCATCGCCCGGGGGGAAGGTGGTGCGCAAGGGGTTGAAGTACTTGCGGCGCTATTGCCGCGAGCATTATGCCGGCGGGCTGGCGTTCGGCACATTGTTGCTGGGCCTCGTGGCAACGGCAATCGTCTACTCGCTCTTGGGCGCTTTCGTTCAACGCGAGGCGAAGCTGCGCTTCGACAACGATTCGCGTAGCGTCGAGCAGCAAATCGTATTGCGCGTGCGGCTTTATTCCGACGTTCTGGTGACGATGCGTGCGCTTTTCGGCGCCGATGAGCAGGTCTCACGCAGCGAGTTTCGCGACTTCGTCAATGGTCTCGACTTGCCTGGCCGCTATCCGGGATTCCAAACGCTTAATTTTGCGGTTCGCCTGCAACAGGCGGACTTGCCGCGCTTTACCGGCGAGCAGCGCGCGGATCCGCTGTTGCGCAATGAGGGCGTGGAATTCTCCGTTCGCTCGCAAGGCGCGGGTCCCACCCACGAGATACTGACCTACGTCGAGCCGCTCGAGATTAACCGGCCCGCGCTCGGCGTGGACATGGAAGACGGCGGCGCACGCAGCATGGCGCTCGCCATTGCACGCGATTCGGGCGAGGCCATCAGCAGCGGGCGCCGCATTATCGCGGGCCACGGCCCCGAGCAGATCGGCCTGGCCATGCGTTTGCCCGTGTACCGCCGGGGCATGCCGGCCGGCACCGTGCAGGATCGCAGGCGCGCTTATGTCGGCTCCGTCGGCGCGGGTATTCGTATCAACGGGATGATGACGGGGCTGCTGAGCGAGGAAACGCTGCGGCTCATGCATTACCGCATTTACGATGCCGGCCCGCTGCGAGCGGCCAACGCGAACGCATCCGACGACTCGCTGCTTTACGACAGCGTGACGGGCGCCGCCGCTTCCAGCTCGAGCGGCACCGCGCGCCGGGTGGCCATGGTCGCGCGCTTGGCCAACGACGCGCGGGCGACGCCGGAGCGCGCGATCGATCGCGACTTTGTGCGCGAGGCGCATTTGCCGTTCGCGGGACGGCGCTGGCTGATCGTCTTTTCGGCCGACCCCGCCGTGCTGATGGGCTCGCAGCGGTACCTGCCGTTTTTCTCGCTGATATCGGGGCTTGTCATCAGCCTGCTGCTGGCGGGGCTTGCCTATGCGCTATCGAGTGCACGTGCGCGCGCACTGCAATTCGCCGATGCCATCACGGCCGATTTGCGCGAGAGCGAAATGGCGCGGGCTGAAGCACAGAGGATCGCCCACCTCGGGGATTGGCGCGTCGACCTCGATGCGCGAACCGTGCACTTTTCGAAGGAGATGGCGCGGCTCATCGGCTGGCGTCGCGCTCCGACATTGCCCGTGCTCGTGCGCGCGATCGAACCCGCGGACCGCCGAGCCTTCGTTGCTCACTTCAGGAACACGCTGATTGCGCGGGCGCCGTTCGAATTCGAATGCCGCTATCGCTCGGCGCGCGGCCGGCGCGGCTGGCTGCGCATCATCGGCCGCGCATGCGGGCCGCCGGGGGCGCGGCGTTTGCGCGGCACCGCGCTCGAAATCACCAAGCAAAAAGCAATCGATCGCGTGCGCGAGCTCGAGCATGCGTTCACGCTGCAGCTCGCGACGGCCGCGGACGAGTACGACGTGCTGCGCGAACTCGTGGAATTGCTGACGAGCGGCATGGACTGGGATGCGGGCGCATTCTGGCCCACGCCGGCAGGCTTGGGGCAGCGGCTACGCGTCGTGCACGCCGCACATGAGCCGGCGCTCGCATCGTGGCTTGGCGAGCGTGCGCAGGAGGTATCGGCCGACGAGGTACCGGAGTCGCCGCACTGGGTCGTGGGGCACGGCACGAAGGTGGGCGGCGCATCTACATGGCTTGCCGCGGGCGGGATGGTCACGACGTTTTCCTTTCCGTTGACGACGAGCCGCGAGGTATTGGGCGTGGCGCAGTTCTACGCGCGCGAGCGCTTGCACGTGGAGCCGCAGGCACTGGCGATGGCGCGCTCCATCGCGAGCCAGATGAATCACTTTTTGCAGCGCAGGAGGGCCGAGAACAATCTGCATTTCCTCGCCAATCACGATGCGCTCACCGGCTTGCCGAACCGCCTCATGTTCAAGGCGCATCTCGAGGATTCGCTGGAGCGCGCCGATGCGGGCAACACCGCGCTTTATGTGCTGTTCATCGACCTGGACCGTTTCAAGGACATCAACGATTCGCTAGGACACAACGTCGGCGATCAACTGCTGCGTGCCGTGGCCGAGCGTCTCGCGGCGCGGGTGCCCGAGGCGGATATGCTGGCGAGGCTCGGCGGCGACGAGTTCATCATGCTGCTGAAAGAACCGTGCGCGAGCGAGGGAACGAAGAGCGTCTTCACCACGATCGAAACCATTCAGGCGGCGCTCGCGCAGCCGTTTGTCGCCGACGGCGTGCAATTACAGGTAAGCGCGAGCATAGGGGTGAGCACGTTCCCGAGCGATGGCCAGGATGCGCAGACATTGCTCAAAACGGCCGATATCGCAATGTACGGCGCCAAGCAGCGCGGCAAGAACACCTATCAGCTTTATCAGCGGCAGATGGGCATGTCGCTGCAGCGCCGCGTGGAGATCGAGGCCTGCTTGCGCCGTGCCGTGGAAAACCGCGAGTTCACGCTCTTTTATCAGCCGCGCGTGGATCTGCGCACGAATCATTGCATGGGGGTGGAGGCACTGATCCGCTGGAACAGCCCCACGCTCGGGTTCGTGATGCCGGGCGACTTCATCGCACTCGCGGAAGAGACGGGGGCGATCGTGCCGATCGGCGAATGGGTGCTGGGCGAAGCTTGCCGGCAGGCGGCGGAGTGGCGCTCGAGCGGGCTCGGCGACATCCACGTAGCTGTCAACCTCTCGGCGCGGCAGTTCGCGGACAGGCGTCTGCTGGAACGCATTCTCGAAGCGCTCGACGAGGCGCAACTGCCGGGAGAACTGCTCGAACTCGAGCTGACCGAAAGCATGGTAATGCGGCACCCCGAGCAGGCTGTGCGTTGGCTGACGAGCCTGAAGAGAACAGGCGTGCACCTTTCCATAGACGATTTCGGCACCGGATATTCGTCGCTGGCCTATCTGAACCGTTTCCCGATCGACACGGTCAAGATCGATCGTTCGTTCATTCGCCATCTGCCTGAAAGCCATAGCGATGCGCAGATCACGAGCGCCGTGATCGCGCTCGGTCACAGCCTTGGGCTGACCGTCATCGCGGAAGGCGCGGAAACGCAGGCGCAAATCGATTTCCTTCGCAAAGAGGGCTGCGACGAAGTGCAGGGGTACTTCTTCAGCCGCCCATTGTCCGCCGGCGATATGAGGGTCTTCCTCGATCGACCGGTACACCGTGGCTGCGGCGATGCGCCGAGGCCCGATATCAAGGACGTCCGGCACTCGGGGACGGGGCGTTCTTGCCACACCTGATGGAGCGAGACCATGCAAGTGCAAGACCTAGACGTTGCGACGATGTGGGAAGCCATCGATGCGCTCGATTTCGAGCGGATCAAAGCGAAGCTCGCGCACCGTACCCAGGGGCGCCTCGGCGCGGACGCGATCGCGCGTGCGGAGACCGGATATCGGCAGTTTCTCAAGCTTGCCGCAAAGTATCCGGAGGTGCAGGTCGTGCCAAGCGAGGAAGTCGACGAGTTCTGGCACATACATATCCTCGATACGCAGCGCTACGCGGCCGACTGCGAGCGCATTTTCGGGCACATGATTCATCACGATCCGTATCTCGGCATCGACGCCGACGAAGCGGACGAGGCGCGGCGAGCGGCCCTGATCGAAGCGAGTCAGTCTTTGATGGACGCGGAGTTCGGCGCGGCGGCGCGCGATGGCGGGATGTCCGCGGCGTACTGTGTGCTCGCGCTTGCGGAGACCGCAAGCGCCGCCTACTGCGTGCGCGCGCTCGCTGACGAATCGACGGCTGCGTACTGCGTGCGTGCGCTTGCCGACAACGCGCCGGCCGGGACGAAGGCGAAGGGCGCCTATTGCGTACGTCCGGCGATCAACGTGCCATCGGCGGTTTATTGTGTGTATGCCGCGCAGCCGGCCGTTTCGGCACCGACCCCCGACGCCTATTGCGTGAGAGAGGCGATCGACGCCCGCACGCACTCAGGCCGTGCGCGATCCGATTCCTGAACTGCTCTGAAGCGGGTGACGATGTGGCGAGCGCGGCGCCTGCTGCCCGCTCTTGCGTGCGATCCGTCGCGGGTGCCGCAAGCATGCGCGGCGCTTTTCTTCCGTCATACGCATTGGCCGCATGCGCAGCGATGGGCAGTCGATGCGGCGATCCGCGGCCTGATCTGCTCACGCGCGCGGCCCGAAGGTCCGTTGACCCATATCAACGCGTTTTTGCCCCGGTACGACAAGATAAAACCCATGGCAGTCGGCAGCATCGCCGAACGCCCGACAGGCAAATATGGATGTGGTGCGGAGGCGGAGAATGGGAATCGGCATGCAAATCGTGTACCTCGGGTTTCCGGGGGCCGCGCGCATCGAAGCCGCAGCCGCTGTCGAATTACTCCGATTGGAGCGGTTTTCCGGGGCGATCAGCGGCTGCCACCTCGCGATCGAGGCGATGCATTCGACGACTGTTACCGGCACCGACTACGATGCGCGGCTGGATCTGGTCACCCGTGACGGCAAGCTGCTTCCGATGCCACACTGCGCGAACGCCGACCCGGAGGCGGCAATCCGATTGGCTTTCGATCGGGCCGAGCAGGCACTGCTCGACCCCGAAGCCTGCGGAAAACACTAGCCGATCCATCAGGCGGAAGCGGAGGCGGAGGCGGGACGGGAGCGGTGGGTGCGTCAGCGCCCGAGCCCGTCCTGTTTCTCGCGGGCGAGCCTTGCGATGGTATCCATCGCAAGGTCGAATTCGGTGGTCTTGTCGAAGAAGTAATCGGCGCCGGCGATGATGCTCGCCTCGCGGAACACCTGGCTCGAGTAATTCGTCAGCACGATCGTGACGATTTCGTCG